>CAJQKQ010000038.1 GCA_905478925.1 uncultured Verrucomicrobiales bacterium
CCGGCGATTTTGACAAACAATTTGCACCGGGCGGTTTCAAGATGCCCTTCATGGCCAAAGCTGGGATGAGGAATACGCCTGGGATTGATTCCGGGACGGACGCAACCCCGTTGGGGTTGGGATATCCAGGGGGGCGGGAGTTCCCAGGGTAGCCTCCGCCCTGCTCCGGCAACCCTGGGCTAAAATCCGTATCCCCGTTGGGGATGAAGAACCATCAACCCCAACGGGGTTGCGTATTTCAGCCCGGGGTTGGCGTAACGCAGTGAAGCCTACCCCGGGACAACCGCACCAAAAATCAATCAACCCCAACGGGGTTGCGGCCGAGCCTGGAAATCCACCGGATATCTCATGCTTCATGGCCAAAGCTGGGATGAGGAATACGCCTGGGATTGATTCCGGGACGGACACAACCCCGTTGGGGTTGGATGATCTTCACGCGCATTGTCCCAGGGTAGCCTCCGTTTCACTCCGGCAACCCTGGGCTTAAATCCGTATCCCCGTTGGGGATGAAGAACCATCGCCTCCCAGTTCAAAAATAATCATCTTTTTTCGTGTGATGCGGCACTAGCCATTGCCGTTCCTATTCCGACGCGTCTCCGAGCACGAGGATGTTCCAGAAGCGCTCTCCGATCTTGACGGAAGCCTGCTTCTTCAGGCCGCCTTTGTTGTCGATGGCATACGCGGCGAGGGAACCTTGATCGGAGGAGGTGACGAACAGGTGATCTCCGTTCGGCGACATCCCAAGCGCCCAGGGGATGCTGTCAGTTGCCGTCATGCCGAGTGATGTCAACTTTCCGCCCTCCCCGATCGCATAGCCGAACACCGCGTTGAGGGGTTTGCCGAAACCGCGCACCCCGACGTAAAGAAACCGCCCGTCGGGAGTGATGACGATGCCCGATGCGGCCATCCCATCCGCTGGCGGCGTCTCCACGGCCGCACAGATCTGCAGCGGTTGCAGGCCGCCCTTGGCGCCGATCTTGTATGCGCTGACGCCGAGCTGTTGCTCGTTGCTGAAATAGACGTACGGCTTGGTCGGGTGGAACGCCAGGTGACGCGGCCCGACCGCATCCGGCAGTTCGATGTGAGCCGGCGCACCGGGGCTCAGTTTGCCGGTCTCCGGGTCGAAGCGGTACTGGTAGAGCGCGTTCTCCTCTTTGACATAGGGGACGTAGACCGAGCGGTTGTCAGAGCTGACGCCGACCGAATGCGCCTTGGTTTTCTTCTCGTTGCGCGAGTCGACCAGCTTTTCGGGAAGGCCATCGGCGTCCAAACGGTAGACATCGAGATTGCCGGATTCGTACGACACCCCGAGCAGATAGCGCCCGCTGCGATCCAAGCTGAGGAAACAGTAACCGCTCTTGAACGGCGTCTCCCTGACCTTCTCTATCCGCCCCTCATCGTTCACTGCGTACACGAACCCGCGGCCCTCCTGGGTGGCGATGTAGAGCAGCTTGTGGTCTGGGTGATGGGTGATCGCGCCAGCCTGGGCACCGAGCGGCTCCGACTGCACGACTTCGAGCATGGGCTTGCCGTCCTTCTCATGGAATTTAACCACCACCGCCTTATTTTCGCCTATGCTCACGCCGTAGATCATCAGCGGTATGGCATCCTTGGCGAAAAGAGGGCTTGTGGTCGCGAACAGCGCCAAGGTTAGCGATAGAGAGAGAAGACGTGTCATCATGGTACAAAAAAGTGTCACTTACTCGAAGCCAATCATCTTCGCACAGGATTACCACGATTATTTTCGATCCGTAGTAGCAGGGCGCCTACAATCGGGAGATCCCGGCAAGGAAAGCAGAACCGGATATGGGATTTAAATCCGGATATGGGATTTGAACCGCCAAGTAAGAAAAGTTCGCCAAGATTTCCAAAGCCAAACGCTTTCTGAACAGAAAGCTTCAGCCAAAAAGACTCTTTTGTGATCCTTGTTGTCTTGGACTTGGTCAGTGCGATCAAGCTAGGGAACAGGAAAGATTGGAATTGCCACAAAAAGCACAAAAGGCACAGAAACTTGGGAAGTGTGCCTGCTTGAATCGGGTCTCATGCCTTCCTGATGTCCTGTTTTTGGATCACTGATCCGAAAAAATCCTCCTTTTTGTGCCTTCTGTGCCTTTTGTGGCGAAAATTCTCCCTAACTTGATCGCCCTGTGGACTTGGTGAGCCTCTTCAGGATTTGCTGTTCCGTTTAGCCCATGGGGACTTTGCGTCCTTAGCGATCTTCTGTAAAAATCTGTCTTGGTTCTCCGCATCCGGAGGGGAGAGATTTGGAACAGAAGGAAGCAAAGGAAGCAAAGGGGGACAGAAGGGAGCGAAGAATGAGAGATTTGGGGTGTGCCTCTTCCCAATTTGCTGTTCCGTTTAGCCCATGGGGACTTTGCGTCCTTAGCGATCTTCTGTGAAAATCCATCTTGGTTCTCCGCATCCAGAGAGGGAAGATTTGGAACAGAAGGAAGCAAAGGGAGCAAAGAAAGAGAGATTTGGGGTGAGCCTCTTCCCGATTCGCTGATCCGTTTAGCCGATGGGAACTTTGCGTCCTTAGCGACCTTCTGTATTGAGATCTTTGTTGTCTTGGACTTGGTGAACTTTTCTTACTTGGCGGTTCAATTTCTTGAAAAGGGCTTCACGAGGACAGGCCGGGAAAAGGCCGGATGGAATGGTTTCCGTTTCTGGGCGAACTAAGGCTCGTTTTTTGTTCGCTTCTTCGGGGTCTACTCCTTTTCCCGAGAGTCTCCTATCGGTTCATCGCCCTTGAGTGGAACTGGGCTGTCATCGAGTGGAACTGGGCTGTAATGGCGCATCAGAGCCTTGATTGCGGCTTCTCGTTCTTTCGGGGAGATTGTGCCAGATCCGTCTGTATCAAAGGCTGCGACGACTCGAATCACCATTTCCTCATCGAACTCTCCGACGCCTTCGCCTTTGATTCGCCCTCGAAGCGCTTCCATCGCGAAATTCTTTTCCTCTCTGGAAATAGTTTCGTCTTTGTCGCGGTCAAAATACACCATAATTTCGGCACGCATGTGGCGGATCTTAGCAACCCGATCTACGCGTATATTCTGCATCGAGAGTTTTCGTGTTCGGAATACCCCGTCCTGTTGAGCCTCCTCCAGAGCGGCTACTAATTCTTTGTAGGTGAGGTTTTCATCGAGATCTCCGTCATGACCATCGAAGAATTTCGAGGCTAGATATTTCATATCCAGTTCTGACTCAAGCGGGGCAGTTGTGTCACCTTGTGATGCCTTCCCGCCTCCTTCTCCCTGATCGCCTTCACCTGCAATCAGAGGGACGGGTTTGAAGTATTCTACTATAAGGCGCATCGCATCGTTCCGCTCTTTTGTGGAAAGCGAACCGTTGCCATCAAGGTCGAAGCAACGTACTAGATCCACCGAGATATCTGTTTCCTTCGTGGTTCCGCGTAATAAATCGTAAACTCTGTTCTTTTCTTTGGTAGAAAATAACCAGTCATCATCCTGATCAACGAGCTTAATATACTTCTCCTGCAACGCTTTGAGTTCCGCTTCCGTGATTTCGTATTGCTTTTCTATATAACGGATAGCCTCTCCCCGCTCAACCGTCGACAGCCCAACGCTGCCATCTTGATTAAACGCGAACAGGACTTTTTTTGCCATGTCATCATCGTTTTCTCCGAATCCCTTGCCATCGATTTCTCCTCGCAACGCGTCACTGGCGCGCTGCTTCTCTTCCCGCGATATCCTTCCGTCTTCATCTTCGTCCGCCCAGCGCACCACCTGGTCTCTTGCGTCTGCGACTTCCTTTTCGTAGATCTCGCGCTCGGTTTCGGTCTCTGCAGGCGCTTCAGGCATGACCTCTTTGTCAGGGGCTATCTTCGCCGTGGCAGGCTCAAGGGCAGGCTCAAGGGCAGGCTCAGGGGTGGGCTCTGCCTTTGGTTCTGGGACTAGGTCTTCGAGTTTCAGGATGGATCTCAGCGAATTCACCATTTCTTCCATTTCTGAGCTCGAAAGAACGCCGTCTTCATCCATATCAAAATGAATCAACATCGACTTCATCTGATTTGAAGCGTTTGCAGGAAGCGCAAGCGCGATCACCAGTAATGCGAGAGCAAATAGAATTCTCATGTTATTCATGGATCGTCAGTTTCGGGAAATTCTTCTTTAGCGTCGCGATGCCTTCTGAAGACATACCGGATTCGCGCACGTAGATGACCTTGAGAGACGGGATGGCCTCGATGTATGGAATACATGCGTCTGTGATATTAGCGCATTTGGATAGATTAAGAACTTTCAGTTTTGAAAGAGCAGAAAGCGAGTTCAGGCCAGCGTCAGAAACCCCAGTGCCGCGGATCTGCAGACGATCAAGCTCCTGCATTCTGCCGACGAACTCCATCGCATTATCCGAAATCTGAGTGTCGTTTAAGTTGGCCCAGACAATTCTTTCAAGCTCGGGCTCCAGAGCCGCTAATTTATCGTCTCCAAACGGACAGTGGTTCACATGAAGCATCAGCCATTTGGATGATTTGGCTAATGGGGAAAGATCGTAAGCGGGAAGATCTGATTTTGAAGGCGTTCTATGCACTTCTGTAGGTGCGCCTGTTTCAGGAACATTTTTTATATCGTCGAATGGGTTGAGGTCTCCTCTGCTAGACGGGCCTTCTGGGGCTTTTCTTGTATTCGAGGTGGTGTTTTCTCTCTTCCCGTTCTCGGTGTCTTTGTCTGAGCTTGATACCAAAAACCAGATGACACCTCCTAGCAGGATCACGGTAACTAGCGCCAGGAGTGGGAAAGTAGCGGATCCCTTCTGCGGATCTTCCTCCTCAGAATCGAGGGCATCCAGTTCCTCTTCCGAGGCCTGCTTCATTTCAGCGGTGGCGTCTACTTTTCTCCTTTTCCCAACTTTTTGTGTAAGCGGAACAACGACCTCCTGTTTTTCTTCAGTGTCCTCCTGGTTGTCAGGTTTCTTTGTGTCGCTATCGTTAAATTCAATAACGAAGCGGTGCTCACATTTTGGGCATTTCCCCTTTCTGCCCTTCATTTCGCGGCTGACCTGAAGCTCGAAAGCACATTTGGGACAGCCAGCGACCAGCATCTTCTTTGCTTCTTCTTTCGGTTTCTTCTTCTCCTCTTTCGCCTGCGCTGGTTTCTCTATGATAAATTTGTGATCACAATCCGGACATTTTCCTTTCGCTCCGATGTGCTCGTCTTCCACTTCAATGCTAGAATCGCATTCAGGACAATAAATCTCAGTGACTTTAGGAATCTCACTCATACTGCGAAGGTGCTTAACAGAAGAGCGAGATACCCAGATCGTCGAGTAAAAATCGCTACCGCGCGACTTCGTCTGGGATGAGACCTTCGATGTCTCCTTCGATGAATTTCTTCACCTGTGGGTCTTTGCTCGTTCGTAGTTCGTCCGGGGTTCCTGCGAAGAGGACTTTGCCCTAGTGTTTGCCTTCAGGGCACTGGTGTTCTGTCACACTCCGCTTGAAGGATAGAGGCTTTGGAGTTTTATGCGGGTGGCGACGGTGGCGTCTACATCCCCAATGGGGATACGGATGTAAGCCCGGGGTTGGCGCAAGCACAGGAACACTTCTTTGGATGCGATGGTTTCTGCCGCCCCTCCCAGGGCTCGTTTTCTTGTGGCCGATTTACCGCTAGCTCACGCTAGCGGATACAGGCAAATTCAGGATCGGAACCCCGGTAGGGGTGACAGAAGCCCCCGCCAACTCACGGCCAAACGAACCGCCCATCATATCCGATCGCCTGTTGTTGGCGCAAGCGCAGGAACTCTTCTTTGGGGGCATCAGCGTCGGCTATGCCCTCCGGGTGCATTTGACGAAAGATTTGATTATCAAGTTCGTCTATGTCCGCTGCGCTCCCATTGTGGTTCCTCTTTTTCATTTTTCGCCCAGTTCTCCCGAGTGCAGGAGCCGTGGCTTTCCACAAAAAACAAAAGCTTGATTCATCCAATCACCCTACCAAAATTGCTTGCAACCTTTTAGGCATGAAAATCAAGAGCTACCGAACACTTGTCATGGGCACCCCATGGCGCAACCTGACCTACCTCATCCTCGAGCTCGAAGACGGCACCATCGGCTATGGTGAATCCCGAATTCTCGGAAAGACCCATACCGTTTGTGAATTTCTAAAGGATGTTCAGCGCCATATTGTGGGACACGATGTGCACGACATCGAAGACCTCTACCGCCGCTTCACACTCCTCGATTTCGGCTCGGCGGGAGAAGTGGTGATGACTGGGCTAGCGATGGTGGAAATGGCGTGCTGGGATTGCATTGGCAAACTCGCAAATCTGCCGGTCTACAAACTTCTCGGTGGGGCGACCCGCGAAAGCGTGCCCGCCTACGCCAACGGCTGGTACAAAGTCAGCCGCGAGCCGGAGTATTTCGCGCAAGCCGCGAAAGAGGTCCGCAATGCAGGCTACCGCAACCTGAAATTTGATCCTTTCGGCAACGGAAACCTGGAGCTTGAACGCAAGGAATTCGACAAATCCATCGAGCTCATCTTCGCCGTGCATGAAGCCGTGGGCGACGACTGCCAGCTTCACATCGAGATGCATGGCCGCTTCGCTCCGCATCAGGCGATAGCGATCGCCAAAGAGATCGAATGCATCAAGCCCGCCTGGATTGAAGAGCCCTGCCGACCCGAAGATCTCGGAGCCCTCAAGAAGGTCGCCCAGCACACCTCGATTCCCATCGCGACCGGTGAACGACTCTACTCAGCCAACCAATATCGCGACCTGTTCCCGATGCGCGTCGTCGACATCATCCAGCCCGATATGACTCAATGCGGTGGAATCCTCGAACTCAAGAAGATCGCCGCCACCGCTGAGACCTACAACGTCATGGTAGCGCCGCACAACGTTGGCGGAATCATCACCACCATGGCCACTCTGCATCTCATGTTCACGCTGAGAAACGGCAAAATCCTCGAGCACTTCAACGACTTCACCGATCAGCACGTCAAACAAGCCGGCAGCCCCTACCCCGAAGTCGTCGATGGCCATTTCCAGCTGCCCGAAGGTCCCGGCTGGGGCGTCGAGCTCGACCTCGACTTCATCGCTCAGCACCCGCCCGGCCAGACCACAGCTCAAGTCATTGCCGACCCAGGACTCGACATGTTCAAAAAGGACGAGTGGAACAAGCGCTCACAATAGTGCACCCCACTCCTGCCATGATCCACCTCCTCGCCGACGCCACCAAAACAGTGGCACCGCCCGTAGCCCCGATGATCGCCCTGCTGTTTTTCGGCATCGCTTTCCTGCTGGTGCTGATTCTGCGCTTCAAACTGCAAGCCTTTCTCGCACTCCTCGTCGTCTCGGTATTGGTCTCGATCGGTGCCACCTTCGTCAACCCCGAGGCCGCCGGAATTACCGAAATCGGTGCCACCATCACCAAATCGATGGGAGGCGCGCTGGGATTCATCGCCACCATCATCGGCGTAGGCGCGATTTTCGGGGCCATGTTGGAGCACTCTGGCGGAACCCAGGCGCTCGCCAACACCTTGCTCAAACGCTTCGGCCAAGAGCGCGCGCCGTGGGCGATGTTGGTTACCGGTTTCATCATCTCGATCCCGGTGTTCCTCGACGTCGCACTCGTCATCCTCGCGCCCCTACTCTACGCCCTCGCACGGGACACCAAGAAACCACTGCTGGTATTTGGCCTGCCGCTCGTCGCCGGGATGATCATCACGCACGCCTTCGTGCCGCCCACGCCGGGACCGGTCGCGGTCGCCTACTTCTTGGAAGTAAGCCTTGGCCACGTGATCATGTGGGGCGTCGCCGTCGGCCTGCCGACCGCGATCATCTGCGGCCCTTGGCTCTGTTCCAAAGTCGCGACCCTCGTCGATGTGCCTATCCCTGAACACGCCACCAGCGTCGAGCCAATGGAGGAAGCGAAACTACCGCCCTTCAGCCTCATCCTCGCCCTCATCGTCCTCCCCATCGTGCTGATCCTTTGCAACACCATCATCGAACAGCGGGCAACCGCTGAAATCGCGGCGGGGCTGAGCAAAGCGGAGCGCGGCGCGGAAGTCGCGCGACTGCTCTCTTCGATGGCCGGGTGGAAGCAGGCCTTGCACTTCATCGGCCACCCGGTGATCTCGCTGATGCTGGCGACTCTATTGGCAATCTGGTTCTTGGGTACCCGGCGCGGCGCGACCAAGGAGCAGATTCTCGAGATTTCGACCAAAGCGCTCGGCCCAGCGGGCATCATCATCCTCATCACCGGCGCCGGCGGAGTGTTCAAGGGCGTGCTGAAATCGACCGGGATCGATGTCGCACTCACCACGATGTTCTCCAGCGTCAACATCTCCCTGATCGTCTTGGCGTGGGTATTTGCCACCCTGATTCGAATTGCGCAGGGCTCCGCAACCATCGCCATGCTCACCGCCGCCGGTTTGATGACCGCCTTCGTCGCGCTCGCTGATCCCGCCCTGAGCCAATCCCAACTCGCTCTGATCACCTGCGCCATCGCCTCTGGTGCGACCGGATTCTCCCACGTCAACGATTCCGGCTTCTGGATGATCTCCCGCTACATGGGCATGAACGAGAAACAGACGCTCAAGACCTGGACCCTTGTCTCGACCGCCATTTCCCTGGTCAGCTTCAGCATCATCCTCATCGCCTGGCAGTTCGTGTAGCCTCAGACATCCTGAGCTCGGTGGAACCGGAACGAAGTGGAGATAGCCGGAGGCACATAGAGGGACACGAAAACTGAAGCTCCCCCAAATAAGAATCTGAAAATCGCTGAGGATGTGGCTGGGGTTGCTGGGCAGCAGAATGCAGCCCCTCCTTGGTGTTGAATGAACCTCCAGAACGGGATCAATGTTTTTGCTCTCCCGGGCTGAAATACGCAACCCCGTTGGGGTTGATGGATTTTTTGGTGCGGTTGTCCCGGGGTAGGCTTCACTGCGTTGCGCCAACCCCGGGCTGAAATACACAACCCCGTTGGGGTTGGGGGATTTTTGGTAGGGTTGTCCCGGGGTAGGCTTCACTGCGTTGCGCCAACCCCGGGCTAAAATACGCAACCCCGTTGGGGTTGATGGATTTTTTGGTGCGTTGTCCCGGGGTAGGCTTAACTGCGTTGCGCCAACCCCGGGCTAAAATACGCAACCCCGTTGGGGTTGATGGATTTTTTGGTGCGTTGTCCCGGGGTAGGCTTCACTGTGTTACGCCAACCCCGGGCTGAAATACGCAACCCCGTTGGGGTTGGGGAATTTTTGGTGCGTTGTCCCGGGGTAGGCTTCACTGCGTTGCGCCAACCCCAGGCTGAAATACGCAACCCCGTTGGGGTTGATGGTTCTTCATCCCCAACGGGGATACGGATTTTAGCCCAGGGTTGCCGGAGTGAAACGGAGGCTACCCTGGGACAATGCGCGTGAAGATCATCCCAACCCCAACGGGGTTGCGTCCGTCCCGGAATCAATCCCAGACGTGTTTCTGACGGAGCGCCACCCTCTGCTCCCGCCCTGACGTAACCCCGTTGGGGTTCTTCATCCCCAACGGGGATACGGATTTTAGCCCGGGGTTGCCGGAGTAAAACGGAGGCTACCCTGGGACAATGCGCGTGAAGATCATCCCAACCCCAACGGGGTTGCGTCCGTCCCGGAATCCAGTGCCATTCGGGCCTGTCCCGCTGTACGTTTTTAAGCGGACAATTTCCTGATAATCGCCCGAGCAAGTTGTTCGCTCACCTCGCGGTGTCTGGGAATTGGCTGGATGACTCCGGTCGTCGGATCCTGGTAAATATCATGCTTGCCACTATGCCGAATTAGCACGCAGCCCATCTTCTCCACCCGGGACACGAGATCCCTTCGCTTCATGCGAGGTCCAGCTCCGCAACCCGCCTCACTCCCGGAATTGCTCCAGAGGTAAACTCCTTATACAGATCAAGCAAATGCGCTTTAAGATCCTCAATATCAACACCCTGCGTCGAATAATCTGGGAATTCATTGAGGTAGCCGACGTAAAATTCGCCGTCCTGCCAGTAGGTGAACTCGGATCGCATATCGGTCGAACTATACGGCTTGTGCGGAACCGGGCAACCTAATTCGCTGACGGCCAATCTGTTGGGGCAGATGGAATTTTTGGTGCCGTTGTCCCGGGGTAGGCTTCACTGCGTTACGCCAACCCCGGGCTGAAATACGCAACCCCGTTGGGGTTGGGGGTTCTTCATCCCCAACGGGGATACGGATTTCAGCCCGGGGTTGCCGGAGTGAAACGGAGGCTACCCTGGGAACTCCGCCCCCCGGATATCCCAACCCCAACGGGGTTGCGTCCGTCCCGGAATCAATCCCAGACGTGTTTCTGACGGAGCGCCACCCTCTGCTCCCGCCCTGACGCAACCCCGTTGGGGCAGATGGAATTTTTGGTGCGGTTGTCCCGGGGTAGGCTTCACTGCGTTGCGCCACTTGTCCTCCCGTAGCCTTCTTGACCGCCATAGCTTCAGCGAAGGAGGTGGCGAAGGAGGAACCCCGGGCTGAAATACGCAACCCCGTTGGGGTTGTGGTTCTTCATCCCCAACGGGGATGAAGAACCTTCGCCTCCCAGTTCAAAAATAATCCTGCCCACCACTTTCAGTTCCACCCAAGAGCCACCTTTGGGGAATGGATTTATCGGCTTCAATCCAAGGAGCAACCGGCGCAGCCGGTCTTCTCCTGAACACTGATCACTCGGCACTCGGCACTAGCGATTCCCATCATTTTCGCGGGATGCCTATTCCTTGCTTTTTTCTTTTTCGCGATAATCCGGGAAGACCAGAATGCGCGGGGCGCGAGCTCTTGGTTCGTTGATGATGAAGGCGACGGTGCGGCTTCGTGGGTCGTGGCGCCACTGGGTCTCGCAGAGGGGATGGACCAGTTCGCTATCGGGGAAGCGGAAGAAGAGGTTGACCCGGTAGTCCTTGTTGCCCCTAGCCGGTGGATCGAGCGTCAGGCGGGAGGCCGGTTTGATGACGAGTTTTTCAGATCCCACGCTGCCGGCCACGGCTTTTTTTGTTAGATTGAACCAGAGCATCTGGCCGCGCTTGAGTTTGTTTGCACCCGCGTTGATGATCTGCATGCGCATGGGCACGACTGGGTTGGTGGGATCGCTGGTGACGAGGAGGTAGAAATCAGTGATATTTTCGGCAACCGTGGCGGTCGGAGCGCCAGATGGAACTTTCTCGGGATCATCCAAGGGCGAGGGCAGCAGATGCAGGCGCAGCGCGCCCGGCCGTAGCTTGTAGACCTGGGAGAAATTCATCCGCGGCAGATCCACTTCGATGGAGCTAGCTCCGTCGAACAGGTGAATCTTGTCCGGTGCGCTGTCCGGTCCGCTGAGAAACAGGATGCGGCAGGTATGATCCTTAGGCTTTTGGGCGAGGGCGGCGGTAGGCAGAAGGGCGAGGATGAGAAACAGCAATTTCATGGGACGGATTCTTCGATATTGGGTGAGACGGATGGGTCGGACGGGCAAGCCACCCGATGGCGGATCATAAGACTCATATCTCATCGTGCGCAAGCCAACGCCATGAGACCACTTGGAAGCGGCGGCCGAAGGTCTGGTTGGCGGGCTGTTCTGGCTGGGTGGTGAGGTCCGCGGCGTCGGCGGGATCGACAAATTCGCGGGTCCGGCGGACGACGGCTTCGCAAACCGCCCGGGCCAGCACCTTGCCATCCGGGCTGCGGGCGTCGCCATAGGCGCGGATGATGAACGTGTCGTCGCGGGCGGACAGGATGGGTGCCAAAGGCCGCAGGATATCCGCCTGACGTGTCCAACCGGGAAGCCCGTAGGCGCTGTAGCCGACGGCGGCCTCGGGGAACTGGTACCCGGAGGTGCCCTCGAACTCAGGCGGCACCGCCTCGGCCTGGGTGGAGCCCGCCTTGATAATGGAAAAGGTTCCAAGGTCCTCGGACACTTGGTTGAGGGCTGCCTGAAGGGTGCCGGCGAGGGCGAGGTCGCCGGACGAGAGCTGGCGGTTGACGAATTCGGAGAGGGAAAGGAAGGGGCCGCGGGCGCGGACCTGTTTGACAACTTCTTCCGCCATCGCATCGAGGAACTCGTCATCGACGGTGCGATAGCCCGTGAACTCGGTGGCGTCGAGGCGGTCGCCTGAGCTGCCCTGTTTCCCGACCTCGGTGTCTCCCGCGATGGTGGTGCGGCTCAGGGCATGGTCAGTCTCGTCCGAAAGCTCCGCCTGCCACGAAGTGCCTGACTCGGCGACGTAAGGGACGCGTTGGTTGCGCGCGTGGCCAAGCAATGCACGCCAGGCGGCGACCGAAGTTGAGTTCACGTTGAACATGCCCTCGACTTCGAGACGGGATGCGATGGTCTTCCATGAGTCGGTCGGTGCGACCCGATCCGTGTAAAGTTGGCTGGCGTTGGTGGTGGCGCGGTCCTCCAGGATGGGCTGGTAGCTGCGGTTCACCAGCGGCGTCTTGCCGGTGACGAAATCGGTAAAGGTCTTCTGCAGGCTGCGATCCGTCGTGCCTCCCAAAAGAGCGGGATCCGGCGTGATTGACGAGAGGAACCAGTCGTCGAAGAGGAGGTGGTTGGCACAGTAGGAATCGTCGTGTTGGAGGTTCTTGGTGAGGCCGGCATCGGCAGAGTTGACCACCGCGTTGGCGGGCAGCAGGGGATTGGCGTCCGAGTTGCCGATCAGGTTGAACGCGAAGGGCGGGATGGGGTTATCGAAGCGGAAGTCCCAATGCACAAGTTCCCCCAGCGAGGCCAGCGGGCGTGACGGCAGTTCCGCGATGACGCAGCGCGAGAGGCCGTCGGACTTATTGAAGCCGGTGACGATGTAGCCGCGGTTGGCTGAGTCGCTGTTGGGCAGTCGGCTGTCGCCTCCCGGGGGGTGTTTGATGAAGCTGTAGTCGAAAGGGGAATTAACCGGGTGGGCGGTGCCGCCGTAATCATTGAGGCTGGTGTCAATCTGGTTACCCATGGCGGTGATGTTGACGAGCGGGCTGGACTGGACGAAGCCCTTCGCGGCCAGATGGGTGTTGCTCGCCATGCGCGCTCCGAAGACGGTAGAAAGGAACGGCAGCGGGTTGTCCACGACCTGTCCGACGGTTACCTCGGCAAGACCGGTCAGCGGCGGGTAGATGGCGGCGGCGATGTCCTCAGAATAGGTCATGCGGTAGGCCAGAACCGTCTTTCCCCCGTGGGCCCCATTCATATTAATGTCCCCTGTCATGTCGAGGTAGATGCCGACCCCTTTGCCTTTAGGGTCATTCGGATCGTTCATATTACCATAGTCGTTGTATCGCGTGTCGAACTTGGCGTCGGCCTTGATGGTGGCGGAGCTCGGTAGTAAGTCCTTCTTCAGGCCGTTGTCGTCGCGGAGGGCATAGTAGAGACCGCCGCCGCTGCGGTAGCCGGGTTCTAGTTCGATTTCGGCGAATCGAATGAGGCCGTTTTGGAAGTTCCTCGGGTGGTCGTCCCTGGGGCTGAAGAGGCGCGTTTCGCCGGGCATGAGAGTGAACGGCTCCCTGATGTAGGCGTTGCCGCTTCCAGCATCGGTGCCGCCATTGTAGGGCATACCCGTATTAGGATCGATCCTCTCTTCTCCGATAAGGGCCGGCTTGTTGTTCAACAGATTACCGCCCCCCATCACGGCGTTGTAGTTCGGGTTGGTGTTGAAGGAGTATTTCAGGGCCACCGGAAACGGCCTCTGGATTGAGATACCCAACCTGCCCGCCGGATTTTTGATCTCCATGCTGTAGGGATTCCACAACGTGTACACGGGGGTGACCAACAGGCCTGGCTCGAACATCCCGGGTATGATGGCGCCGTTTTCGTCTCTGCTGGGGCGGGCGCTGTGCGAGAAGATCCACTGTACGCGCGCGATCACGGGGAGGATTCGCACTTCGTGGAGGTAATTGAAGTTCGTGCGGTTTTCGGTAAATTGTGCCCAAATATCATACGCGTTAAGCGGGATGCTGATCCCGCCGGAGGGAGTGGCGGATATCCTTTTGTAAATGGTGGCGTAGTTGATGAGGTTCTCCCAGCTGGTCACCGGGCCGTGCCGCTCGATTGGGGCGATGTATCCACGGTTTGGAACAATGAGGTTGCGATAGGCGGCCCATGGATAAAGCATCGAGCCGGGCGACAGGGCGTCTTCGACTGTTGGGATGGTGGCTTGGGTCTCCGAGGTGAGTGTTTGGGGCTCCGAGGTGGGTGTGATGCGGAACAGAGGCAGGCCATCCTTCGGTTGATCCTCCCAACTTTCCGTCAGCAGCGAGAGGTCCTTGCGCCAGCCGCCTGTGGCGGTGTTGGTCAGAAGCCCAGTTGAGACTGCGGAGAGGTCGTGGAAAAACTCGCGCGAGGCCGCCAAAGCCGCCTCTGTTGCGATGAGGTCGGCCTGGCCCAGCGTGATCGCCTTGTCTGCGGTTGCCGGATCCGCCAGCAACGGCTCGAGCCGGAATGGCTCTGGATCAGCGACCGCGTGCGACTTGGCCTGGGTCGCCCAGCGTCCGGCCGTTTCGCTGCCGGGATTGTAGGGCTTGGGCAGGCGCGCCTTCTGGTTCTCGCCTCCGATCCACCAGGCGAATCCGCCCTTTCTATTGCCCGCGCCGGTGACAAGTGTGGGTGCGAGATGGATCTGGAGCTTCTCGCGTTCTACGCCGCCGCCGACCGATTTGCTTCCCACGAGGGTGACCGAGTTGGCGGATTGGGTGGTAACGGGCACGGTGTCGACCCCGGGCGTGCTGCCGGAGACCAACCAGGCGAGGAAGCGTTCCTCTTTCTTCTCTTTATAATTTCCCGGCGACACCGGGCGTCCGGCGAAATTTCCCGTGGTTTCGTGGTCGGTGCCCTCCCAGCTTTTCCAAACTCCGGTCACCGGCGGGTTTTCCTCATCGAGAATATCCGCCCTGGCGGTGACCCGGGTGTCGGAGCCGGCATGTGTTTGCAGTTCGCCTAGCGCGAGCAGGAGAGCCATGCGCGCGTTGGCGCGGGCGAGGTTCATGTCTGACGACTGGGCGGCTGTCCGCAAGCTCACGCTCGAGAGGCTCAGCATGCCCAACGCCAACAGCATCAGGAGCACCATCAACGAAAGCGTGATCACGAGAGCGAAGCCCGCATTTCGCGCCGAAGCGATGGCTGCCAGAGAGGTTCGCGATGGGGACGGAAGTGGGTGTGTGGTTTTCATGGAGAGCAGTGGAACGGATTTGATTTAAAGAATCCCGGGGTTTCGCCGGGGAACCGCGCAAGTCAAGCGGCTGATGAGGCCGGGTGGAGTGCGGGGGCATGCATGTATGTTGTATAGACGAATAATTCAGCCCCACCAAGATAGCAAGCCGTTTTTGGCCGCCCTCTCGCCGGGGGGGCATGGACCAGTTGACGTGAAACGCTGGAACGCTGAAAGGGGGTTGATTCTGTGCCGCCAGGTGCCCCCTGCTTGGCAAGCAGGAAGACCGGGCTGAAATACGCAACCCCGTTGGGGTTGGGGATTTTTTTTGGTGCGTTGTCCCGGGGTAGGCTTCACTGCGTTACGCCACTTGTCCTCCCGTAGCCTTGGCGAAGGAGGAACCCCGGGCTGAAATACGCAACTCCGTTGGAGTTGATTGAATTTTTGTTGCGTTGTCCCGGGGTAGGCTTCTCTGCGTTGCGCCAACCCCGGGCTGAAATACGCAACTCCGTTGGAGTTGTGGCTCTGCATCCCCAACGGGGATACGGATTTAAGCCCAGGGTTGCCGGAGTGAAACGGAGGCTACCCTGGGACAATGCGCGTGAAGATCATCCAACCCCAACGGGGTTGCGTCCGTCCCGGAATCAATCCCAGACGTATTTCTCATCCCAGCTTTGGCCATGAAGCATGAGATATCCGGTAGTTATTCAGGATCGGACGCAACCCCGTTGGGGTTGTGGCTCTGCATCCCCAACGGGGATACGGATTTTAGCCCGGGGTTGCCGGAGTGAAACGGAGGCTACCCTGGGAACTCCCGCCCCCCGGATATCCCAACCCCAACGGGGTTGCGTCCGTCCCGGAATCAATCCCAGACGTATTTCTCATCCCAGCGTGAGCTATTTTGCCTCTGTTTTGCGGTAGTCGATGGTTTCGACGACGGCGGGGGATTCCCTCTTTGAGAACGAATCGACGGGATATTCCGTGGCGAGGCCGGTTTTTTCAGGCCGGCTGCGTCCGCCAAAGCCCTTGGCTGGAATGTTCTGCATCGCGTGGACTTCCTCTGGCGTCATCGCGGCGCTGGTGGCTTGGACGCGGGTGAGGTACCCGTCCAGTTTTGCCAGCATTTCTTCCTTTTTCGCCGGCTCTTTCTTGGACAAATCGTTCCACTCATAGAGGTCGTCGGCGAGGTTGAACAGCAGCGATTCGCCATCGTTGTAGTAGTTGACCAGCAATTTATAATCGCCGGAGCGAAGGGCAACCTGGCGTCGCGTGCCCGCCCACGAGTGTCCTCGGTCGCAATGGAACACTAGTCCCTCGGGCATGTTAGGGCGATTGACTTCGCCCTTCCCGGCGGAGCTCAAAATCGGTAGCAGGCTGCCGGAATCTACTTCTTTCGGGAGCGTTTTTGCGCCTTGTCCCTGGTTGAGAATGTCGTGGATCGTTGCCCATAGGTCGAGGCTCGACGCCAGCGCGGGGCTGTGGCTGTTAGGTTTCACACCCGGGCCGGCCACGATGAACGGCACGCGGATGCCACCTTCCCAGAAGATGAATTTCCCGCGACGGAGCGGCATATTGATCTGATGCGACTCGCCCTGGATGCCGACCGCACCGTTGTCGGATGTGTAGATAATGTAGGTGTTGTCCTCGATGCCCAGTTCTCGCACTTTGTCGAGCAGCAGGCCCAGTCCGGTGTCCAGGTCTTCGGTGCATCCGCCATAGTCGGCGCGGTGGTGATATTTGCCCTTGGGTTTCGCTTCATACTTCGCGAGCGTCTCGGGTCGCGACTGCAAACGCTTATGCACCGCGTAATGAGAGAGCTGCATGTAGAACGGTTTGCCTGCTTTGACTTGTTGGGCCATGAAGTCGTTGGCCTTTTCGGTCAGGCTGAAAATGCGCTTCGGATCGTCGACCGGCATGGGGATGGGTTTAGTCCGGTTGGGTTTTCCACGTCCGGGCGCCCAGACCGTTCCCTGTTCATTGCCGGTTTTCCCCGTGGAGACATCGTATCCGAGTTGTTCCGGGCTGGGCCTCATGTGCCACTTGCCCAGGTGGGCACAGACATAGTCGTTGTTGGCCGCTTTGATCATTTGCGGGATCGTCTTGGAGTGAAGTGGTCCCGCAAAACGGAGCCAGAGTCTTATTGATGAAATGAGCTGGTCTTTGAGGGGGCAAATCCCCGAAAAGAGACCAGAAACATGAAACGAAAAAGAAGACACCTAACCGCAGAA
>CAJQKQ010000039.1 GCA_905478925.1 uncultured Verrucomicrobiales bacterium
GGGTGTAATCCATGCTGTCCTCCGGCTTGAGCGGGAACTGGTAAGGCAGCGGCTCGGGGCGCTTCTCGTAGTTGGCGATGTCGCCGCGCTTCTCATATTTGAGCGGCGCGCGGGCAGCGATGAATTTTTCATACGACTGCTTCCTCGCATCGCCCACCGACCATAAAATCCCCGCCTTGAGCAACTGGTGGAAGCCCGCCTGCTTCCAGACCTTCTCGTCGTGCCCGGACGCGGTGTAAAATACGCGGCCCTTGCCCTGGGTGCGCACCCAGGTCCACGGCTCAGGTTCGGTGATATTGTCATCCTTCCCCGCGATTTCGCGCACCATCAATACAGTGCGATCTTTCTCGTTGTGGTTCTTGTGCTTGTAGGTCTCGTCCCAAGCCTCGAACGCCTCCACGCCGGCCATCGCCGGGTGCTTGCCGTCGACCACCTTGGCGGTGAAGGTGCCGGTCTTGTGGCTGTCGAAACGGCCGCCCACCAACTGGTCGAAGCCCGGCTCGTTGCCGAAGCACCAGCTCGCACAATGCACCGGCACGAAGCCTCCGCCGCCCTCGACGTAACCTTTCAGGTTCTTCCACTGCTGCGGGGTAATCTTCCCATGGTTCGCATACAGCAGCACCGCGTCGAACTTGCTCAGGTAGTCGGCGTCACCGAGCGCCTCCTCGACGCTGGTGACGTAGTCGAAGTAGATCGCGTCCCGCCCCAGCCCCTTGGCCAGCATCGGATAGTATTTATTGCTGTTGTGGTGCTCGCTCTCGTGACCGAGAAAGAGAACCCGGATCGCAGCGTCGGGCGCGGCTGTTACAGCCGACATCGTCAGGCTGATCATCAAGGTCAGAACTGAGGCGAATAATTTCTGTCGTGTCATTGATTTTCCTTATTTGAGTTTGATGTGTATCCCCTGTCGCGCAGATTATCTGGATCATCTGCAGAGTGCGACACGAGCTATTTCACCCGTGACGCTCAAAAGAGCCATGGCTCGTCCGAGGAAAAAACCTAATGGCCCCACTTGGCGTTCAACTCGTGGACTTCGAGCGATAGCAGTTTTGCATCGCCGCCGTCGCAGAAGGCTTTGACCGACTCAATGTTCAAATCGTTTTCGTAGGGCAATGTCGCAATCTGCTCGCCGTGGTTGGCGAAGATTTCCATCATCGGGCGGTCGATCAGGATGCGTATGGCGATTTTGCCATCGACCGGCTGCAACGGCATCTGGCCGTTCAGCTTGCCACTTGAGACATCGAAGGTGGCGACCTTCTTGCCGTCGACCTCGAGTCCGATGGTCTTGGCCTTGCCGAGTTCGAACTCGGCACGGATGTCCAGCAGCGCGCCGGAAGTCTTCACCTCGACGGGCTTCTCAGGCGTCAGGAGTTTCGCGGTGGCCTTGCTGCACTTGCCGAGGATTTTTTCGATCTCCTTGACCGGCTCGCCGAACATTCTCACACCGTCTTTCGTGGTGCGCAGCGACAGTTCGGTCGGAAACGCAAAGGTCTGGTTGAACGTGGTGTCGCCCATGTCGATCTTGGCCCAGCCGATCTGGACGCGTCGCCCGTCGGGGGCGTCGGAGAAGAGCTGCGAGGCATAGTAGTTGCCGTGATGAAGCCGGCGCTTCCCTTTGTGCTCGGGCGTGAAGGTCTTGCCGTCGAAGTCGCCGATGATGTATTCGGCGTCGGCGGCGAACACGATCCAGCGTAGCTTCTCCTTATTGCCATCGACCGGGAGGGTGAAGAGTTCGGCGCATTCATAAAAGCCGCCGAGGTGACTCTGGAAGGCCCACTTCTTCAGATCGGTTGAGGTGTAGAAGGCGACGCCGCGGTCCTGCTTCTCGGGCTCGGCGTAAATGGCGATGACCCAATGGCCGCCAAGTGTTTTTGCCGTGTCGTCCAGGGGCGTGTCATTCTCCCCGTACGTGTACCAGAGCGGTTTGGGGTCGCGGCCCTTATGCTTGATAACCGGGTTGCCTTCGTATTCGGTAAAGGTGCGGCCTTTGTCGTTGCTGTAGGCGACGCATTCGCCACGCCCGGTGCTGGTCCAGGTAGCGACGATGACGTCGTTCTCACCGGTCTTCCATCCTCCGGTATTCTTCCAGTCCACGACGGCACCGCCGGAGAACATCGCGTCGCCCGGCTTGTGGTGGAAGACGTTGGGCAGTTGCTTCCAACTGACCAGGTCTTTGCTGACCGCGTGGCCCCAGGTCATGTTGCCCCACGGTAGAGCGACCGGGTTGAGCTGGAAGTAGAGATGCCATTCGCCCTTGTAGTAGACCATGCCGTTGGGATCGTTGATCCACCCGACCTTCTGGGAGAAATGGAACTGCGGCCGTTTCGGCTCCGAGCCCCACGTGTCTTCGCCCGGCACCGTGTCGCTCTGAGTGATCAAGGCCAAGGCTCCTGTTTTCATCGGATGGGCAGTGACAGAGAGAGTCTTCCCCTTGTATGCGGAAATGTCGAAGAAGGCCCACCAGTCGGCGTCTTCCTTCTTTTCGGCCAGCTGTGCCCTCTTCACGTGGCGGATCTTCTTTCCGTCAACGGAAAGGCTGATCGTCTGGCCCCGCTCGGCGTCATTGCTGATCGGCATGAGCAGGTAGCTCTTCGAGATCGCTATTTCCTTGCTGTGCGTGCGGTATAGCTCTGCAAGCAAGGTCTTCGGCGAACCCGCAGCGCTGTTCTCCACATTGCCGTCGAGCTTCCACCACCCGGCAAGACCGGCGACGGTGGCTTCCCCGTCGGCGAGGGCCATCGTTTTGATCTTATCGGCCGAAAGAGCCCTACTGTAGATCCGCACATCATCAATGCCGCCCTTGAAAAACTCACGTCCCCCCTTCAGCGAGCCGATATACGCCGGGGTTTCACCCTGCGTGTCAATCGCCCCACTGGCCTTGGTGCTAACGCCGATTTGCTGACCGTCTGCGTAGAACTTCATCGCCTTGCCATCAAAGGTCACGCTGACCAAGTGCCATTTCCCGTCGAGCAACTTGGCCGGCTCAAGCGGCACGCCATGTACGACGTACTTCCCGCCGATCCCCAGCCCGAAGCAGAGACTGTGCTTCTTCTCGTAATCGCCAATCGCCATGAGGGCTCGGGCGTCCCCATCTTCTTTCCTGTAAATCGCCTGCCAATCCCACTGGCCTTTGCCGACGCGTTCGGGTTTGATCCACGCGGAGATCGTGATCGCCTTGGCCGGATTGAGCCCGCCGTAGTGCGGGATCTTGACGGTGTGCGAATTGCCGCCGAGGATCAGCGCCTTGCTGAGTTTGCCGTCAGCGTAGTCGTCTGCTGCAGCCCTATCGACGACTGGGAAGAGAAAGAATAGAAGAGAACACAAGACAACGGTGCTCTGTTTAACGATGTTCATGTAATTAACGCGGTGTTTGTTTTTCGTGAGACTGTGGAATATCCGATCAGGATCTTAGCCAAGCCCTATTTGAGGCGGTAAAGCATCGATTTTGGAATGCGGTTCCACTTGCCGTCGGCGTTGGAATAGACGCTGAGCTCGAGCCCCTCTCCGCCGCCGGCTTCGAAGTAATCAAGCCTGAGGGGGTAGAAGCCGGCGGCCAACAGAACCGGCTGCGAGGGGGCAGGGATCATGTCGTGAACGCCGTCGTTGAGGATGATTTCCTTGCCGGCCAGGCTGACGCGGGTGCCGTCGTCGCTACGGATGGAAAATATGTATTCGCCCTTTTCGGCAATCTTCAGGTAGCCCGAGAAGACGACCCCAAAGTTGTCTCTTTGATCCTGGATCGAGAGACCGATATCCTCGACCACGCCGGTCTTTTTGGCTTCGAGTTTACCGAAATCGGGAAGCATCTTCCAATTTCCTTCGAAGTATTTGTAATCGAGGCCGGCGGTCAGTTTGCTCTCGGCAATCTTCTCGGGCTCGAGGCTGGCAGCGGGTTTCCAATCCCCGGGGGCCATCGTCTCCCAGTAGACGGTGTAGCGTTGGTGGTGCAGATCGGAGATAGGGATCAGGGTGACATCGTTCGGCTTGCCGACGCCGACCGTCTTGAATCGAAGCGTCTCGCCGGGGACTTGCTTGAGCCATGAGGAGAGGGGCTTGCTCGGGTCGACAAGCAGCACGGGGACCGGTGGATCCGGAGCGGCACTGTGGGCGGACTGGTTCGAGGTGACATCCTTAGGCATTCCTTCGCTGCCGAGTTCACCCGCAAGCACGGACGGACCATACATGATGGTGACCAGATCCTTTTTGTCCCGCGCCGGGCGCAGATGGAGACTCATCGGTAAGCGGACGGTAATCTTGTCGCCATCTTTCCACTGACGCGACAGGGTCAGGTAGCTCTCGGGGCTCGACTCCACCTTGTGCTTCTTGCCATTGATGGTGACCTCGGCGCCCTTGGTCGCCCAGTAAGGAACGCGAACCTTGAGGTCGAGTTTCTGGGACTTCTTGGTATTCACCGTGAGCGTGATGACGTCCTCTGCGGGGAACTTCGTCTCCATGCGGACGCGGACGCCCTTCTCCTGCCAGTCGAGCTCCGAGGGAATGAAGAGGTTGACCCAGAGGCTGTCGTCATTGTGAGAGTAGATGGTGTCGGCATACTTCGAATGGTTCTCGATTCCCGAACCCACACAGCACCACATCGCATCAAACGGAGAGCTGTAGATTTTAAAGTGACCCGGCTTGAGGCTGTAAAAGTAGGTCATGCCACCGCTGTCGGGGTCTTGTGAGCCGAGGATCTGGTTGTAGAGCGCTCGCTCGTAGTAGTCCATCGTGGCCGCGGAAGGGTCCCAACTGAACACCGAGCGGGTCAGCTTCAACATGTTGTAGACCGAGCAGGTTTCGCTGCTGTTCCATTTGAGGTGCTCCGACTCGCTGCCATGTTCGCAAAAGTGCTCGCGAAGATCGACGCCACCGGGGGCCATCGCGCGGGTGTTGATCACCCGGTCCCAGAGGAAATTGACGGCGGCTCCATAACGCTCCTCGCCGGTCAGTTCATAAAGACGGGCCGCGCTGAGAATCTTGGGCAGCTGCGTGTTGACGTGATACCCGGCCAACTTGTCTTCTTTCTTCTCCAGAGGATCAAGAATCTCCTTGTGGTCGAAGCGTTGCGCGAAGGTGAGATAATCCTTGTTGCCGGTGATGGCGTAGAGGTGCGCGAGCGACTCGGACATGCCGCCGTACTCGGCGCGGAGCATGTCCTGGAACTGCGCTTCGTCGAGATTGTCGGTTCCCTTTTTGGCCCAGTCAGCGAGCTTGATCACCACCTCCAGAGCCTGCTTGTTGTCGGCCAGGATATAGGCGTCGATCAGGCCCGCGAAGGTTTTGTGCATGACATACCAAGGGACATAGCCACCGCCGACCCCCCATTTGTGGGCCTTCAAGTCGCCACTATAGACCTTCTCCCAGACCTCGGTGCGGACGGGGCCGGTGTAGCCATCGCCATGCTTCTCCTGGGCTTTGGCGATTTCGCTGACCATGTAATCAACGCGATCCTTGAATTGCTTGTCGCCAGAGCTGACGTACATCAGGGAAAGGGCGCTCATGTAGTGGCCACTGATCTGGCCAACGACGTCCTTACGTGCCCAACCGCCATAACGCTTGCCTTTGATCGGCAGGCCGGCGCGTTCGTGATACGGCCAGAGCATGCGGTCGGCGTCGAGCTCAAGCAGGTACTTCTGGTTGATCTTCATCGCATTCTCGAATGGGCTCGGGAGAAGCTTCACCTGGCCAAGATCGAAAGGATAAGCCTTCACCTCTGCCTTGGATGCGACCTTGGTCTTGCCGTAGTAGCCGTCGCTCTTGGGCGGGGCAGCTATTACCAGGAGGCTGGTCATCACGGCTACTGCGGGAAGGGCCGTCATCAACGTCACTGTTTTTGATCTTTTGCTACGATTCATAGCTGCACTGTAGGTGCCTCCCTGTACGGAGTCTTGTGTGCATGAGACAAAATTTAGGTTGAATCAGACATGATTCTTAGGCGATCTCCGAATCGGCAGCGGCATCCGCGATGGGGCACACCCGTTCGAACCGCCGTGCTGGCTTAGGATACGTGCCAACGCCGGGCGTTGGCTGCTTCATGCCGGTAATACTGCTGCGCGTTACGTTTTGTGGTTTTAATCGGTGTTTCTCACACGGTAGGGCGGATCCGGCTCGGTCAGCCCACTTTAAAAATCTAGCAACCCGCCTCACCCACACGGAAGTGAGATCCCGGGGGAAATGCCGTGTCTTGCCGTGGCGTCACTCCCTTTCCGGAGATACGGCGCTCCCGTTTTTTGATCAGGGCCGACCGAGCCGGATCCGCCCTACCATGATTGACTTAATGCTTGATCTCCCCGGTGAATTGATCCCCTTTCTCCCCCACCAACGACTTCGCTGAAGCCACCACCATGCTGCCAGTCAGCACAAACTTCCGTCGAGTCATCCCGCTACCTAAAGACATTTGGACGATTTGTTTTGATGGGGATTTTTGGGAATTGCCCCAATTACTCCCTAGCGCTTGCTACCATGAAGTTGCAGGTCGTGGATGGACCACAAATTGCGGCCGTGGTTCGCTCCCAAGGTAATCTTGAGGTGCTTGGCCTGAACCGCTTTCGGGAAGAGGATTTCGTTGTTCGGCTTGCCGGCTTTCGCTTTGGCAATGACCACGGACCAAGTTTTGCCATCCGTGGAGGCTTCCACTTTGAACTCCTTCGCACCATCACTGGCGGAAGGGATGTTATTGAAGACGATGCCACTAACCCGGCGAGTTTCCGGAAGCTCGATGTTGAGCCACATCCCCTTCTTCTGCACGCCATTGGTGTCGTAGCGGGTCGTCGCCTTGCCATCGATGGCATACTTCAGGGTGCCCGGGTTGGTGCTCGCGGTCAGTATCCATTTGCTGCGATCCGTCATGACCATGTCGTGCGCCTTCTCAATCTCGGCTTGGGTCCAATGCTTCTTACGGGCATCGCTCTTCCGGATTTTCGCGACCATTTCCGGAGTGATCGGTGCTCCGATGTTTCCAAAAGAGGTCCGGATGTAGCTGATCACACCAGCCACCCACTTGTCGTCGTTGGTCCCCATCGGAACCATCAACTGCGCAGCGTAGGTCTTGCCATCGATCGGGCCTTCCAGGCCGTAGAGGACGGTGCTGACGGAGAGTGCGGGGTGACCATTGACCCGCGGTGACCCCGCCAGGGATGGGCCCATGACCAGCTTGTCATCGGTCGTGAATCCTTTGCCATCGGCTCCATGACAAGTGGTGCACAGCGTGGAGTAAACGGCCTCGCCTTGCTTGATCAGCGCCATTTCCTTTTTGTCGTAGCGCCCCTTCCCAGGAGCCGGGGCAGGCTGGGGTGCCGAAGCGTGCTTGGCGTATCGCATGCTCAGCGCAGCCTGCTTTCTCACTAGGCCAACTGGATCTGCTGCCAAGGTTATTGCAAGGGCAGCGAGCTCCCCGGTGCCGCTGTAGTAAGGCTCGCCAAGGCGGCAGGCCGCTTCACGAACACGAGGGTGTTTGTCGGCAGCAGCGACGGTGACAATCGCCGGAGTGATCGAACCGAGACCTTCCAGAGTCCAGAGGGCGTGAATGCGTCCCAGATGGGAGGAATCCGACTGGGCCATCTTGATCAGAGCCGGGACAACCGACTTGTCTGCCTTGAGAACAATGAGCTTCTGAGCTTCCATACGCCACCAGCCATTGGGATGATTCAGGTGTGCAACGAGAGCGGCCGGAGCCTCCTCCAACATCTTGGGCAGGGTCTTGTTGTATTTGAAATCCTTGTGCCGCA
>CAJQKQ010000040.1 GCA_905478925.1 uncultured Verrucomicrobiales bacterium
CCACCACTCTAACCACAACTCTTCATTCAACGTTCAATCTTGAACGTTCAATGTTCTAAGTTCCAATCTTCCAGAAAAATGATTTCATACTCACGAGACAACCAGCAAAGCATCCCCTCCTCCGCCGTCAAAATCGTCGGGCTCGGTGGGGCGGGCGCAAATATGCTTGAACGCATCGCCCTCGACGGCCTCGAAGGGGCAGAGTTTCTCGCCCTGAACACCGATATCCGCACACTCGGAGCCTGCCTGGCCAAAGAGAAGCTGCAGCTCGGCGTAAACCTAACCAAAGGCCTCGGTACCGGCGGCGATCCCGAGCTAGGGCAGCAGGCGGTGCTCGAAGCAGAAAACGAGATTCGGGAAGCGCTCAAGGGGCAGAGTATCGTGTTTCTCTGCACCGGCCTCGGCGGCGGAACCGGTTCCGGAGCGGCTCCGATCGTCTCCCGCATCGCCCGCGAGGAGGGAGCTTTCGTGGTCGTTTTCGCAACCATGCCGTTCTTCTTCGAAGGCCGCCGCCGCCGCGAACAGGCGGAAACGGCCCTCAACCAGCTCGCCGTCCTTTCGAACGCACTTGTCACCTTCGACAACAACCGTATGGGCGAGCTCGTCCTCGCAAAACAAGGCATTCATGAGGCCTTCGCCGCCGCCGACAGGATGATTTCGGAATCGATAAAAGCCGTGATCCGCCTCGTCATCCGCCCAGGACTCATCAATATCGGCCTCGACGACCTGATGTCTGCACTCCGCACCACGAGGTCGCGCTGCCTGTTCGGCTCCGGGATCGCCGATGGCAAGGACCGTGCCTCCAAGGCCCTGCGTAACGCACTTTCAAGCCCCCTCCTCGATCAGGGTTCGCTGCTCAAGGAAGCACAGACCGTCCTCGTCCACCTCTCCGGTGGCGAGTCGCTGACCCTGTTCGAGATCGAGCTACTGATGCGCAGCCTGCAGAAACATGTCCCGGAGAAAGCGCATGTGCTCTTTGGCGCGGCGATCGATCCTGCCATGGGCGACAACCTTTCGATCACTCTCATCAGTGCACTGCCGGAAGACGCACTTACCACCGCAAGGGATTCCCTGAGCTTTCCCGAAGCGATACTCAAGGCTCCGCAAATTGACGGTGCCGATCACGAGATCGAAAGCCCTTTCGCCAAGGTCGATATAAAACAAGACGTGGAGACCGAAATCGCTCCGGAACCGGATTCGTTCGACGACGATCCAGACGACGATCCAGACGAGGCAAGCGACGAAGACCTCCCTCTTGACGAGGACACCAATCAATCGATCCCGGAGCCGCACACCAAGGTCACACTCGAATTAGGGAAAGAAATCTCATCATTGTTCGATGATTCCGAGCCGGAAGCCCTGGAGGAAACACCAGAGGAAACACCGGCGACACCGGAACCGGAAGCGGAGGAAAAAGAAGAGCGCCCCTTTGCGGAATTCACCATTGCCCAAACAGATGGGGATGCATCCGAGCCGGAAGACGAGTTCGATGAATGGACAAATTCTACCCGGGAAATGGAGGAAACCGCACTCTCTACCGAGGAAGAGGAAGCACCGAAGAAGCAGGTATACACCGCTGCGGCACCAAAAAGCCGTAGTGCAAAAAAAACGCTCTGGGGCAGATTCGATAAGACCAAGCAACAGAAACCTACCGAAGCCGATCCCTTCGACGACGATTTCATCGAAGACAGCGAACCGACATCCAATGTCGGGCTCACAGAGCTGAAACTTGATCCGAAACAGTCCGGAAATCAAAGCGAGTTAGCATTCGACAGCGCCCCGAAAGGCCGCTTCGAAGGAGAAAATCCGAACGTCTTCGAAGGGGAAGACCTGGATCTCCCACCGTTCCTCCGCAAGAAGAAATCCTGATCCGGTTTAGCTCTTTCGCCAAACGGTCAGCATCGAGCGGGTCCACTGGAATTTCCGTGCCGTTTCTCGGATGAGGAACGGTTCATCGCCACATGCTTTAAGTTCGAACTGGCTCCCTAGGTGATCCTTCAGCCAAGTCAGTGTATCTCCGGCAGGCCATTTCTCCGGAGCCGTGAAGCCTTCCAGCCATGTGCACGGGGTGGCGAGAACAAGTTCGCCTCCGGGATTGAGAAGATCCGGGAACCTGGCAAGCAGTAACTCGGGATCAGTCAATCTGCAGATCAGGTTCGCGGCGTGCACCCTGTCGAACGTTCCGAGATCGTCCGGCAGCTGCATCGCATCACCTTGCAGGAATTCGCTCTTCCCGGGATCAATACCTTCGGGAAGCACGGCGCGGAGGGTGGTCTTATGGTGCGCCTCGTCGAGGCGCTCGTAAAATTCCTGGTGACCTTCGCGGAGTCTGTTCGCGGCACCGATGAATGCATGCGAAAAATCAATTCCGGTCACCTGCTCACAGCTGCGTGACATCTCGAAGGTAGATCGTCCTACCGCACATCCGAGATCAAGTCCTCGACCAACCTGTGAACGTGAGAACCGGGAAGGCGTGCGCACGGCGAAGTCCAAAGATTCGGTCATGCCCGCAGGCCATCCTACCTCCGGAGGCAGGATTTCATTCGCACTGCCATAGTGGAACAGCAGGTATTCGGCGAGGACGCCGGGATCTTCGTAGATGTCGCCCATGGTTCAGGATTGTAGCTTGTTGAGTTCGGTATGAGACAGATAACCGTCGCCGTTGTAGTCCCAGCGATCGAATTTCTCCAAGAGCCCGACCATCTGCCGTTTTAGCGGATGCGGTGCACAGGCAGCGAGTGCGAAAGCTATGGTTCCTACGATCTGTTTCATGTTGAAAAGAGACTGGAGTGATACTGCGAATCGAGCAAGATCCGTGCGATGAGATTTCGGGTGATCGTGGCGGGAAAGCCTGCGTTGGATTATGCAAAGGCAGCTGCCGGGGAATACATGAAACGTCTCCGTAGGCACGGGACTTACGAAATCATTGTGGTAAAGGCTGGGGATCGCGAAGCGGTTTCCACAAGGCTACTCGAAGCTTCCACCGGTTGCTTCCGGATCGCACTCGACGAGCGCGGTGAAACCCCTAGCACACGCATCCTCACAGCGAAAATCAACGACCTAGAGATGCAGGGTCAGGTGAAAGCGGTCGCCTTCCTGATCGGTGCCTCGGACGGACATTCCTCCGGATTGCGAAAGGAGGCGGACATGGTTCTATCCCTCTCAAGTCTGACCATGCAGCACGAATTGGCGCTGGTTGTTCTGCTGGAACAGCTTTACCGCATCGCCACGATCAAATCGGGCGCTCCATATCACCGCGACTAAGGTCAGCGGCGGTATTGATTCTGAGGGAGCATGCCGAACTGGCCGCCGCCCTGTCCCGGAACAGGCGTATTCCATGGAATCTTGCTGGTGTCAGACACAGGACCTACCGGCTTGGTATCTTCATCAGCACATGATGAGAAGACAAACGCGGCGATTGAGAGAAAGAAAATACGTTTCATAAACTTCAATGAAGCCGGAATTTCGGCGAATTCAAGTGATTCGAATGAGAAATTCAGTTCCCGGCAGGTTTTGCGAGGATCACGCTGTCGCCTGGCTGGATGCGGACACCCGGCGCGAGCGCCTTGAGATCAATTTCCGCGATCGTTTGAGTTGGCTCGATCGCAGAAGGGTTGACCTTGCCGATTAGACGACCGTCACGCTTCACAAGCAGTGAGGTCTGCGGAGAAAATCCGGAGTTAGATCCAGCACCGATAACGAGGAATCCCCAGTCATGGTTGACGGCGGTGACACGAGCCTCCATCGCATTGCGGCCGATGCGGGCAGCTCGTGAGTCCTTGCGCTCGACAAGGCGCTGAACCTCTTCCTGTTTGGTGGACAGGCTTGATTTTGCGCCACCTACCAAAGTTTCTAGTTCCTCAAGCTTCGCACGCCTGGTTTTGATGTCTTCCTGGATCTCACTCACCTTATCGGGCAGGTTTTCAAGGGTCACGTTCCCGCCCAGCCCAGCCAAAGCCTTTTCAACTTCCTTCATGGTTTCCGCGAGCACCGCGAATTCGGCGTCCTGACCTGCGACTTCTCCGTCCAGCTGGGCTACCTCGTTTTTCAGAGCTTTGCCGGTGGACTCCATGGCGAGAACGCTTTGGGTCGCGACTTCCAGATTATTCTTGGAGGTCTCAAGCAAGTCTTCTTCGTCAACGATGTCGCTGTCGGCCTTGTCCGCCGTCGCGGTGATAGTCTTGTTGGTGCTGATCGCAAGGAGGCGGGCGTCCTGGGTATCTTGGAATTTCTCAGACTGCGAGAAGCTAAAGTAGGCCGCTCCGCCGCAAACGATAATTGCCAGGATGGAAAAGATGAATTTCATAAAAAGGTATTTTTTGGATTGGGATTGAAAATCAGTTAACTACGGATTTCTTCTCCTTGGAATCTTTCGAGGCGGGCATCACGCGGTCACCGACCATCAGAGTCGTGTCCACTGCGAGAGAATCGGGTATGATGCTGGCAGAAGCGCTGCGACCCTCCACTGCGGTAACCAACAGGCGGGCGATGGTTTCGCCGTCACGGACAACATCCAGTGTGGAGTTTGAATTGACCCCGGCGTTGTTGCCGTCATTGAGCGTCACGAAGCCCCATGTCGGGTAGATGCTGCGGATGCTTGTCTTGAGTGCGGGGAGCGACTCGCCCTTGCTGAGCAGTTCGAACTCCTCCTTGCGCTTCGTTGCATCCGTTTGGGTGGCGGTGTTCTGAGCAGTGAGATTCGCAAGGCTGGCCTCATTGTCGGCTATGCTCTGGCTGAGCTCCTCAAGCTCCACGCGCATCGCCTTCATCTTGTCGGCGAGGCCGTTGATATCGCCCACCTTCGCGGTCTTCTCGCGGATCTCATCGAGCTTCACCTTGTTGCTGTTGATCGTGGCAGTCTTGCTTTCGATCTCCGCCTTGAGAGTGGCGTTGGCATCTTTCAGTTTGGCCTCTACCTCGGATTTAGCGACGAACAACTCGTCCACGCCGGCACGCTCGATGGGCAGCGCTTTGAGCACTGCCTGGGCGACTTTCAACCTCTCCTGACTCTTCGTAAGGCTTGCCTCTTCCGTCTTACGGTTGGCAATTTCCTCCTCAAAATGGTCTTTGTTTTTGATCGCCACGAATGCAGCAACCGCGAGGATAATTGCTGTGAAAATTCCTAAAATGTTTGCCATTGGGTTTTGGGTATCTGGATATACTGGGGGGGTTGGAGGGAGACTAGGGGTTCATGATTGGGGGCGGCAATGCCAAAGTACCCGAAATTTCAAATTCGTTTGAACTCAGAAGCTTGACTTTACAAAGGCTCTGTGCGCGCCAAGCGTCCCTCGCTCCACCCATGAAATCGATCCTCAGAGTTTTCTCCTACCTGAAACGCTACCCAAAGCTAGCGACACTGCAACTTCTCTGTGCAGTTGGCATGACTGCAGCACTTTTCGTCTTCCCTACAATCACCGGATATTCGGTTGATGAAATCCTCCCAAATCCTTCTAAACACGGGGAATTCTTCTTTTGGGTAATCATGGCACTGCTGGCTTTCCTGGCGCGCGACGGCCTGAATAGTGCACGGATTTTCATAAACAACCACTTTGAGCAGAAAGTTATCTACGACATCCGATCTGACCTCTACGGGAAAATCCAGACCCTGCCTTTGAACTGGTTCGACACCCGCCGGACGGGCGACGTGATGACACGGGTGGTCGAAGACGTCACAAACATGGAACGGGTGCTGATCGATGGCGTCGAACAGGGCGTGATCGCCGTTCTCCAGGTTCTAGGGTTCGGTATTTATCTCTATATTCTCAATCCCTTCGTTGCCGGTTGGGCAACGCTTCCAGTCCCTCTGCTAGCGGTCGGTGCCTGGTTCTACGCGACCCACGGACGCGACCGCTACCGCAACCAGCGCGAGGCAACCTCCGATCTAAACGCCCTTCTCCACGACAATATTGCCGGAATTCGCCAGATCAAAAGCTACGCGGCGGAAGCCGTAGAGCATGAACGATTCAACCGCTCTTCGGAGCAGCTACGCCAGACGTCCCTGCGGATGATGCGCTGGTGGGCGATTTACTCGCCGAGCATGTCCTTCGCCCGGATGATCGGCTATGTGCTGGTTCTCGGAGCCGGCGGCTCCGCAATTATGGCAGGCAACATGACGATCGGTGATTTTACTAAATTTCTACTCTCCCTCGCCCTGTTCTACGAACCCATCGACCGTCTCAACTCCCTCAATCAGATGCTACTTTCGGGACGCGCGGCAGCCGACCGAGTGTTTGAGATCCTAGATGCCGACGAGGAAACCAACGCAACCAGCGGGGAAGCAATCTCCGGCCCGGTGAAAGGGCGGGTAGAGTTCGATAACGTTTCATTCGGATACCAGGATCAGCCAACTTTGCACGGTGTCTCAATCAACGCAGAACCCGGCCAAACCATTGCTCTTGTCGGTACTACCGGCGCAGGAAAAACCACGGTGCTTTCCCTGCTCGCCCGCTTTTATGAAAAGGACTCCGGCAGTATCCTGCTCGATGGACAAGAAATCGGAAACCTCGACAAAACCGCGCTCCGCAGCCAACTCGCTTACGTCACCCAAGAGCCGTTTCTGTTCAACGGAAGCGTCCGCGAAAATCTGGAACTGGCGAAGCGTGGTGCCAGCGAAGAGGAATTGTGGCAGGCGCTTGAGGCGGCCAACGGAGACAAATTCGTCCGCGAACTCGACGAGGGTCTCGACACCAACGTCGGCGAGCGCGGCGTAAAACTTTCCGGAGGAGAGAAACAGCGGCTCTCCATCGCCCGCGCTCTCCTAAAAGACGCGCCAATCCTGCTGCTTGATGAAGCCACCGCTTCGGTCGATTCGGAAACCGAACACCAGATTCAGTCAGCCCTCGACGCGCTGATGAAAAACCGCACCGCTTTCGTCATCGCCCACCGCCTTTCCACCATCCAAAACGCGGACAAGATCTACGTTCTCGAAAACGGACGTATCCTCGAACAAGGCACACACAAAGAACTGCTCGCACGTGACGGAAAATACGCCGACCTCAGCAGCCGGTCTTTCCTCGCAGAAAGGGAGGGCTGATAAGGAGCGCGGCTTTGCAAACCGCTATCTCGGCTCGGTTTGCCAGGGCTCCTACACTCGGGAAAGAGAACCACGGATGGACGCGGATTTTCACAGATGACGACTCACGAAAGTGACTAGAAACTGGTCATTACTAGAGAAAACCTCATTCGAATCCAAAAGTTCCGATTCTACTCTCTCTTATCTGTGTTTATCCGTGAGATTTGAGGAAAGGATAGTTTTGAGTGAGTTCCTCTATGTCCGCTTCACTCCCGTTGTGGTTAAAATCTCTTCAAAATTAGCAGCCCCCCCCTTGTGTAGGCGCCCTGCCCGGTTTGCATCTGGCGGATCTCAGCGATGAAAACGAGCCGCAAGCAAGCGGCTTGCAAAGCCGCGCTCCAAACAAAAAAACGCCCGGAGTTTCCTCCGGACGTTTCTTGAAATATTTTCCTTCCGGTATTAGCGGGAGTAGAGCTCGACGATGAGCTGCTCGTTGACGAGCGGCTCGATCTCGGAACGTTCCGGGATGCGGGACATCGTGCATTCCATTTTCTCACGGTCGGTCTCGAGCCAATCCACGGCGGGAACCGCCTGGGTGAGATCGAGCATACGAAGTGCGAGTTGCTGCGAGGATGGCTTTGCTCCGACCTTGATGTGGTCACCGGGCTTAACCTGGCAACTTGCAATGTCGACGCAATGACCGTTCACGAGCACGTGCCCGTGATTAACCATCTGGCGTGCCGCCTGGCGGGAGTTGCCGAAACCTGCGCGGAAGCAGACATTGTCGAGACGGCATTCGAGAAGTTGGAGAAGGATGATACCGGTGATACCACGGCGGCGCGCAGCCTCCTGGTAGTATCCGCGGAATTGCTTCTCAAGGACGCCGTATTGGAAACGGAGCTTTTGCTTCTCGCCGAGTGCGACGGAATATTCTGACTTCTTCTTGCGGCCTGCACGGACTCCGTGCTGACCCGGTGGGAAGTTGCGGCGCTCCAATGACTTGGATGGACCGAATAGTGAGACGCCGAAGCGACGGGAAAGTTTGGTGCGTGGACCTGTGTAACGTGCCATGATTCTAGAAAGTTAGGAGTTTAAGGTATTGGACTAAACGCGGCGGGCTTTCTTAGGGCGGCAACCGTTGTGAGGGATGGGGGTAACATCGCGTATCGAGAGGATGTCGAGACCGAGGCCTTGGACGGCACGGACTGCGGACTCACGACCGGAGCCGGGCCCCTTGACGCGGACATCGACCTCTTTCAAGCCGTGACCCATGGCCTGGCGGCATGCATCCTGGGAAACAACCTGTGCCGCATATGCGGTGCTTTTCCGCGAACCCTTGAAGCCCATCTTGCCGGCGCTGGACCAACCGATGGAGTTTCCGTTGGGGTCGGTCACGCTGACGAGAGTGTTGTTGAAGGTAGCGGTCACGTGGACGATGCCGCGTGCGATGTTCTTCGAACCCTTGGCCTTGTGGATCTTGATCTCCTCTTCGCCACCACCGATCTCAGCGAAGATATCCTTCTTCGCCTCTTTCTTGGGGGTGCCGTCAGGATTGAGAGCGGGAACGGCGGCTGCCTCAGCGGCAGGTGCGGCCTTCTCATCCGTTTTTGCGGATTTTTCATCCGGCTTCGCTGCGGGAGCTGCAGCCGGGGTTTCGGGTTTGGCCTCGGCAGCGGGAACCGCCACTTCTTCAGCTTCTGTGTTGTTTGTTTCTTCGGACATATGTCTGGAATTGTTCGGAGATCGTCAGATCTCCCGAAAATTATTTCTTCACACCCACTGTCTTCTTCTTGCCCTTGCGAGTGCGGGCGTTGGTGCGGGTGCGCTGACCACGGACCGGGAGGCCACGCTTGTGGCGAATGCCGCGGTAGCAGTTGATGGAGGTGAGACGCTTGAGCTGTCCCTGTCGCTCGCGGCGAAGGTCGCCCTCAACGATGATCTTCTCCGCCTGGATGACCTGGGCGATCTTGACGAGCTGTTCCTCGCTGAGCTGTCCGGTGCGGATGTCGGGGTCGACCCCGGCGTGATCCAAAACACGGCTCGCGAGAGAGCTGCCGATTCCGAACATATAAGTGAGAGAAGCCTCGATTCGCTTCTCGTTGGGGATTTCGATACCTAAAATACGTGCCATAGTGTGCAGAAGTTCGCTTGATTCGCAGCCTGCCGATCCATACCGGAAGCCCCGCGGGGCGGGTGATTTACCAGAAGAACGGGCTCTGGCAAGTCGGAAATGGAAAAATACTGCAGTCTGCACGTTTTTTTTCGGAAACAGACTCCACGCCGAAGGACTTCCCCTTCCCTCCCCGTATCACTTCTCGACAAAACACCTGCTACCCCTAGTTTTTGCAAAACATTACTTACAAATGGACACCCATTCAGAAGCCCCAGAAGAAATCCCCGCCGAAATCGAAGTCGAAACGCTTGGGGAAACCGTTGCAGACAGCAACCCATACCAGCTTCCACCCGACGACGTTGCCGCCATCGACGAGCTCGGCAAGACATACCAGGGATTCCGCGAAGAAATCGCAAAAACCATCATCGGACAGGATGAAGTCATCGAGAAACTCGCAATCTGCCTGTTCGCACGTGGCCACGCCCTGCTCATGGGCGTCCCCGGTCTAGCGAAAACCCTCCTCGTCTCCTCCGTCGCCCAGACCTTCAACCTCTCCTTCAATCGTATCCAATTCACCCCGGATCTGATGCCCGCCGATATCACCGGCACGGATATCATCCAGGAATCCGGCGTCGGTGGGAAACGCGAGTTCGAGTTCGTCAAAGGCCCGGTATTCGCAAACCTCGTCCTCGCCGACGAGATCAACCGCGCCCCAGCCAAGACCCAGTCCGCCATGCTCGAAGCGATGGGTGAGCAGAAAGTCACTGTCCTGGGAAAGACCTACGCCCTCGAACCCCCTTTCTTTGTCCTCGCCACCCAGAACCCTATCGAGCAGGAGGGAACCTATCCGTTGCCCGAAGCTCAGCTCGACCGCTTCATGTTTCTCATCGAGGTGGAATACCCATCCGCCGAAGAGGAGAAACAGATCGCCCGCGAAACCACTGGAGCCGCGAAGCAGGCGCTTTCCAAACTCATCGACGGCGAGAAGATCATCGCTTTCCAGCAACTCGTCCGCCGCGTGCCCGTCCCTGACCACCTCTACGACTACGCCGTGGAAATCGTCCGCAAGACCCGGCCGGCTCAGCCCGAGTCGCCGCAGTGGGTCAAGGACACCGTCGGCTGGGGCGCAGGCCCGCGTGCCGTCCAATACCTCATCCTCGGTGCGAAATCCCGCGCCGCTCTCCGCGGAAACTACATGGCCTCCCTCGAAGACCTCGAAGCGGTCGCCCCCGCCGTCCTCAACCACCGCGTCATCACCAACTTCGCCGCCGAGTCCCAAGGCATGACCTCCAAAAAGATCATCCGAAAACTCCTTTCGGAAATGCAAGAGTCCTGAACCGAAACGTAGATGTCTGCGCACTCCTTTATCGACAGCGACCTCCTCTCGCGCCTTAGCTCGCTGCCCATCGAGTCGCGGGTTCCCATGATGGGAAACGTCGCCGGCAAGCACCGCTCCCCCCACCGCGGTTCGTCCGTCGAGTTCGCGGAGTACCGGAAATACGTCCCCGGCGATGACACCCGGCGCCTCGACTGGAAGGCCTTCGCCCGCTCTGACCGCTTCTACATCAAGGAATTCGAAGCCGACACCAACCTCCGCGCCTACTTCGTCATCGACGCCTCCGCCTCGATGAATTTCCACAGCCCCGGGCAGGATCCGAAGATCGAATACGCCCGTCGCATCGCCGCATCGCTCGCCTACCTCCTCGTCAACCAAGGCGATGCAGCAGGCCTCTCCATCTGCACCGACAAGCTTCATCTCGAGGTGCCTCCCTCCCGTCGCGCCGCCCACCTTGAGCGTTTCTTCTCCACCATCGAAAAGGTCGAGCCATCCGGCGAAACCGGCCTGATCGACGCCCTGCACGTAATCGCGGAAAAGATCAGCCAGCGCGCCTTCGTTGTCATTCTCTCCGATTTCTTCACCGATACGGAAGAGCTTTCAGAAGCCCTCCAGCACCTACGCTACCGCAAGCACGACATCTCGCTTTTCCACCTCATGGATCCGCAGGAAATCGACTTCGAGTTCGACCGTCCCCACCGTTTCGTGGATCTCGAGGACGGCACCGCCATCGTCGCCGAGCCGAACCTCATCGCCGATGAATACCAGAGCGCCCTCAAGGAATTCATGAAAACCGTCCGCGACAAAGCCCACGACGCCTCCGCCGACTACCAACTCGTCACGACTGACACCCCCCTCGAGCCCCTGCTCCGCGAATTCCTCACCGCCCGCCTCCCGAAAGCGAAGCACTGATGACCTTCCTCTCCCCATTCCTGCTCTGGTTCCTAGCCGCCGTCAGCGTGCCGGTGATCATCCACCTACTCAACAAGCGCCGCCATAAAACGGTGCAGTGGGCGGCGATGCAATTTCTCCTCAAAGCCACCCGCGAATCACGCGGCAAGAAGAAGCTGCGCCACATCCTCATCCTCACCTGCCGCGCGCTCGGCATCGCCGCACTCGCATTCGCTGCCGCACGACCCGTCGTTTCCGGGCTGCTTGGTTGGGGTGCGGGCACCATCGACACTGTCGTCCTGGTGCTGGATCGCAGCGCCTCGATGGAACTCCGCTCCGGCGACGGCCAGGCGGCGAAACGCGACCTCGTTCTCCAGAAAGTCCGCGACGCGATGGCCAACCTCGGCAACCCGCGCCTCGTCCTCATCGACAGCGCCTCCGGGAAAGCCCAAGAAGTGCCCTCCCCCGATGTCCTTGCGGAAATTTCCTCAACGGCCGCTACCGATTCTGACACCGACTTCCCCGCCCTGATGAACACGGCAGCGGAATACCTTGCCGCAGCGACCGGGCGTTCCGAAATCTGGCTCGCATCCGATCTCCAGGAATCCAACTGGCGCCCCGACGACGAGCGCTGGGCCGCCGTCCGCGCAAGCATCTCGTCCCTCCAGCAAAAGCCTTCGGTGCGTGTCCTCTCGCTCACCGGCGACTCCGCCCCGAACGTCTCCCTGAAACTGCTGGGCACCCGCCGCAGCTCCGACGGACTCACGCTCGACCTCGAACTCATCCGCTCCGAGGAAAGCCGCGGCACACTCAACCTCCCTCTCACCGTCAACACCAACGGCGCCGGAACCAGTGAGTCCGTAAACCTGCCCGGCCAGTCGCTGAGATTCCAGAGACAGATAAAAATCACGGACCAGACAGAATCCGGTCACGGCTGGCTCGGCCTACCCGCGGACGGCAACCCTCGCGACAATTCGGTCTTCTTCGCCTACGGCCCGGCACGACCCATCAAATCGCTTGTCGTGGCGGATCTGGGTGAGGCTGCCGACTATCTCCTCCTCGCCGCCGCGCCTCCCGGCTTTGAAAAGCAAACGGCGGAAAAAATTTCGCCCGCTGCATTCTCAACAGTCTCCACCTCGGACGTATCGATGATCCTGTGGGCAGCACCGCTTCCAGTCGGTGAAAACGCGAAGGTGCTCGAAAGCTTCCTCTCCAGCGGCGGACAGCTCGTTTTCCTGCCATCATCCGGCACCTCCTTCCGGGAATTCCTCGGCATGAAGTGGGGAGCCGTCACCTCTGCAGATACAGGGAAATTCTTCATCCTCCGGGACTGGAACAAATCCGATGGCCCCCTCCGCGACGGTATCGACGGCTCCCCCATCCCCGCCGAGCGCCTGCGCGGGATCAAGCGTGCCGTGGCCGATGGCGACGCCACAGTACTCGCCCGCTGGGAGGACGGTGAGGCGTTCCTCAGCCGCAAAATCGTCGATCGCGGTACCCTCTGGTTCCTCGGATCCATCCCCGACTACACCTGGTCCAACCTCGGTGACGCCGATGTCCTGCTCCCTGTCGCACAAAGGATACTCGCACTCGGCGCGGATCGCTTCGACTCCTCCTACCTTGCCGAAGTCGGCTCTGAAACCTCTCAACTCTTGCCCGGAGAAAGCCGCAGCCGCATCGATGATTTCTCCGATGAATCATCCGCCTACACCGCGGGTGTCTTCCGCCTCGGAGACCGACTTATCGCAGTCAACCGCCCCGCCGCCGAGGACGACCTAGAGATCGCCACCAAGGACAGCCTCGACGCCATGCTCGATGGCACCGGCTACCGCCTCCTCGACCAGGCGGGCAGCTCCACCGACGCCTCCCTCTCCACCGACATGTGGCGCGCTTTCCTCCTCGCCGTGCTGTTTTTCCTGATCAGCGAAGCGCTTCTCTGCCTCCCAAAAAAATCCAAAGAGGAACCTCTGCCGAAACGAACCTTCAAGACCGCGAGCTGATCACTTGATCCCGAGCTTCTGTTGCTGGCGGCTGCGTTCCTGCTGTTCGCGCATCCTTTGCTGCTGCTCCTGCCGATTGCGTAGGGCCTCCTGCTGCTGCTTACGGGCTCGCTCCTGCTGTTCCTGAGCACGGCGTTGTTTTTTCTCCTGCTGGCGTTGACCCGCCTGCTCCTCCTGCCGCTTGCGGGCACGCTCCTGCTGTTCTTGGGCGCGGCGTTGCAATTCCTCCTGCTGCTGTTGACGTGCCCGCTTTTCCTGCTTCTTGCGTGCTTGCTCCTGCTGTTCCTGAACACGGCGCTGCAATTCCTCCTGCTGCTGTTGACGTGCCCGCTTTTCCTGCTGCTTGCGGGCTTGCTCCTGCTGTTCCTGAACACGGCGTTGCAATTCCTCCTGCTGGCGTTGACCAGCCTGTTGCTCCTGCTTCTTGCGGGCTTGCTCCTGCTGTTCCTGAAC
>CAJQKQ010000041.1 GCA_905478925.1 uncultured Verrucomicrobiales bacterium
CCGCCGGAGTACATATCATCGACTTCCCCGGACTTCGTGCGCCTGGAGTGGAAGACGTTGGGCAGCTGCTTCCAACTGACCAGGTCTTTGCTGACCGCGTGGCCCCAGGTCATGTTGCCCCCCCCCCACGGTAGAGCAACCGGGTTGTGCTGGAAGTACAGATGCCACTCGCCCTTGTAGTAGACCATGCCGTTGGGATCGTTGATCCACCCGACCTTCTGGGAGAAATGGAACTGCGGCCGCTCGGGTTCGGTTCCCCACTTGTCTTCGCCCGGTACCGTGTCGCTCTGAGTGATCAAGGCGAACGCCTCTGTGTGCGTCGGCTGGACAGTGACAGAGAGTGTCTTGCCCTCGTATTCGGAGACGTCGAAGAAGGCCCACCAGTCGGCGTCTTCCTTCTTTTCTGCCAGTCCTGCCTTCACGTGACGGACTTCCTTCCCGTCGACGACCAGGCTGATCGTTTGCATACCCACAAGTGCATCATCAAAATGGTGGTTGGCGGCGTTAACGATCGGCAGGATCAGGTACTTTTTCGAGACCGTCATCTCCTTGCTGTGTGGGCCGGACAGCACTGCATGCAACTTCTTCGGCGCCCACGTGGCGCTGTTCTTAAGATTACCATCGAGCTTCCACCACCCGGCAAGACCGGGGGCCGTGGCTTCCCCGTTGGCGAGAGCCATCGTTCTGATCTCGTCGGCCGACAGGGCTCTGTTGTAGACCCTCACGTCATCAATGCCGCCCTTGAAAAACTGTTCCCGCCCCCTCTTAGAGCCGATATACGCCGGGGCTTTACCCTGCGTGTCGATCTGTCCCTTGACCGCCTTGACGCCAATTTCCTGACCGTCGGCGTAGAACGTCATGGCCTTGCCGTCATACGTCACACAGACCAGGTGCCATTTCCCGTCTAACAACTTGGCCGGTTCAAGCGGAACGCCGTGGCGGATACGGTTCCCGAAGCCAGGCGTTTTCAACCCGAAGTAGAGGCTGTGCTTCTTCTCATACTCGCCAATCGCCATGAAGTTGTGGCCATGGCGTTCTGGTTTCCCGTAAATCATTTGCCAACTGTCTCTGCCCTTGGTGACACGCTCCGGTTTGATCCAGGCGGATACCGTGATCCCCTTGAGCGGTTTGAGGCCGGCGTAGTGGGGAATTTTGACGCTCTGACTCTCCCCGTCCAGAATCAGCGCCTTGCCAAGTTTGCCGTCAGCGTAGTCGTCTGCTCGAGCCGTATCGACGACTGGGAAGAGAAAGAATAGAAGAGAACACAAGAGAGCTGTGTTTCGTTTAATGCTTTTTTTGTTACTCATGTTATTACCTCGTTATATTATTCAAACTTACAAATCTTGCCTAGCGCCCCATCATGGAACGCCACCAAATATTTACGCCTCACTCAGCCCATCATGGCTGTGCCTTCTTCTGTCCCTCTGAAAGGAGTTTGCTCAGTTGCTTGACTATTTCTTTGTATGCCTCGACTTCCGCGACATTCTTGTTTTCAGCTGGGTCCTTCTTGCGGTCATAGAGCATCCGCTGTGCCTTATCGCCGTATTCAGTGTAGGTGTAATCACCCGTTGTCACCGTATGTCCATTGCCATGGCGGGTGAACGCCGCCTTCTTCCATTGGCGTTTCGGGTCATTCATGAGTGGCACCATGCTTGTTCCATCCAGGTGCTCTGGCAGCTTGATGCCTGCCAGCTCGCATAAGGTCGGATAGATATCCACGAGTTCAACGATGCCGTCTGTCCGGATCTCATTTCGGAATCCTGGCGCGCTGATGATCAGCGGTACGCGCGTGGCATTGTGAAGCAGATTGGCCTTGCCCCAGAAGTTGTGCTCACCGAGATGCCATCCGTGATCGCCCCAGATCACGACGATGGTGTTGTCACGAAGCTTCAGTTCGTCGAGGGTTGCCAGGATCTGCCCAACCAGCGCATCCACGTAACTGACACAGGCATAGTAGCCGTGCCGAGCTGTGGTGTGGAATTCCAGCGAGTTGTATTTGATGCCACGGTCGTGATACCATTGTATTTCTGGGTGCACTTTCAGAGAATCCGGTGCGTTTTTTGGCTTAAATCGGTTTTCTGCAATCGCGATATCCTCCCTACTATACATATCCCAGTATTCCTTGGGGGCATAGAATGGCAGGTGGGGCCGGATGAAACCAACACCCAGGAAGAACGGTTTGTCCATCTTTGCCAAACGCCTTAGATCTTTCAGGCTCTTTGCGCAGGTTTGACCGTCAACATACGTTTCGTCCGGTACGTCAGGACCTTCAAAAAAGGGACCGTGCTCGGGATTGTTGACGAAGTTCTTGCTGTCCGGGTCAAAAAAATCCGCATGGTGGTCGGCACTTGTGGGCGCTTCCGACCAGCTCCGTTTGGCCGCCTGTTCCGGTGCGTGAAATATCTTGCTGTTGGAAATCGTATGGTAGCCCGCTTCGCGGAACGCTTGCGGCAAAGTCACGGCATTCGGTGCGTATTTGTCCGCGTCCCAGTTGTTGCAGGTTTTCTTGTCGGGACGAATACCGGTCAGCAGTGATGCACGCGATGGTCCGCAGACAGGCACCTGGCAGTATGCCCTTTCAAACACAATCCCTTGCTTCGCAAACGTGTCGATGTTGGGTGATTGAATATGCCTATTCTCATAACAGCCAAGCTCCGGCCGCAGGTCGTCAATGGAGATGAAGAGCACGTTGGGCCGGTTGTCTTGAGCATTTAGAATGGTGCCAAAGGCCAAGCCCAACGTCAGGCTGACGGCCATGGTTCCTACGTGTTGTCGAATGAACATATTCTTCGCGAATCCTTTTACTTCTCGCACCAAACGAGAATCGCCTCAAGCGATCCGCCGGGAACTTTGTAGCTGACCTTAAGTCCTTCACCGTAGCTGGCCTCGAAGTAGCCGACTACGATCTTAACCATGCCGGGCTTCAGCACCACGGTGCCGCTCTTTGCTATCATGTTGTGGAGGCCGTCGTTGTTGACGATCTCCACGCCGTCGACAAATAGCTTGCTGCCGTCGTCGCTGGTGGTTTGGAAGGTGTATTCGCCGGCCTTTTTTATGTCGACGTAAGCGCTGAAGCGGAATGCGAACTTGTCTTTCCTCTCTTGCCCGGTGAAGGTGAAACCGTCGGCAATGCCCGACGTCTTCGGCGTCAGTGTCGCGAAGTCGGGTAACATCTTCCACTCACCTTCGTAATAGTCGTAGCGAGCACCGGGGACCAAGGTCTTGCCGTCGTGCTTACGCGGCGAGACTTTCTCGACGGTAGCATTGGCCACGACGCTTTTCATGCCCGTGTTTCGATAGAAGCGAGCCTTGACGCTTGTCGTTTCGGTCAATTTCAGCGGCTTGGTGTAAGCCGCCGACTTATCCGTGGGTGTCGACCCGTCGGTCGTGTAGCGGATCACGCCATCCGACTCGGCACAGGCCAGTTCCACCGTGCAATCGTCCACGAACAGCGGGCGGCCGGTGATCGTCGGCGCCGTGGCCGTGGTGCGAAAAGCGTTGGCCATCAAACCGGCCTGGTTACGCAAGTTCGGCTCGGCCAACTGGTGCCACCCAAAACGCACAGCAGTCGGATTCTTCACTTTATCGCTGGAAACCACGACTGTTTTCCCGTCGATGACGGCTTTGGCGGGAACGTATTCACCGTCGCCGGCGATCTCAAACCAATCGAGCCGCTCGCCGTCGCGAGACTCGAGTCCTTCGCCAACGTGGTCGAACGAGACCCGAAGCTTCGATCCCTCGACCTTCATTGATTTGTAGAGCGGACCGGAGTAAACTAGGTCTTTTCCGTAGTCTTTCGCCAAGGCACAGAGTGCCAGCCGCAGACCGACGTCCTGCTTGTTGCGGGGATGAATGTCCTTGGGGTTTCCGATATCCGTAATCACCGCCATTCCGGTCTTGGGTATCGACATGGCCTTCGTCTGGGCTTCCCAGATTCTCGGCAACCGCTCGGGGTCGCCGCCGTAGTTATACGGCGCGAGTTGGGTCCAGTAGAACGAGAGTTCGTCGTCGTTCCACACCTTCCTCCATCCTTCGACCAAGGCTTTCTTCTTCTCGGCATAGAGCATCCCGTCGGACAAGTTCGATTCGCCTTGATACCAAATCGCTCCCCGAACGGTAAAGGGAACCAAGGGGTGGATCATGGCGTTGAACATGGCCGTCGGCGAATGGTATCCGCCCAAGGGGTGGTCAGGGAAGTCAACACCGGGAGAGGGCTGGATGAGAGCCTTTTTTGCCGTGGCTTGCTTTGCCGACTTAAGCCATTCGGCGTCAACCTTCTTGTCGCCTTGCTCAAGTCCCTGCAGATATTCAAGCTGCTGATCGCGAACGTTATCGGAAATTTCGGACAAGCTTTCCACACCGGCGAAACCGACCGGCGGGGTCCACGGCTCGATTCGTGAGCCGCCCCAGGAAGACGCGATCAAACCGACAGGCACATCCAGTTCCTGCTGCAACTTACGACCGAAGAAATACAGAACCGCGGAAAACTTCGGCACGTTGGTCGGACTGCACGCCTTCCACTCCGCCGTGACGTCTTGTTTGGGAATGCCGCTGAGGGTCTTGGGCACGAGGAACAGGCGCATGTTCGGATGCTTGGCGGCGGCGATTTCCTTTTCCGCGTCGTCGGTGTTAGATACGCTCCACTCCATGTTGGATTGACCGGATCCGATCCAGACCTCGCCCACAAGAATGTCGGTCAGGGTGACGGTGTTGTTGCCGCTGACGGTCATCGTATGCGGCCCACCGGCTTTCATCGGCGGCAGCGTAACGAGCCACTCGCCCTTGTCGTTGGCTGTGGCGGCTTCCTTGCTGCCTGCGCACTCGACGGTGACCTTTTCACCCTTGTCGGCCCACCCCCAGATCTTCAGCGGTTTTTCGCGCTGAAGCACCATCTGGCTGCCGATAACCTTGGGCAAGCGAACGTCGGCCAAAACAGCATGACCCATTGCCAAGACCAGAACAATGGCGAATGACAGCGAGCGAAAGGTAGTCGTGTAAATGTGCATGTTCATCAATTTTTTTATATGTTTAGTAAGAGTAAAATTCCGTCCTGAGTTCTTCTGAAATCAGTGCTTATTGTCAGTTCCAATTACTTGAGGTTCATCAAGTAGTGCAGCAGGTCAAGGAGTTCGTCGCGGCGAAGGTTGTTGGTCAGGCCCGGCGGCATGATCGACACGCCACTCGAATCGATCGTGGCGATCTGATCACCGGGGATGCTGGTAATCTTTCCTGAGGCATCACGTAGCAGGACCTCGCTTGGTGTTTTGCGATGTAGCGTGCCGACGCGGACTTCTTTGTTCTTCAGGGTAACGACGACGCTTTCGTAGCCTTGTTTGATTTGTCTACTGGGTTTGAGCAGCGATTCCAGGATCCCTTCTGGCACCATGTGCGTGGCCAGCCCCCCGAGCTTAGGACCAAGCTGTCCGCCTTTTCCCTTGATGGCGTGACAGGAAACACAGGCGAGTGCCGGACTGTTATAGAGTGCCGCGCCGCGCTTGAAATCGCCCAACTTTTCGGCATCGCTCAACAGGGCGGTGCGTTCCTCTTTGGACAGGTCGACGGTGACCGCTTGTAGCGAGCCGGCACGGGTCAATGCCGTGATCGTCGCGGTGAGATCCAAGCCTGTTGCCTGTGCGATACGGATGCCGGCAGCGGCAATATCCGCTTCCAGTTTCGCGTCGGAGAGGGCTTTGGTCAGCGCAGCTGGGCCATCTTTACGGCTGAAATAACTGTTAAAAATGGCCTCTGCATCCGAGCCCTTGGTCAGCTTGCTGAGCAGGGATACGGCGGTCTTTGCTGCCGCGGCCGGGTGAACTTCAGCCCAGGCCGCCGTCGCCGTGACGCGAACTGCCGCTTCGCTGCCGCTTTCCGCGATCTGTTGCAAGGCCTCAAGCTGCCCCATCCCCATTAGTGCCCGGCCTGCAACGAGACGCTCTGTCGCAGAGGTCTTGGCGCTAGCGGCACGCTCCACCAGGACTTGCCGATGCGCCGTGGACTTCCAGCGTCCCGCCAGTTCGGCGGCAAGCACGCGGACTTTTTCGTCGCCGTGCAGCAGCAGTTTTGCCAGGGCAGCGGTGTCAGTTGGCACCGCCTGGTTGCTGCGCGACACGTCGGCCAAGACCTGCAGGAGTTCGAGGTCCGAATCCTTGGCGGCGAGGGCGAAGACCATCGTCATTTCGTCTTCACCGCCCAAGCTCGCGACGATGCGACAGGCATTGACACGATCATCCACTTTGCCCTCGCGAATGAGTGCCATAAGCGGGGCCAGCGCACGTCGGTCGGTGGCAATACTGAACGCAAGTGTCATGCGAGGAGCCTGGTCCTCAAATACATCCTGGCCGGCCTGCAATGCGGGCAGCCATAGATCCTGCAGCTCCCGGGCCGTCAGGCGTAGCGCGTAAGCAAGGTAGGTATCGCTGGGATGATCGACAGCACGCATGGCCACGATGAATGCCTCGAGCGTGCCAACCTCACGCAGGGCGTTGACCGCCTCCAACCGAACGCGCGGATGCGGATCAACGACGGCTTTAGCGAGCATGTCGATGGCACCCGGAACCTCGTCAAACCAGTGAGAGATCATGCGTGTTCCAGCCGCGCGTGTCTGGTGACCGCTGGCCTTGCAGACTCGCGCCAGCAAGTCCGGATCGGGTGCCATCAAACTTCCCCGTAGCCACAGGGCTTCGAGCAGGTGGTGTTCAAATTTTGGGTCGGCGGAATCGAGCGCATCGATCCAGCGTGTCAGTTCCGGCAGAACCGCATCGCCGCCGCGAGCGGCGAGTTCACGTTTGGCCTGGTCGCGAGTGTATTGTTCCCCGGCTTTGAGATGATCGAGCAAGGTGGCGACCGGAGCGCCGAAGATGGCCGGCGGTTTGACCAGCGGACGATTCTTTGCGCTAATACGCCAGATGCGCCCCTGGCTCTTGTTGCGAGCCGGGTGATAAAAATCCACCTCGCCGTGACCCAAAATGGCATCGTAAAAGTCGAGAACGTAAATGGCGCCGTCGGGGCCAATCTTGATATCGACGGGGCGAAAGGCAATATGGCTGGAGAGCAGGACGGTTTCGACTTCGCGCGCCGTGTAGCCGCTGTCCTTTTCTTCGATCTCGTATCGGACGGTCCGGTTGGCGCGAAAATCGTTGGCCAGCAGACTCCCTTGCCAGTGGTCGGGAGCATGACTGCCGGAAACGAATTCAGCAGCCGTGTTCTTCGGTTTTCCGGTCATGATCATTCCGCCCAGCGTCTCCTTGACGTTGGTTGCCATCCAGTAGGCGACACCAGGAAAGCAATAGTGAGGGCCTTGCCAGCCAGCACCATCGGTAGAAAACGACTGGCCCCAATGATCAAAAGCGAAACCCCATGGGTTGGTCATTCCCCGTGTATAGATATCGAGCTTTTCGGTCTCCGGTCGGAAGCGCCAGACACCCCCGCCATTGAGGCGCCGGGATCCCCACGGGGTCTCGACGAAACTGTTGATGTAGATCGCCTGGGAAAAGTAGAGCTCTCCCCAGGGCGCCCAGCGCAATCCGTGGATAAGATGACTGGAATCGGCTTTGCCGAAGCCGGAATACACCACCCGGCGGCTCTCGGCATGATCATCGCCATCTTTGTCGATCAGATGGATAAGCTTAGTGGCGCTGCAGACATAGGCGCCATCGGCAACCGGCATCACCGAATACGGCAGCAGCAGTCCCTCGGCGAAGAGGGTCGACCGATCGGCGCGACCGTCGTGGTCCGTGTCTTCCAGGATAATGATGCGGTCATTGGGGGCGCTCCCTGGCTTGTTATGAGGATAGGTGGTGCTGCCCGTGACCCAGAGACGTCCACGCGTGTCCCAATTCATATTGATCGGCTTGTTGATCATGGGATCGGCGGCGAAGAGGTTGATTTCAAAGCCGTCAGCAACCGTAAAGGCTTTCAGTTCCTCCGCCACGTCCGGCTCAGGGATTTCGTCCGGAACATAGTGGCCAGGGTCAACAAACTCCTTCCAGGGCAGGATCTCATCAATCACATAGCGATGGGTTGTGGGCTGTCGCAGCCGCGCGATCAGTTCTTCTTTTTCTTCGGCAAGACGTTTCAGGTCATCCATCTCGCTGGCCAGGTGGCCCATTTCATGCCGGCGAAACAAGTGGGTATAGGTTCTGTTCAGCGGCCGCAAGCGAGTCGAATAGAAACGGTTTTTCTGGATGATCAGTTGGCGCAGCCGTTCATACTGCGAGTCCGCCCGCCCATCGACGACGGTGACCCCTTTCGGGTTTTTGCCATTGTCCCAGGAGAAGGCGACTTCGCCGTCGATTTTTAGCGCATAACTCGCGGTGGAGTCTTTGATGAAAATTACGCCGGCGCCCGGAAGGGGCAGCGTCTCAGGGGTCAAATCGAAGCGGAATCCATTCTTGGTCTTAAGCAGTTTTTCCACTTTGGCCGCCTGGCTGGCACCCACGGCCCCATCCGCGGCAAACTCTGCCTTGTAGCCACCGTTGGCGGCTAAGCCCATCTGCTCGAGCATCACCTGTGACAGTTTCTCGTGGCCGTGTTGATTGAATTGCTGACCGTTGAATGTCAGGTTTTTCTTGGCGCCCGCCGGAATCAGATGATCGGTAAGATTGATCAATCGATGTCCTCCCTTCTTGGCGAGCCCCTTAATAAACGTGGCGGTCTGTTGGATCCGTTTGTTGTTTTCGCCGGGATCGGGAAGTGGCCGGCCCGCATCCTCAAGCAGCGGTGGGCTGACCAGGATCAGCGTCTTCGCGACTTTGCCGAGATCCTCCAGCAGCGTGATGTAGCCGCGCTTGAAAGCCTCGAACTCTTCAGGGCTTTTGTAGAACGCAGTTTCCCTACCATAGGCCACGAACAGCGTCGTTGGCTTGGCATCGTTCACATGACCCAGCAGCGTCTCATAGCCAAAGCCCTGATCCGCGTTGGCGGGCGGTTTCCAGGCTGATCGAGTCTTGGCGCCAGACCCGAACTCCGAGCGCGCCGTGCCAAAGACGTCATCGGCCGGCCAGCCCAGGTTTCGGAAGGTGATGTCCTGATGGGTCCAAAGCGCCGTCAAGGCCGTCTCGAAATAGCCATACTCCGCCATGTCCGCGACCATTCGCCCACCAATGAGGCCAATCCGATTGTGAACGCGTTCGGCTGATGTGACCGGCGGTTTGCTGCCAAGCTCGCCGTCTGCGGCTGGGCACAGCGCCGTGCCGGAGAGGAGGAGGATGCTGATGAAATTGAAAATTCGGTTGGTCATGGGACTATATTCAGGTGATGGAACGAGCCAAACCCTGCTCGTGGATGGAAACGGAAGTTTGATGAATAGACGACAGGCTCTCAAAACGGCATCGGCTCGATGTCATTTCTTTCGATTCTTGTAGTTCATCATCGAATCTTTTGTGCCGACGAGTCCTTTGTCGTCGGTGATACCAGCGAAGACAATGGGCATGAAGGGCGCGGGCTTTTCCTTGACCGCCCAGGCGATACCCCGCATCAAAAGAATGCGATAAAGCGGGTCGTGGTAAGTATAGGTGTAATGACCGGTGGTGGTACCGAAAGCGCGACCCTTACCAGATGTGTAGGTCCAGAAGGCCTGACCGCGCGCGTCTTTGCCCTTCTCGATTTCGGAGAACGCTTTCTCTGATTGCGGGGCGATCACGCCGATCACCTCAACGCTGTCTCGCTGAATCATATTCCAGTAGGATTCATCGCTCAGCTTGATGCTTTCCGGTAGACCGGCGAATACCTCGTGATCCGTCTTGAGATAGAGCGGCGTGTCATGTCCGAACTTCCCCCACGTAGACGACTTATTGCCCTTCCAACTGCAACCAATGCAATCGGCGTACTTTTCCGCAGAAGCCAAGGGGCGCATGATCACGGATTCGTGTATCGACACGACACCGCCACCGCCATCAACAAAGGCCTGATAGGTCTTGTATTGTTCGTCGCTGATCTCTGGCATGTGCAGGAACTGGATCAGCAGATCGGCCTTGTCGAACTGTGCCTTGCTCGGAAAGTTGAAGGCTTCGTCGACACTCACGCGTGGAATCGCTTCGAGCAGGGGAACGAAGAGCTCCTTAATGCGGATGTAGTCATGCGAGCCGCCGCCGTGATCCTCAGGCCCATAGAGCCAAAGAATATTGATATCGCGACTGAGTTTCGCGCCCTCAAAGGAGCCCGTCAACTTCAGAACCTCGGCCTTGGGCATAGGCTCGCTAGGGCCCACCACCAGCGCAGAACTAGGGGCAATAGATTCCGCCATCAGCGCAGAACCAGAGGCAATAACAGTTAATAAAATGAACAGCTTTTTCATAGTGATCTCGTTTGTTGTTTGTTGTCGTTTCGACCGGACAAGCAAAGCGTGAATCATTCATCCTAGAACTTCAGCTCCAGCGGCTGGCCATTGTATTGAATCTCTTTGGTTCCGCCATCAGGAATAAGTTCAACCTGGAACGTGCGCGTGGCCGTCTGCTTTGAGGCCGGCTCGAGGCTCAGCGTTTTGGCTGCGTCGTCCCACTTGATCAGCGTTTGGACCGAAGACCCTTTGAGGTAATCAAGGCTGTTGCCGTCGTCGTCGTAGAGCGTGTAGTTGCCGTTGGCGCCTCGGTAGATCTTGAGCGTCGTGGGCTCGTCGACCTTTTCTCCGGTGTATTGGCGGATGGGGTCGACCGGCACGATCGCGCCGGCGCGAACATAGATCGGCATGGTGGCCAGATCCACGGCGCGCTGCACCGTTTGACCGCCGGTCTCGAGCTTGCCGGTCCACCAGTCATACCACTTCCCTGCGGGCAGATAGACTTCGCGGGACGTCGCGCCCTTTTCGTAGACCGGGGCAATCAGCAGGTCGCGGCCCCAGAGATACTCATCGCCGGTTCCCCTAGCCTGCTTGTCCTTCGGGTAGTGCAGCCACAGCGACCGCATCATGGGCATCCCGGTTTCGCGGGCTTCCCAGGTCAAGGTGTAGTTGTAGCTCAACAACTGATACCGTAGTTCGATGTATTTCTTGGCGATCGGTTCAATCGCGGGATTGTTCAGTTCCGACACAGGCGGGGCGTAGCTTCCTTCACCCGGACCGGATGTGTTGGATTCCCATGTCCAGGGAAGGCGATTTTCCCACCCGCGACCATGGGTCCGCATCAGCGAATTGAACGCGGCAAACTGCACCCAGCGCACATACAGTTCAGCCGAGTATTCATCCGTCGTAAAAAACGCACCGACGTCGGAGTTCCAGAACGGCGAGACACTCAGGGAGTGGTTGATGCCAATCGCGATATGGGTCTGGAGCGTGCGCCACGTCGCGAGCGGATCGCCCGGCCACATCCAACCGCCCCACCGGGCGATGCCGAGATAGCCGTTGCGATGCAGGCTCCAGGGACGCACGTTGGGTTGCTTCGAGAGTGGCCCGGTGTAGTAGAGCTCGTGGCGCTTCATGCGCTCATGGAAGCTGAACCAGTCGCCCTCATCCGGCCACCAGGCATCGACCCCGACATCCACCAGCGGATTGTGCTCATTCCAGTAGTTTTGAATGTGGGTGTTATCGAGTGTCTCACCCGGCTTGGCCGGAATGGTTCCTTGGATCGTTGCGAGACGCTCACGATCCCATGGGATCATGTGCATCATCACCTTGACGTCCCGCTTGTGCATATCGGCGAGCACTTCTTTGGGCTCGCGCTCGAACACGGCGGGATTGAATTCGAAGGAGGGCTGATTCTTGTTCCAGCCTCTCGGGGTGAAGCCAGTGCCCAGATAGCAGACGCTATCGAGAGGGATCTCTTTCTCTCTGAAGGTATCGATGACTTCCAGCATCTGCGATTCGCTCCTCAGATTGCGATGCGACTGCTGATAGCCCATCACCCACTTCGGCGGCAGCACCGCCTGGCCGGAGAGGGTCGAAATGTCTTTCATGAAGGCTGGGGGATTCTTCGTGTCAAAGACGAAGACATCGTAGGTGCCCGGGATGAAGGCCTCCGGTGGTGGCATGCCGATGCGACCTTTCCGCTGCTGTTTTCGGCTGACCACCGTGCCCGCTAGAATGGGCTCTGCAGGGATGAACGTGCCCGTCTCGGCGTCGCTGAGATCGATCGCACCCCACGGTGCTGGAATGAACATCCCCCACCCTCCCGTGCCAACCATCAGGGGCACCGGATTGTAGGAGCCGTAGGTCCCCGTTCCGTACCACGGAGTCATGGGATGCAGACGCCCGCGACGGTCGAGCTCGATCTTGTCAGTGCGCCAGGATTCCCCGGTCTGCTTGGGGCCGCCTTCGCCCATTCCCAGCACCGGCTGGTCATCCAAAACAAAGGACATCGTGCCATCGGGAGCAAAGGTGATCTTCTGCAGGGGTTCGTTGTCCAAGGTGGTCACCTGCACCGACAGCGGCTTGCTCTGTACGGTCACGTTCAGCTGGCCCACTCGTGCCTTGACCGGTTCGAAGGCCGAGTCGAGTTCGCGTAGGCTGATGACCGCCTTGGGGTAGTCTCGCTCGACCAGCGCAGGGGTATAGGGAAACTTGTCTTTGGAATCCTGCGGCTGCATGGTGATACGGATCCCGGTTTTGCCCGCGGCACGGATATCGAGTTGCGGTTTGGCGACAACGCGGACCGCCAAGGTCGAGGAATCGCTCATCGTTCCCTTACGGGCGGTCAGCGTGAGAACATATTCTCCCACCGCTGAGAACGTGGCCGTCGTCGCCAATGCCGTGTCGTCGGCGAAGGCTACCTTGCCCGGGCCCGAGGTCTTGCTCCAGGTGAGCTTCGTCGTGTCGGTAGAGATCGCCCGCAACAACTGTCCGGCGAACGGCGTTTCCCGGCCGTGCAACACGATGCGGTCATCGCCGGCCATGACGGAGGGCGGGAAGTTGGGGAGCTCGCCCTCGTTGTACACTTTCCACTCCAGAATGCCCGTGGACTTGTCGTTGCCGTCCATCTCCAGACGGAGCTTGGTGGTGCGGACCGCGTCGAAGGTGGTCGTGTTGTAGGTGTCCTTGGCGACCCCCAGTCCCGATGGATTTTCGACCGGGACAAAACCCTTGCCGTCCCAATAGAGCACGCGGTAAGCCTTGGGCACGCCGATTCCGCCACCATCAGCCCACCAGAAAACATCGATCTTCTGTGTGTCGACAGGGGCAGCCCAGTCGTACTGGACCCATTGGGTGCCCTTGGACGGCCAGTTGCCGTACGCTCCCTCGCCGCGAGAATTGGAGACCTTGGGGGCGTGCCCATCGTGGAGCGCCGCCAGTGAAGCATCTCGCGACACGTTGGAGGTCGACGCTTCCGCGACCGGCGCGAGATTGACCTTTGTCGCCGCCTCTGCCGCTGATCCCAGCGCCATGCCGGAAAGGATAATGGTAATTAGGTTCTTCATGGGACTATTTCGTATTTGAGCTGATCGCTAAGGTTAACTGCTTAAATTGATGTTCTAATGATTCTCAGTGAGTCTTGCCCTCACCCGCCGCAAGATCCGCAATCCGAAGATTCCGATACTCGACCTTCATCACCACGTCGCCGTGGATCTGCAGTCCGAGCGGCGCAGCGCCGGAGAATGTCGCATCGGTGTATTCCGACGCCTTCTTGCCGTTGATCCAGCAAGAGAACGTGTTGCCTCTTGCCTGCAGGCGCAAGCTGCTCCATTCGCCCTCACGGTTCAAGAGTGTTTTTGCTTCGCTGGCTTGCCCTGACTTGGGATAGCCTTTTCTGCCTGGCCGAACGCTACCGGCACAAAAGCCAGCAGCGCAACCGTCAGGATGGCTCCAGTCAGCAGGAAAGACGAAAACGATTTCGGGAGAGATCGCCTCGTGGACGTCATGGCAGGGTTCCTTTGCATTGGATGATCATTCATTCTGTCACTACTCCCGGCGATGCCGAATCTTTACAGATCATTTTCATTTTTTCTTCCTCGGCGCGCTTTTTGGCTTCTTTTGTTCAACCGGCGATTTTGACAAACAATTTGCACCGGGCGGTTTCAAGATGCCCTTCATGGCCAAAGCTGGGATGAGGAATACGCCTGGGATTGATTCCGGGACGGACGCAACCCCGTTGGGGTTGGGATATCCGGGGGGCGGGAGTTCCCAGGGTAGCCTCCGCCCTGCTCCGGCAACCCTGGGCTGAAATCCGTATCCCCGTTGGGGATGAAGAACCATCAACCCCAACGGGGTTGTGTATTTTAGCCCGGGGTTGGCGCAACGCAGTGAAGCCTACCCCGGGACAACGCACCAAAAAATTCTACAACCCCAACGGGGTTGCGTCCGATCCTGAATAACTACCGGATATCTCATGCTTCATGGCCCGCTGCAAGTCAGCCCAATATAGCTCTCTCATCACCTTAGACACCCGTTCTCATCGCGTGGTGAAAGACTCGTCAGCAATGATGCTAAGCATCATATCACGCAATTTGTAATCGTCCTTCTTTGCCTCTTCCAAAAGACGTTGAAGTCTCTCAGAATCAGCATAATTCATCCTCCGCCCCATCGCATACTGTGAAAGCTTGGTGAGTAAATTCTTGGCGATTTTATCTTTGTCCTCCAGCAGCAGTTTTTTAAGACCTTCAATGCCATTGATGGTACGGCCATCACGGTGCACGGTCTCAGACTCTACCTTGGTCGTCTTCTCATACTTGCGATCGATCTTCTCGTTCTTCGTCACCTTCCCTTCGGCGGTTATTTCGACAGTTGTCTTGGTCTCAACAAACTTCTCATAACTCTCGCGATACCGGCCCAAGACATCAAAGTTTTCCATGGCCAGGCCAAAGGGGTCCATCTTACTGTGACAGGAAGCACATTGCGGATTCTTACGGTGCTCATTGATATGATCCTTAATCGTGAATGTTTCAGTCGGCGCTTTCAGGGCTGTAATTTCAAGATTGGCAGGGGTTTTTAATTCCTGTCCATAGATACTTTCAGCCACCCAGGCGCCACGATAGAAAGGGTTGGTGAATTCGCCATTGGTGGTCATCATCAAGATGCCTGGTTGCGTTAGCAGCCCCCCACGGCGGGAACCTTCATCAAGATCTACTTTTGCAAATTTATTCCCTAAAGTAGTAAATGATTCTACAAAATCCCCTCTGTCCCCTCTTTCCCACACCGTCGATTCTTTATAAAAGACATTTTTCCCATCCTTCTTTAATTGATAAAGTTGATTCAACGTTTTGTTGATCACAACAAAATCTGAATCGATGAAATTTGTCAGGCTTAAGTTCTCATTCAAAATCAGTTTGAAAAACTCAATACTTTCCTGCTTAAAGAACGGCTTTAGGCGACCTACTTTCCCGCCGCCCTTGTCTCTAAACGTATAGAGGAGGATGTTCTCATTCGGAACAACGGGGTCTATTTTATCAAGCTTGAGCCACTGGGTCGTGAAATCAGCAGCAAAACGCTGTAATTTAGGGTCTTGCAGCATCCTTAAGGCTTCCGCAGACCGAATCACTGAATCCTTTAATTTACCTTCAGACGCTAACTTCATCAAACGATCATCTGGAAGGGAGTTCCACAAAAAGTAAGACATCCTGGAGGCAATCGCATAATCATCAAGTTCCACCGTATCGCCTTCGACCTTATACAGAAAGTTTGGTGAGCAGAGCATCATCTTCAACGCTGACTGCACGGCATTGAAGACATTTTGATCTGTTTCGTATTTCTTCTTTGCGATACCGAAATAGTAATCCAAATCATCGTTACTGACCGGTCTACGAAAGAGTTTGAGGGCAAGATTTCTGATGAATTGTTGGTACTGTTTATGTGGATCACTGCCTTTGAGACCTTTATAGTAGGTGTTATAAAAGTCATTTGGGGGAGGCCAGCTCTCATATATGGGGCCAGTGACTTCAGCCGAGACCAAGTGTGGAAGAGTTCTCGAAAGGGCGCGCAACTCCTTTGCTGCTGGAAACGGCGGGAGACGTGTGAGCTTACCAAGGTCTTTTGGCAATTTAATGAAATAATTGTGGCCTCTGAGGTAGAGGCTCATTTCAGGTTCCAAATAGACCCTTACTTTTTCACTCAGTAAAAACTCTTGAGAACTCTGAAATGTAGGGTCGGGCGCGTTGCCCATATGGCGTTCGATTTCCAAACGTTCATTTTCCCTACCGACATCTGCTTTGATGCTGAAATCACGCTTATTAAAATCGATAGCAGTATCATAAAAAGTAAAATGTCCGTTGATCTTTACGTCGTAATGGCCGGCCGGCTTCACCTCATCTGCGAATTTAACCGCCGCGCAAAAATCCTTACGCTTAAACCCTTCGGTCGTCAGCCTGTCATTCGACGTTGTATGACTCGCCCCCTTATGTGAGTTAACTCTGCGAATGTTATGATCATCCCAACGATAAACGGTCGTCGATGCCTTGGGCATCTCACCGACGACCTTCTCGGCAATTCCCGAAGCAGATCGAAAATAGGCGTCTACGGCAAGGGGTGACATAAAAAGGTTATCGCCTTGGTTGTCAAAGCCATCTCTCGTGTTGTCCACAGGTAAGGTGGTTCCAACTTTAAACTGCGTGAAGAAGACATCATTGATGGTGTTCTCATATTCAGTGCGATTCAACCGTTTGAGAACGCCTGGCAACGTTGCTTTGATTGTCAGGTACTGTTTGACCAAACGCTTTTCAAAAGCAGCCACATCCTCAGCTGAAGGTTTCTCCTTCGCTTTCTCAGGTGGCATTTCTTCTTCTTTTACCACCATTAAGATCTCATCGATCAATTCTTGATTATTCCAGTCCTGGTCACTGAATTTTTCAAAATTATGATCGCCCTCACTTTTTTCATCACCATGACAACTGACACAGTATGTGTTTAAGAAGGTTTTATTCAGCTCGAACGCTGAATGGGTTTCCGCAGCATTCGCAGCGGAGACCAAAGTCGACAGCATCAAGGCCAATGAAACTGGGCGAAAGCACCCGAGAGATAAGCGTCTCATATTAACTCTTCTTAAAGCTTGGCGCATGCAGTGCTGTTGCCAAAACTATCGATTTCGCAGCCTAGATGTTGTAATGCCGGGAGGTAGATATTGCTGCGGTTATCAGCACCATCAAACTTAATATGTTTGTTATGATCAAAGCCTCCGCCGGCTACAATCACAGAGATATTCTTATTGCCGTGAGGGCCTTCTTCCTTGCTGATACTAAAGGAGCTGGTGATCAAGCAAACCGTCTGATCCAGCAAGGTTCCGCCAGTTTCTGTCTTGGTCGATTTGAGTTTGTCCAGGAAACGAGCCGTCTGCATCATGTAAGCTTGGTCCGCCTCTATATTTTTAATGTGGCCGTCTTTCTTTTGAATCTGATGAGAATCTGTATGATGCCCTGTCCAATTCCATTCGCCATACAAATTCACCACTCGCGTGACGTCATATTTGTATGCCAGAAAGATCAAATCCAGAAAAGTTGAACGTTCATTAAAATACTTGTCTGTTAAAATCTTTTGCAGGTAATCACTACTCCCCTGCGTGTCGAATTTCACGTTTTCAGGGAATGGTACCTCTACTTGCTTTTTACTCAACCAGCGTTCCGCTCTTTGGATCGACTTTTCAGATTCACGCAAACTGGAAAAATACTCATCTAATTTGACCTGGTCTTGCTTGGAAACCCTATTAGTCAAACGCTTCGCTTCTTCTCTGGTACCGTCCAACACGGATTTTTTAAGCGCCAGCAATTCCGCACGTTTGTTCTTGTCGACTTTCCCAAAGATGGTCTGGAACAATGCCTGACTATTGCTGATCGGAGAAATGGCCAGGCCACCCTTCCATGAGATACCAACTGAATTCTTCTGCTCAACGACCAAGTTCCTGATACGCGTATCGTTACCAATACGAGAGGCGGCGACTTCGTCTACCGAATCCAAAATATGTTCGGGACTTTCACTTGCCGCATATTCAGCAAAAGCAAGCATGGTTCCACCATGCCCCCCGGTCTTCCTTAAATTCGTACAAAGCGTGAAATCCTTCTTTAATTTCTCCAGTGGCTGGAAGGTAGAAGAGCTCTGATAGTCCTTACCCGTCGACGTCGGGTAGTTGTCAGAACACATGCCGTTGCCAACATTCATACAAAACAAACGATTCGCTTTCACCGCATCATCGCCCGTGGCCTCTTGACCAAAGCTTTCCAAAGCCGGCAACATCAAAAAACAACCCGCTGATTTCAACATTTTTCGCCTGTTCATGGGCGCACCTGTCGGCTTTTGAATTGAACTCATCACCCCTGATACTTCCTAGATCGGGCACTTTGGTCAAATAATTAGGCCCGGGCGGTTTCAAGATGCTCCCGAACAGCCTCTACGTGTTGTTCTACAGCGAGTTACCTCGTTTCCCAGCCTTCGCCTTACGGCCAAATCCCTGACACTCACGCGCCGCGCTCTCGGGCGGAACACGGACCGGCACGCGCTACGGGTGGCGGGAGGGCTACTTCAGCAGTTCGTCCTTCCTTGCTTCGGCGCCTTTGCGCAAGAGTCCGCCAAGATCAGTTCCTTCTGCTTTTGCCGCGGCACTGAGTGCTTCAATCGCTTCAATCGAGAGATTGATTTCGCCGAGTCGAACCCGATGAGAGGAAACGCTGCGCCATGCCTTCTCAGATTCATCGAGCTGGACGTCCGTAGCACCAAGAGCTTTCGCCACCCCGCGTCCCATCAGGATGTTGCCGTAAGGATTCATGTGCACGCCATCACTGGTCAGCTTCTTTCCGTCGGGGCGGTAGGGTGGAGGGGTTTTCAAGGCAAGCTGCATATCCGCATTGACGTCTGCCAAGAGGCATCCTTTGTCCGTTGCGAGTTGACGGATAAAGTCATTGTAGGCAAGCAGCTTCTGATTTAGTTCATTCGCCTGGTCTTCCTTGATCATGGTTGAAGTTAGCAGCAGGACTTTCACTCCGGCCGCCTGGGCTCGGTCGACGATCTCAGTGATGTTCTTTTTGTATGGTTCGAGCGCAACCCCGTTCTTGCCGTGCCAGACATCATTGACTCCGCAACTGAGCGTCATCCAGTCTGGTTGATGATTCAGAACGTCTTTTTCAAGACGGGCGAGCATCTGGTCGGATTTATGTCCGCCGATGCCAGCAAACACGGCCGTCGTCTTAATGCCCTGATCTTTCAACGCGGCGAGGACGAACTGACAGTAACCGCCGGGATTTCGACCTGCAGCGGTAATGGAGTCACCGAGGAAGGCGATTGTCTCTCCGTCCTTAACTGCGATTTCGCCAGCCTTGGCATTGAGGGATGAGAGAACTTCACCGGCCGCAAGGTCCGCAATCCGAAGATTCCGATACTCGACCTTCATCACCACGTCGCCGTGGATCTGCAGTCCGAGCGGGGCGGCGCCGGAGAAGTTTGCATCGGTGTATTCCGACGCCTTCTTGCCGTTGATCCAGCAAGAGAAGGTGTTGCCTTTTGCCTGCAGGCGCAAGCTGTTCCATTCGCCCTCAGGGTTCAAGAGTGCTTTTGCTTCGGTGGCTTGCCCTGACTTGGGGTAGCCTTTTCTGCCTGCGTAGAACGAGCCGGTCATGTCCACTCTCAGGCTGCCGGAGATGCCGAGCTGAAGTTGCAGCTTCGGTTCGCGCAGTTCGATACCCGAGTCGACGCCACGTTTGGTGGTGCCTTTCCATTTCGCGTCAAATTCGAGGATGAAGTCGCTGTATTTCTTGGTGGTCCAGAGATAGTGCTCGCTCTTCGCTGCGTCGTTTTCGCCGATCAGGACGCCATCTTCGATCCGCCAGAACTTCTCCGCATCTTTGGTCTGGAAGTTGGTCAGGTCCTTGCCATTGAACAGTGGTACGAATGCAGGATCGCCGGCAGCGGGAACGGCTGTATCGGCAGCAACCACGACCCGCAGACCGTAGTTGTAGCGGACCTGCTTGGGACCTACCCACCTGGCGCGTTGTGAGGAGCGGGACACGAGGGGAACGCTGTGAAACGAGCCACTGCGCAGACAGCGCAGTTCGGTTTCCTTGGTGTTCTCCGGATCAACACTCGGTGACCTGCTGTAGAAGTCCTTGTCATACCAGTCACTGCAGAATTCCCAGACGTTGCCGTGCATGTCATACAAGCCCCAGGCGTTGGGCTTCAACTGGCCGACCCGGTGGGCGTAGTCTTCCTTCTGCCCCGCGGGTATCCCGCCGTACCAGCCGTAGTCGATGAGTTTCGACAGCTCATCCCCGCAGGAAAAGGTCGTGGTGCTTCCCGCGCGGCAGGCATATTCCCATTGCGCTTCGGTCGGCAGGGAGACGCTCATGCCGGTCTTCTTCGAGAGCTTGCGGCAGAACTCGATGGCATCATAAGAGCTCATCCAGACAGCGGGATAGTCGTCAAAGCCTTCTGGTCTCGGCTGCGCACCCGCGTACGCCAGAGCCGTCTTTGTCAGCCATGGTTCCGTGCCCATCACGGCCTTCCACTGGGCCTGCGTCAGCTCATAGATGCCCATGTAGAAGGGCTTGCTGATCGTCACCTCATGAGCAGGATACTCATCTGACACCTGCTCCTCCTCGCCCCCGAGCTTCTTGATCGTTTCCGCCGGGGTGTCGTGGTTGCCCATCTTGAACTTGCCGGCCGGAATGAGCACCAGCTTCATCGAGACACCCTTACCAAGCTCCAGACTGAGATCTTTGGGCTCGGTATCGCCGCCGGGGTTTTCCGCTTGGCCGAACGCAACCGGCACAAAAGCCAGCAGCGCAACCGTCAGGATGGTTGCCGTCAGCAGGAAAGACGAAAACGATTTCGGGAGAGATCGCCTCGTGGACGTCATGGCAGGGTTCCTTTGCATTGGATGATCATTCATTCTGTCACTACTCCCGGCGATGCCGAATCTTTACAGATCATTTTCATTTTTTCTTCCTCGGCGCGCTTTTTGGCTTCTTTTGTTCAACCGGCGATTTTGACAAACAATTTGCACCGGGCGGTTTCAAGACGCCCTTCATGGCCAAAGCTGGGATGAGGAATACGTCTGGGATTGATTCCGGGACGGACGCAACCCCGTTGGGGTTGGGACATCCGGAATACGGAGTTCCCAGGGTAGCCTCCGTTTCACTCCGGCAACCCTGGGCTAAAATCCGTATCCCCGTTGGGGATGAAGAACCATCAACCCCAACGGGGTTGCGTATTTCAGCCCGGGGTTGGCGCAACGCAGTGAAGCCTACCCCGGGACAACCGCACCAAAAATCCATCAACCCCAACGGGGTTGCGTCAGGGCGGGAGCAGAGGGTGGCGCTCCGTCAGAAACACGCCTGGGATTGATTCCGGGACGTACGCAACCCCGTTGGGGTTGGGACAACCGGAATACGGAGTTCCCAGGGTAGCCTCCGCCCTGCTCCCTCCTTCGCGCTTCGCTGCTTCGGAGGGCAGGCCGGCAACCCTGGGCTAAAATCCGTATCCCCGTTGGGGATGAAGAACCATCAACCCCAACGGGGTTGCGTATTTCAGCCCGGGGTTGGCGTAACGCAGTGAAGCCTACCCCGGGACAACCGCACCAAAAATTCCATCAACCCCAACGGGGTTGCGTCAGGGCGGGAGCAGAGGGTGGCGCTCCGTCAGAAACACGTCTGGGATTGATTCCGGGACGGACGCAACCCCGTTGGGGTTGGGATATCCGGGGGGCGGAGTACCCAGGGTAGCCTCCGTTTCACTCCGGCAACCCTGGGCTAAAATCCGTATCCCCATTGGGGATGAAGAACCATCAACCCCAACGGGGTTGCGTATTTTAGCCCGGGGTTGGCGCAACGCAGTGAAGCCTACCCCGGGACAACGCACCAAAAAATCCATCAACCCCAACGGGGTTGCGTCAGGGCGGGAGAGCAGAAACATTGATCCCGTTCTGGAGGTTGATTCAACAAAATCCACCAAGCAGGCGAAGCCCCAAGGAGGGGCTGCATTCTGCTGCCCAGCAACCCCGGCCACATCCTCAGCGATTTCCAGATTCTTATTTGAGGGAGGGATCAGTTTTCGTCTCCCTCCATGCAGCGGGACAGACCCCATGATTCAAGCCTACCCCGGGATCTCACTTCCGTGTGGGTGAGGCCGGCGGCTAGATTTTTAAAGTGGGCTGACCGAGCCGGATCAGCCCTACCGTGTGAGAAACACTTCGATTGAAGGATAGAGGCGTTGGAGTTTTATGCGGGTGGCGGCGGTGTCGTCTACAACCCCAACGGGGTTGCGTCCGATCCTGAATAACCACAGAATACATCATGCTTCTGATCATTATGGCCGAACTGAATCAGGACATAGTTGGACGAGCGCATCCAGTTTCTTTGACAGGGCTTGAAGGGTTGCCCCGTTCTTCGCGTAGTTGACAATCTTCGCGCGTCTATCAAACCGCTGCGCAAAGGCCGGCCCCCACCCGGATTGCACCGCGACGGTGGAACCCCCTATGAGGCCGACTATCACAGCTTTCTCCTGAGCCTCACCGGAGGCAGGTTCCGTCGCCGAAAGAAACGACGCGGACTCAGCCGATCGTGCCCGAAGCTCGGAGCGCAGCTTTCCAATGTTCGGCTCCGCTCCGGCGTCCCCTCCGGGCACCGATCGGCTCACGCGGAGATTCGCATAGCGCGCTGAGCGCGTGAACATGTGGCGTAGTCCGATGCGTCCTTCGGTGATTGCGGGCAGGTCCGGGTTGGTCATGTGGCAATAGACGACCTGGTCGGGATTCTCGACCCGCACATGGAGATCGCGGTCTTTCTTAATGACCGTGATGTGGTGCTTCACTCCGGTGGCGAACAGCTTCGGCGTGGAGTAGTCCGGCTTCAGTGCGGTGCCGTTCAAGCCCTGCCTCTCCGGCATGTAGCGGCGACCGCGGATGTATGCCTCCTTTGTACCCGGATTCGCCGCATAGCTGATGTGATAGGAGTGCATGTGGTTGTAATACATCTTCATCGCCGGTGTCTTACGCAGCCCACTCCACTTCGTGATGTCTTTCGCGTAAGGGCCCTTGCCGCTCCCCGTCGCCTGGATATAGAGGATGGTGACGCAGTTGGGCGCCTTATCGAGCCGGGTGTATTCGTATTCGATCTTCAGTTCGCCCTCGAAGCTGTCCTTCGTCCACAGCACCATGTGATGGGCATCGTTTCTGAATTCCGGACCGGCCGTCAGGGTCATGCCCTCCGGGCTGTTCGTCACGGTGCCCACTTCGCCGTCGAGAAACCACTTTTCCTTCCAATCCGCCGTGCAGGAATCGGAAAAAACTTCCGCCCACGCAGCGCCCGCGGCGGCCTTTTCGAACGCGGCCTTGTCCGCAGCGGGATTGTGCTTTGGCTCATCCGCCGTCACATGGGCGGCGAGCAGGAAGCAGGTGACTAGGGCGGGAAAACCGCATGTCAGTCTTGGAGTGGTCATGGAAGTCTCGTGGGGTTTCACTTCTTCTTCCTCGGCGCGCTTTTGGGCTACTTTTGTTCAACCGGCGCTTGGGGCACATGGTCGTCAGTTCGGAACGGATGGGCAGGCAGATCCCCCTTGTTAAAGAGATTGGCATTCGGGAAGCCGGTCCAGGCGTAACGAACGTGTTTGGGACTCTTCACCGCATCGCTTGAAACAACGACTTTATCGCCCTGAATCGTCGCCTCCGCAGGAACGTAACTGTGGCCATCTGCACTCAGTTCGAAACCCTCCAGTTTGGCGCTGGTGGTTTTGATATCTTCGATCTGAAACGCCTTCTTGATCAAGCCCCCGCCAACATGATCGAAGACGACCTCGATTTTGCCGCCTCTGACCTCGTGTGATTTGTAGGTCGGCCCGCTGTAGACCAATTCCTCGTCATACGCATGTTTCCGTGCCGCCAACACCAAGCGCTCGCTGACACTGATTTTGTGAATTGGGTGAATGTTGCGACGGGCGCCCTTGTCGATGGCCAGAGCAGCGCCAACATTGGGCAGCGCCAGGGCCATATCCTGCGACTCGCGCAGCAACGGCCAATTGCGCCTTACCGACTCATTCCAATCACAGCCCGCCAGTTGCACATAGAGAAATGGGAAGTCGCCTTGCCCCCACTCCTTGCGCCAAGACTCGATCATCGTAGGAAACGTCCTGCCATAGGCGATACTCGACTCGACGCTCATCGCGTTGCTCTCGCCCTGATACCAGATGACCCCTTTGATGGCGAACTTCTGAACGGGAAAGATATTGCCGTTGTAATGGGAGTCGGCTTCGGCCTCAAGCCCGGCTGCCTTCAACGCCTCAGCTGACATCCAGGTCTCGATCGGCGAGCCGCTTTTGTTGGTGTCGATGAGCCCGATGGGAATGTTGAGGTGTTGGTGAAGTCTCAGTCCGAAGACATAACCCATTGCCGAGGTCAGGAGCGTGTATTTCTCAGAACTCACCTGCCAGGACTGATCAAAATCCTTTACGACCTCCAGTCCCGCTCTCTTTGCTCCCGGCCTTTTTTCGGCAACGAACATTCTTAGATTTTTGTAACTTGCTGCGTTCTTGGCAATTTCAATGTACCTCTTGCGTTGCTCTCCATATTCGTCGAGGTACTCGTCCTGGGTATTCTCCGGTGAGGCAAACCGTGCACAATCAAAATCCATGTTGGATTGTCCGGTGCAAAGCCAGACATCGCCGAACACCACATTTTGCAAAGTGAGCGTATTCTTTCCTTCGATGGTCAAGCGATGTGGACCTCCTGCCTTCATGGGCTTGAGCGCGACCAGCCATTCGCCGCCTTTCGCCGTCGTTTTCGCGGTCTGCCCATTGATTGAAACGATCACGCTTTCGCCATCATCGGCCGTTCCATACACCTTTGCAGGGATGTCCCGTTGTAGCACCATGTTGTCGGTGAACAGGCTATTTAGCTTAACCTCAGCCCGGGTCGACGCCGTGGCGCAGACGACAATGGCACCTACCAGAACACTCCTAATTATCCGTCGCATATTCATTTCCTTTTTCTTATTTGATCTCTGTTACCGCTCTGACCGGGGAAGGATCTTCCGGGGCCTTTTCCTTGAAAAGTTTCAGCAACTTGGGCTGATCGCCGCGCAGGTAAACCGGGATGCGCTCGATCGGAGCGTCGGCCTTAATCGTCTGTCCGCCCTTGAATTTCTTACCGGTCCAGGCATCCGTCCAATCGACCCCTCCGGGCAGGTAGACTTCACGGGATCTTTGGCCGAACCGGGTGATCGGCGCAACAAGCAGATCCGGCCCGAACAGAAACTGGTCTTCGATTTCCGCTGTTTTCGGGTCGATCTGGTCAAAGTCAAAGAATACCGGCCGCATGGGCGGAATGCCCTTGTCCGACGCCAGGGCCATCTGCTTCATCACGTAGGGGCGGAGGCGCTCGCGGAGGAACAGCGCCTCGCGGATGTGAGGATAGGAATCGCCCCCGAGCTTCCAGGGCTCGTTGTCCGAGCGTTTTCCATGGGTCCGGAAGACGGGGCAGAACACACCGTACTGGTACCAGCGTATCATCAACTCGTGGAAACGCTCGTCTTGTTCTCGGGCCACGAACCCGCCGATGCCGGTGGCGCCCCATGGTATTCCGCTCATGCCGAGATTGAGGTAGGCCCTAACGTACTCTTCGAAGTGTTCAAATGAAGATAGGACGTCGTGATGGGCGGGTGCCGCTCCGTACCTTTGGGAGCCAGCCCAGCAGCTTCGGGAGATGATCACCACCTCCTTCTCGCCGGCCGAAACCAGCCCTTCGTAAACATTCTTCTGGTGGGCGACAGGGTAATAAGCATTCGCTTCAGTGGCTGGACCGATTTTGTACAGCATCTGATCGAAATCCTGGATTTCGTGCAAATCATCGCATGGGTCGAGCCAGAAAGTACGAATCCCAATGTCAAAGTAGTTCTGCTTCCATTTGCTCCAGAGGAACTTTCCGGCTTCAGGATTTGTCGGGTCATACTGGTAGGACGGGCCCCAGTAATTGATCGCGTCCTTTTTCCCGTCCCTGGATGTGACAAACATATGGTTGTCTTTCATGTGCTTGAAATTCTCGCTTTTCGGGCTCACCAGGACCCATGGCGAGATCATGATCCGCGCTCCCATGTCGTTGATCTCCTTGACCATCGCCTTCGGGTCAGGCCAGAATTTAGGGTCCAGTTTCCAGTTGCCGAGTACGTCCCAGTGCTTGTAATCGATCACATGGACCGCCAGCGGCAGTCCGCGTTTCTTGAATTCCCGCGCCGCATCAAGAAAATCCTTTTGCGTCTCGTAACGCAGCTTGCACATCCAGAAGCCGGACGCCCAGTATGGGAACTTGGGGGCATGCCCTGTTGCATCGGCGTAGTTGGACATAATATCCGCATAGGAGTCGCCGGCGGTGATGAAGTAGTCCAGTTGCTTGCAACCGCGGGAGACCCAGCGGACTCTCTTCGTCCCGAATTCAACTCGTCCCAGCGACGGATTGTTCCAGAGGAAACCATATCCCTCGCTGGAGACCACGAACGGGACGACGTGCTTTACATGCCGCTGGTAAAGGTCAATCACAGACCCCTTCAGGTTGAGCGTTCCCGCCTCAGCGTTGAGCCCCATGCCGTAGAAGCGTTCATCCTTGTGCGACGCCAGGTGTAGCTCGGCCTCGAACAATCCATGGTCCGCGCTCTTGAAAACGCGCACGCCGGGATTGTGTGCGGGGACACCGTAGTCGTATTCACTCAGGATGCGTTTCCGCTTGTCACCGTCATGTTTGAAGAACTCCATGTGGAGTCTATGGGAGTTGCGAAGAATCTGGCTGTCGCTGATCCGGCAGGAGATCTTCCCGTTCCGGATAACGGCCTGCCCGGGAGTGATTTCGACTTTCCCTTTGGATTCAAGGGGGATGTCCAAGGCCCAATCAGAGGTCTGCTTGCTGCCCGGCGGTGTAACGCGGACGCGAAAACTGTCCTCGCCCCATCCCTCAACGACGATCGTCTGGCCGTCATCCTGGATGACAAGTTTGCCATCAACATCCTTTGCGCCATGATAGGCAAAGGTGGATGAAGCGCTTGCCGCCGCCGACAGCAGCAAGCAAATAACAAATCTCGTGTGTCCTGTAACCAGTTTTTTCATCGTTTCCTTCTCTTGTTTTCTATTGCCAAGGCCGGTTTTGAGCGGCGCATATTTCTCCTCTTCCTTTCAGCAGATCTACGGGGTCATGCCTCAATGCTGCTACTTGTCGGCAGCAACGATGACCCGGAGACCGAGATTGTAGCGGACAGCCTTAGGGCCTGTCCAGCTGTTGCGTTGTGCGGAGCGGGACACGGTGGGAACGCTGTGAAACGACCCACTGCGCAGACACCAGTTCTTGATTTCCTTGGTATTCACCGGATCAACACTCGGTGACTTGCTGTAGTAGTCCTTGTCATACCAGTCACGGCAGAATTCCCAGACGTTACCGTGCATATCATACAAACCCCATGGGTTGGGCTTCAGCTGGCCGACACGGTGGGCGTAGTCTTCTTTTTGCCCCGCGTTTTTTCCGCCGTACCAGCCGTAGTCGATGAGTTTCGACAGGTCATCTCCGAAGGAAAAAGTCGTGGTCGTTCCCGCGCGGCAGGCATACTCCCATTGCGCCTCGGTCGGGAGGGAGACGGTCCTGCCGGTCTTCTTCGAAAGCTTGCGGCAGAACTCGATGGCATCATAAGAGTCCACAAAGGCAACGGGATAGTCGTCAAAGCCTTGTGGTCTCGGCTGCAGACGCATGTATCCCAGGGCCCGCTCTGCCTTCCATGGTTCCGTGCCCATCACAGCCTTCCACTGGGCCTGCGTTACCTCGTAGATGCCCATGTAGAAGGGCTTGCTGATGGTCACCTCATGGGCAGGATACTCATCGACCAGGTTCCTCTCGAAGCCCCCGACCTTCTTGACGGTTTCCGCCGGGGTCTCGTGGTTGCCCATCATGAACTTGCCGGCCGGAATGAGCACCAGCTTCAACGATGCACCCTTACCAAGATCAAGGCTGAGTTCTTTGGGCACGGTCTCGTCGCCGGGGTTTTCCGCTTGGCCGAACGCTACCGGCACACAAGCCAGCAGCGCAACCGTCAGGGTGGTGGCCGTCAGCAAGAAAGACGAAAACGATTTCGGGTCGGATCGCCGCGTGGAAGTCATGGCAGGGTTTCTTTGTGTTGGATGTTCATTCATACTTTAACCACTCCCGGCGATGTAGAATCTGGACAGATCATTTTCAATATGGCTCAAACAGCTGCGACTCCAGCCATTCCCCTGCCCCCCCCCGAAGCCGGAGATACTTGCTAGCTATATCCGTGCTACTTGTCGGCAGCAACCACGACCCGCAGACCGTAGTTGTAACGGGCACTCTTGGGATATGCCCAGCTGTTGCGTTGTGCGGAGCGGGACACGGAGGGAACGCTGTGAAACGCCCCACTGCGCAGAGATACCTTATCAGTTTTCGTGGTATTCTCCGGATCAACACTCGGTGACCTGCTGTAGTAGTCCTTGTCATACCAGTCACGGCAGAATTCCCAGACGTTACCGTGCATATCATACAAGCCCCAGGGGTTGGGCTTCAGCTGGCCGACACGATGGGCATAGTCTTCCTTCTGCCCCGCGTCTTTTCCGCCGTACCAGCCGTAGTCGATGAGTTTCGACAGGTCATCTCCGAAGGAAAAAGTCGTGGTCGTTCCCGCGCGGCAGGCATACTCCCATTGCGCTTCAGTCGGGAGAGAGACGGCCATACCTGTCTTTTTCGAAAGCTTGCGGCAGAACTCGATGGCATCATAAGAGTCCACAAAGGCAACGGGATAGTCGTCAAAGCCTTGTGGTCTCGGCTGAGCACGCATGAGCCCCAAGGCCCGCTCTGCCTTCCATGGTTCCGTGCCCATCACAGCCTTCCACTGGGCCTGCGTCAGCTCATAGATGCCCATGTAGAAGGGCTTGCTGATGG
>CAJQKQ010000042.1 GCA_905478925.1 uncultured Verrucomicrobiales bacterium
CATCGCGGCGAACACCTCCGAGCGCAACGCAGACCCGAGGCCAGTGAAGTGGCAGTTTACAACTGCCGACGCACGCATCAAACTACACAAGCTTTACCCGACTATTTAGATCTGTTCGACCACTAGTATGCCATGAGCCCGTTGGGCTCTCAAAGTCTGGCCTGTCCTCGTGAAGCGTTTACTGGCCTGTCCTCGTGAAACTCTGTCCCTATCCGCGAAACCGGATTTTTCTGTCAGTGAGGTTCGTCTAATAAAAGGCATTTCCCTCGAGCCCAACGGGCTCACCCATACTAGCCCAGGGCAACGCCCTGGGAATAATCGGCGAGGATACACGCAGGCCAAAGGTCTGCCTCATAAGATGCTTCATCAATCCCAGACGTATTTTTCATCGCACTCGATCTGGTATCATTCAAATTGGCTAATTTTCGGGACCCTATGAGGCAGACCTTTGGCCTGCAATGGCATTTCCCGAATCTGGTCCCAGGGCGTTACCCTGGGCTAGTATGCCATGAGCCCGTTGGGCTCTCAAAAACTCACTTCCCCTTAATCACGGCCGCCTTGATCAACTCACGCGCCTCAATCGTTTCTTCGCTCTGCGGGGCGAGTTTCTTCAGCTTCCGGTAGACCTTGCCGGCGCCGGTCAGGTCGCCGGCGTTGAGCTTGATTTTGACCTGGGTCATGATGAGGAGGCGGCGCTGGCCGTCGTTCATGTCTGCCTGGAGCATCTGCTCGGCGAGGATGGCCGCTCTCGGGTCGCCGATACTGGCGTAGACCGCAATCACGCTGACCATGAACTCCGGATCGAGACGCAGCATCGGATGGGTGGCCAGCGAGGTATCGATCAGACCCAAGGCATGCCCGTGGTCTATGGTGGAGGTGGTTCGGGCCATTCGCCGAATCCGCATCCGTGCCTGCTCCACATGCTCTTGCTCCTCCTCAGATAAGGGCCATCCGCCGCGGTGCAGCTTGGTCAGCAACGCTTTTGCTTCCTCGGGCTTCCCCTCCGCCAACAGTGCACCCGCCAGCAGACGGCTGGAATCCATGTCCGCCATCGTCAAGGATCGGACAAACGCATCCGGGAAGGTGAAGTCCAGCGATCCGGAGTCTTGAGCGCAAAAATAGGTCAGCACGAACGAATGCACGCCCGGTTCGAGATGCAGGCTGCCGTGTTTTACTTCGTTCGCTACGGCCTCCTCTTTGACCCCGTCGTGATCAATCACTGTTTTCGAACCCACCACCAGCCGGCTACCGTCACGCGATTGCAGCGAAAATGCGTAGTCACCGGCTTTCTTTACCTTCAGGTAGCCGGTGGCTTTCAAGCCGGAAGGTTGGGCTGTCTTATCGTTGCTGCCGTCTTCCTTCGTGGTGATCTTCCAATAGGGAAGCATCACGCCTTTCAGGTGCTCCGGGCCGATGTGTTTCAGGACGCCCTGCACAACCGGCGTCAGCGCGTCGAAGTCGGGCAGCTTGTCCCACTCGCCGGCGTAGCTGGCGTAGTTCATTCCGCGCTCCTCGCAGGCCTTGGAGGTGTACAGCTCAACCGGAAAGTTTTCAAAACCCTCCGCCATCCGGTCTGGGCCAATTTTAGGGCGCCTCAGGATCGCCTGGGGAGGACGGGCGTACTCGCCGAAATTGGCAAACTCGTCGGCCTCGGCCCCGGTTTCACTATCCCATCTTCTACCCACACCGATGCCGATAGAAAACAGCTGTTTGCCATCGAGGCTGTAGAGAACCTTCGTGACCATCGCATCACGGGAATTATCGTCCCTCATATGGTGGGCCATCGTCAGTTTCTTTCCCGACGCCAGGCCCCATTGGTTGACGACGCCCTCGCGACTTCCCGCAGCAAGCCGTTTGCCATCCGGCGAGAAGGCCAGCGACAACACCTCGCCCTTGTCCTTCTTGAGCGTGCGCAGCGCCGCACCGGTGGTCGCGTTCCAGAGCCGAATATGGGAGTCATCGATCGCGGTGGCGATGCTCTTGCCGTCCGGCGAGTACGCCACGGCGTGAACGGGCCCGGCGTGAACGCCAAGCGTCAGCAGTTCTTTACCGGAGGAGGCATCCCAGATCTTGACCGTCCGGTCATGACTGGCCGATGCCAGACGCTTACCGTCCGGCGAAAAGGCCAGCGCGAGCACATCACTGGCGTGCCCGATGAACGAGCGGATCGTCTTACCGCTGACGGGATCCAACAGCGTGATGCGAGAATCCTCGCTGCCCGTCGCCAGCCGCTTGCCGTCAGGCGAAAAGGCGAGTGAAACGACGCTGGCCGGAGCGACTCTGATCGTGTGCGTTGCCTTGTGTGCGGTTCCGTTTAACATCGCGTCAACGTCCCACAACCTGACCTTTCCGTATTGGTGTCCCGAGGCGAGCTGCCGGCCGTCATGTGAGAAGGCTAGCGAGCGATCAATATCCGGAAGCGCTCCTCCCAACACCGTCTGCAATCCCAGGTCGCTAGACGCCGCCTCCTTCCTCTTCAAGTGACGGATTTGAATACGGGAGGGGGGGTGTTGCTCTTCCTGCACACTTGAATAGGCGATGCGACTCAAGTCGGCCGATACACCAGGAGACGACGCTACCCGCCCCCACTCCTGGCTTGAAGCGGGCTGAATCAGCCAGGTGATGCGGTTCTCCCCACCTTTTTTCAGGTATCTCTCCGGGATAACGATGTTTGCGTCGGGCCATTGCGACATGCGACCGAGCGGCTCGCCGTTCATCCAAACGTTCTCGCTGCCAGCGTGGATCATCCCATCCTTGAATATCAGCTGCTTGCCCTTCCAGTCCGCGGGCAGGTCGAAGTTTTTGGCCACCCAGAACCCGCGGCCCTTGTCGAAGTGGTAAATGAACGACAGCCCTATGTTGTGTTCCCTGCGGAACTGCCACCTGATCGGCGACCAGTCCAAGCCTTGTGTCAGCCCTGCGAGCTTCTCGCGAGCCAAAAGAGGGTGATACTCGCGCGCTCCAGCAAATTGCCAGGACTCAAGCCTGTCGACGGCCGCATCGGTCTGCTCGAGTTTCTTGAGCAGCTCTACCGCCAACTCGGCTTTGCCGCGGACCAATAGCTTGATATCCGACAGCCCCCACACGGATGCTCGCCAGTGAGAGCTGCCGGCTGGCGACTGACGAGACACAGAGACCAGCAGCTTTTCGGCAGCGGCGTAGCTAGCGTCTGTCGGACTGTTTTCCTTGCGAGCGAAACTCTGCGCGATCCGCAGCAATTCGCTGTAAGGATACGCGGCGATTACCTCATCGACCCGCCGCGCCAGAGCTTCGCGAACCCGTCTTCCGGCGAGCTCACGGGCTTCACGGTCGGCAAGTGACACAGGGACAAAATCCGCTACCCCTGTGCCGTCGTGCAACCTCCAAGACGCCCTCCAGTGTTTCAAGGGATACGACCATTCGTAGAGGTTCACGAGATCGTCCAGCGGCAGCTGCGCGAGGGTGTCTTCCTCCATAAACGCCCAAATCATCGCGAGCAGAGAGCTATCTCTCCGTCTATCGTGCTTGATGCTGAAGTCCGACGTATAGGCCAGATTGATCTGAACATTGATCTCGCCGGCGGCGCGGGCGATCACCTTACCGCGCGGCGCATCGAGCACCTCCAACTGCACCTTCCGCATGCCAGATCGCAAGAAAAGCTTCGTGACCTGCTTGCCCTCGGCCGGGCGGCCGTCGTCGAATCGCCAGCGGTAGACGGCGTTGGTCGAAGCACCCGGGGCATGTGCGCTGAAGCGAACCCAGTTGAGATCATGCCCGGGATACACGGCCATGAGATTGGCGTGTTGGACCCAACTGAACGAGGCCCAGGAAGCTTGCGCACGGCTCGTCTCCAGCGGACCGCTTGTCGCATCCGCCATCGGTTCCCACATCATGAGACCGCCTTCATTCACATCACCAAATTTCGGCCAGCCTATCTCGTAATCCCCATTCAAATCCTTTCTTCTTGGATCCTTCCACCACAGCCCGGCCGAACCATTTTGCCCCGCGCGGGCATATTGCAGGACCTCGACGCGATGAGGTCCTTTCTCGAGTTCAATATCGAAAAAGCGCGCTCCTCTGTCCCCCTGAAACGGTGCGACCAATTGGCCGTCCAAGAGCACATAGCCTGCGGGTCCCAACTTGCTAGCGAAACGGTAACGATCGGTTTCCGGAATGTGAAAGGTGCCGCTGAGTCGACTAAACCATGCGGGCCGAGAGGCCTGTGCTTGACCGACATTCAACCGCTCTGAGCCTTTCGATCGGAACGGCATATAGCCACGATAGATCACCCGTGCCGGCCGGCTCTGTGCAGGCCCCATCCGATCCGCACCAGAACGTACCAGCGGGACACCCCTTCCCATGATCGCAGTGCTCCCCTCCCACAGCTTCAAAAAGCCGTCGAGCGTTTCGAGGGTGGGATCGTAGCGATCGAGGGAGCGGACCTCTTCAACAAGTTCCGCCTGCGGTGTCCAATCGAGTGGCGCGGGCCCGTTCGCCTTGTCAACCAGGTAGACCCAATAATCCTCGTCGCCGCTGGACGAGTCGAAAAATATCGACATCGGTTTTCCGGGCTCCGCCCAGACAGTCTGGCAACCGACCCGTTGGCCACCTAATCGATACGCAATGGGGACCAGGCGGCTCGGGTCGCGTCCGGGGACACAGATCGGCGCGCGTGCGACGCCAGGGCTCCTGGTAATGAAGCCTGCTTGAGTGAGCAAGCCGCCCACTTCCAGCTTCAGTGTCTTCGCACCGGGCGGGATCGGCGCGAGCCGGGTCATCTTGCGCTCTTTATAGGTGTAGCGCCAATTTTCCCCTTCTTTATAGGTCACTTGGAGCAGGCTCTCTTCAGTAAGCAATTTGCCGTCGATATAAACCTTGGCGGCCTCACTCGGCCCCCAGGAAAAGTATTTGTACTCCGGTTTGATGGCAACCGTCACCGAGCCGCTGACGCGCAGGATCGGGCCACCTTTGTCTTCGCCCAGTCGACCGTAGGCTTTAGGGTCCCACTCCTTCTTCTCTTTTTTGTAGAGTTCCTTTTGCTTGGCGATCGTCGCCGCTTTCTCTTGCGGCTTACGGATGTCACGCTTGATCGGGTCCTTGGTCTTCGGATTGAAGGCCAGGCCGCCCGTGATTTCGAGCGGTTTCAGATCTGCGAGATACACCTGCGGCGGCATCCGCAGCAAGGCCTCCGTCATCGCCACCTTAACCGGCATCCGAAGCTCCGCGTTCGGCACATGCCAGGGAACCGGCTTGGCGGGCTCGGCAGCGGGTTCAGCGTCCGCCGCCGAGAGTGGTGTCGCGCAGCACAGCGAGAGCGTGATGAGCAAGGGTTTGATTTTGTTGGAGAGCTCCATGAGTTGATCTCCGGGACCCTATGAGGCAGACCTTTGGCCTGCAATGGCATTTCCAGAATCTGGTCCCAGGGCGTTACCCTGGGCTAGTATGCCATGAGCCCGTTGGGCTCTCAAAGACTCACTTCCCCTTAATCACGGCCGCCTTGATCAGCTCCCGAGCGGCAATCGTTTCTTCACTTTGCGGGGCGAGTGCCTTCAGCTTCCGGTAGACCTCGCCAGCGCCGGGCAGATCGCCGGCGTTGAGCTTGATTTTGACCTGGCTCATGATGAGGAGGCGTCGCTGGCCGTCGTTCATCTCTGCCTCGAGCATCTGCTCGGCCAGTATGGCTGCTCTCGGGTCGCCGATACTGGCGTAGACCGCAATCACGCTGACCATGAACTCCGGATCCAGGCGCAGCATCGGATAGGAGGCCAGGGAGGTCTCAATCAGACCCAAGGCATACGCGTGGTCTGTGATGGATTTAGTCCCGGCCAGTCGCCGAATCCGCATCCGTGCCTGCTCCACATGCCGTTGCTCCTCATCCGACAAGGGCCATCCGCCGCGGTGCAGCTTAGTCAGCAGCGCTTTTGCTTCCTCGGGCTTCCCCTGCGCCAACAGTGCACCCGCCATCATACGGCTGGAATCCATGTCCCCCACCACCAAGGATCGGACAAACGCTCTGGGAAAGGTGATGTCCAGCGAGCTGTGACGTGGGTTCCCTCCGCCGGAATAGGTTAGCACGAACGCATGCACGCCCGGTTCGAGATGTACCGTGCCGCGCGTTACTTCCGCGGCTGCGTTTTTCTCTCTTTGCCCGTCGTCATCAATAACGACTTTCGAATCGACGAGCAGCCGGCTAGGGCCATTCGACTTCAGCGAAAACGCGTAGTCACCGGCTCTCCTTGCCTTCAGGTAGCCGGTGACTTTCAAGCTCGAGGGGTGCACGGTCTGATGATCTTTGCCGTCCTTCTTGGTGGTCTTGAGCCAGGTAAGCAGAGCGCCCGTCAGATGCTCCCGATCGATGTGGTTCAGGACGCCCTTCTTGACCGGTGTCAGCTTGTCGAAGTCCGGCAACGTGTCCCACCTACCGGCGTAGGTGGCATAGTTCATTCCCTGCTCGTCGCAGGCCTCGGAGGTGTACAGCTCAATCGGAAAGTGTTCAGAGCCCTTAGCCGGCTTGTCTGGGCCACTTTGAGGGCGCCCCAGCGCCGCCTGGTGAGGACTGGCGTAAGCGCCGAACTTGGCAAACTCGTCGGCCTCGGCCCCGGTTTCACTATCCCATCTTCTACCCACACCGATGCCGATAGAAAACAGCTGTTTGCCATCGAGGCTGTAGAGAACCTTCGTGACCATCGCATCACGGGAATTATCGTCCCTCATATGGTGGGCCATCGTCAGTTTCTTTCCCGACGCCAGGCCCCATTGGTTGACGACGCCCTCGCGACTGCCCGCAGCGAGCCGTTTGCCATCCGGCGAGAAGGCCAGCGACAACACCTCGCCCTTGTCCCTCTCGAGCGTGCGCAGCGCCTTGCCAGTGGTCGCGTCCCACAGCCGAATGTGGGAGTCATCGATTGCGGTGGCGATGCTCTTGCCGTCCGGCGAGAACACCACGGCATGAACGGGCCCGGCGTGCCCGCTCAGGGTCAGCAGTTCTTTACCGGAGGCGGTATCCCAAACCTTGACCGTCCGGTCATGACTGGCCGATGCCAGACGCTTACCGTCCGGCGAAAAGGCCAGCGCGAGCACATCACTGGCGTGCCCGATGGACGAGTGGATCATCTTACCGCTGACGGGATCCAACAGCGTGATGCGAGCGTCCTCGCTGCCCGTCGCCAGCCGCTTGCCGTCCGGCGAAAAGGCCAGTGAAACGACGCCGACCGGAGCGACTCTGATCGTGTGCGTTGCACTGGGTTCCATGGTGATTTTACCTCCATTGTACCCACCATGGGGTACCATCTTATTCTTCCCCTCTAAGATCGCGTCAACGTCATACACCCTGACCATTCCGAATTCGTATCCCGCGGCGAGCCGCCGGCCGTCAGGTGACAAGACCAGCGAGCGCTCCGTGTCGCGAAGCGCTCCTCCCAACACCGTCTGGCTTCCCAGCCTGCGCGTTGTGCTGTCGCGGCGTCGGACAGGACCCTTCAAGTCACGCATGTGAATAAACGAACCATTATGAGCCTGGTGACTTGAAAAGGCGCTACGACTCAAGTCGGCCGATACACTAGGAGACGTCACTAGCCGTCTCCAGTCCTGTCTTGAAGGGGGCTGAATTAGCCACGTGATGCGGTTCTCTCCACCTTTTTTCAGGACTCTCTCCGGGATGATGATGTTTCCGTCGGGCCATTGCCACATGCGACCGAGCGGCTCGCCGTTAATCCAAACGTTCGCGCTGCGAGCGTGGGTCACCCCAAACTTGAATATCAGCTGCTTGCCCTTCCAGCCCGCGGGCAGGTCGAAGGTTTTGGCGATCCAGAACCCGCGGCCCTTTTCGTATGGGTAAATGAACGACAGCCCTATGCCGTGTTCCGTGCGGAACTGCCACCGGATCGGCGACCAGTGCACCCCTTGTGTCAGCCCTGCGAGCTTCTCGCCCGCCAAAAGATAGTGATACGCGCTTGCTTTAGCAAATTGCCAGGACTCAAGCATGTCGACGGCCGGTCCGATCTGTTCGATTTTCTTGAGCAGCTCTACCGTCGCCTCGGCTTCGCCGCGGACCAATAGCTTGATATCCGACAGCCCCAACGCGGCTTCTCGCCAGTGACTGCTGCCGGCAGGCGAACGGTCCATCACCACGGTCAGCAGCTTTTCGGCAGCGGCGTAGCTAGCGTCTGTCGGACTGTTTATCGTGCGACTCAAACTCTGCGCGATCTGCAGCAATTGGCTGTACGGATACGCGGCGATCACCTCATCGACCCGCCGCCCCAGCGCTTCGCGGGTCCGGCTTCGAGCGAGCTCACGGGCTTCATAGCTAGCTGCTAAATATCGTTCCCTATTAATTTCTGCTGCTGTTTTTGATTTTCTTTTTTTGATTACCTGGGCACTCGCGCTCCAGTCTTGCCAAGTACCGAGGCCGTGCACCGCGCTACTCCCCCCCCAGTGATTCAAGGGATACGACCATTCGTAGAGGTTCACCAGATCGTCCAGCGGCAGCTGCGCGAGGGTGTCTTCCTCCGCAAACTCCCAAATCATCGCGACCTTATCGTCCGCGGCCCCGATTATACGTGGCGAGCCATCACTATCGTCCATCAATTTTGTGCCGAAGCCAAAGTCCCCCATAAAGGCCAGATTTATCTGAACATTGACCTCGCCGGCGGCGCGGGCGATCACCTTGCCGCCCGGAGCATCGAGTACCTCCAACTGCACCTTTCTCATGCCAGACCGCAAGAAAAGCTTCGTGACCTGCTGGCCCTCGGCCGTGCGGCCGTCGTCGAATCGCCAGCGGTAGACGGCGTTGGTCGCCGCCCCCGGGGCATGCGCGCTCAAGCGAACCCAGTTGAGATCATGCCCGGGATACACGGCCCCGAGACTGCCGACTTGGTGCCAACTGAACGAGGCCCACGATGCTTGCGCACCGCTCGTCTCCAGCGGCCCGCTTGTCGCATCCGCCATGGGTTCCAACGCGATATACGTATTAGTTACAGGATTATGGCCAAAGGGCAACCAGCCAGGCTTGTAATCCCCATTCATATCCTTATTTGTCGGATCCTTCCACCACAGCCCAGCCTTACCATTTTGCCCCGCGTAGGCATATTGCAGGATCTCGAAGCGATGAAGTCCTTTCTCGATTTCAATGTCGAAGAATCGCCTGTTTGTTTTCCCCAGAAACGGCGCGACCAATTCGCCGTCCAAGAGTATATACCCCTGGGGGAAAACCTGGCAAATGAAACGGTACTGATCGGTTGCCGGAATCTCAAAGGTAACGCTGATTCGACTCAACCATGCGGGCCGGGAGACCAGCGCTTTGCCGACATTCAACCGGTCTGAGCCTTTCGATCGGAACGGCATACTGCTACGAACGATCACCCGTGCCGCATGGTTCGGCCCCGACCGTGACGCCCCCTTCAGCACGACACCCCTTCCCATGATCGCAGCGCTTCCCTCCCACAGCTTCAAAAAGCCGTCGAGCGTTTCGAGCTTGGGATCGTAGCGATCGAGGGAGCGGACCTCTTCAAAAACTCCCGCCTGCGGCTCCCAATCGAGTGGCGCGGGTTGCTTCGCCTGATCCACCAGGTAGACCCAATAATCCTCGTCGCCGCTAGACGAGTCCAAAAATATCCGCATCGGTTTTCCAGCCTCTGCCCAGACGGTCTGGCAACCGACTCGCTCGCCACCGAATCGATACGCAATAGGGACCAGGCGGCTCGGGTCGCGTCCGGGGACACTGATCGATGCGCGTGTGACGCCAGGACCCCTGGTAACAAAACCTGCCTGACGAAGACGCGCGTCGAGGACCTCGATCGTAAGCGTCTTGGCGCCAGCGGGGATGGCCACTACCCTGCTATGGCGAACCAGCTTACCATCGATGAAGATCTTGTTTTTAGGGTAGACGGCTGACCAGTTGGAAAAGTATTTGTACTCCGGTTTAATGGCGTACGTCGCCGAGCCGCTGGCGCGCATGATCGGGCCGCCTTTGTTTTCACCCAGTCGACCGTAGGCTTTGGGGTCCCACTCCTTCTTCGCCTTTTTGTAGAGCTCCTTCTCCTTGGCAATCGTCGCCGCCTTCTCTTTCGGCTTGCGGACGTCATGTTGGAGCGCGCTCTTGGTCTTCGGATTGAAGGCCAGTCCGCCCGTGACCTTGAGCGGTTTCAGATCCGCGAGATACACCTGCGGCGCCGTCCGCGACAAGACTTCCGCCAGCGCCACCTTAACCGGCACCCGAATCTCAGCAGTCGAGAGATGCCAGGGAACCGGCGCAGCAGCAGGCTCAGCAGCGGGTTCTGCGTCCGCCGCCGAGAGTGGTGCCGCGCAGCACAGCGAGAGTGTGATCAGAAGTGGTTTGATCTTGTGTCCTAATTTCATAGTATACTCTCGTTGCTGTTTCTTCGCTAAAGGCGACTACGTGATTCTACAGCCCTTTCTTCTTTTCCATCTCGATCATCTCGGCGGCCAGGGCGTTGAGGTCGATCTTGCCTTTGAGGCCGGGCACGCTTTTGGGTAGCTCCACGTCGTAAATCAACGAGTATAGAATCAGGCCCTGGAGATCTTGCAAGAACGGGCCCGGGTAGCCTGCCCTGCCAGAGAAGATCCCTCGGTCCCCGATGAACTCATAGACCTGGGGAAGCTCTCCATCTTCGAACCGGCGGCGTATCTCTGAGGTGACGCGGCCTGAATACCAGAAGTGAATCTTTTTGTCTGGATACGCCTTGCGTAGCGGCACGACAACGGTCGCATAGAACTTGGCGCGAAGCGCATCGCCCTCTCTGTTCAGAATGCTGAGACGTCGCAGGGCGGGAGAGGCGCCACTGGGAAAATGGATCAGAAGCTGCGCGTTTGGATTTCGCGCCAGCACATAATCAAACATTTCTTTGTAATGCTCGATCCTTCCCGTATCGCGCTGAAAATAGGTCAGTCCCAAGAGATCAATCTTGCCGGCGTTGAGCAAGGCTTGGAGTTTCAAGTCCGGCTCTATGGGCTTGGGTGGATCGGGTTGGATAAAGGCCGCCATGTATGCGGGACTAGCGTAAACGTGGTTTTTTGTAATATAGGTCGTCGCCTTGTGGTCAGTGATGCCTGCTTTGTCTGCAACGGGCCCGATTGCATCCGCCAGCGGAGTGAAGTATTGATGTCCATAGAAAAAGCATTTCAAACCCTTTTTCTTGGTGGCCGGCACCGTAGATGCCCACGGCCGTTCCCAGGTTTCGAGCGTGAAGATATTGGGTCCGTCTCCCTTCCATGGATCCAACCCTGCTGGGCGATGCTTCGCTTCGTGCTTCAAGGCCTTGGCTGCGATCGCGACGAGATCTGCCTCGTATCCCAATTTTAAATCGGTCTGGGCAAGATCGACATCGTAGATGAGCGAGAGGGTAAACATCGCATTGAGATCAGCGAGGATGGGTCCTGGTTGGCCCGCCTCGGTGAGAAACACGCTCTTCTCCCCGACGAGCGAAGTGATCCCCGGCAATTCTTTTTTAGCGAAGAGTAATTTCATCTCCGTGGCGGGTAGGCCGTAGTAGGCGGAGCTAATCCGGTTGCTCGGATAGCGCTTTCTGAGCTCTTTGACGATCACCTCAAAAACGGCTTTGTGGAATTTGCTGCTCGCGTATTTAAATTTATTGGCGTCTCGGGTCGGGATATTCAGCGGACTGGGAATCTGAATCAGGAACTGCATCTTGGGATTGATCGTCACGGCCTGATCCATGATTTCGATAAACTGCGGTAGTTTACCGAGGATGGTTCGCGAATAGGGCAGCGCGAGCAAATCGAAGCGCGGGCCTGAAAGCGCTGCCTTGATCTCGGCAGCGCGCTTCTCTTTGTCCGGATCGAGAGTTAACATCACCTGCGAATGCCCCGACACCCCGGCCTTTTTGGCGATGGCCGGTAGCCTGTCGTGCATGGGTGGGAGCGGTGACTCCTTGTGCCAATCCGGGACCTTCGTCCGGTAGACATAATCGTGACGCTCGTTCGCCGTGAGCTTCTTCATCTCCTCCTCGTCCAAGCCTTGCTTAAATAAGTCCTGGTCGGACACCTGCGGCGAGAAGAAGACACACTTGAGCCCTGTTTTGAGCTCTGGCTTGGGCGTGGTGTCTTGAGCGTGGAGCTGAGCGCTCAGCAGGAGAAAGAAACTGGCGAGCAGGAGTTTGAGCTGATTCATGGGAGAGTGACTGATGTTTGTGTTAGGCTATTTCGCTTTGGCGACGACCCGGTAGAGCAGTGATCCGCTCTTTGCAAAATACTCGATGCTGCCGTTTTCTTGAACGAACAGCTTGCCGCCATCGCCAGTCCAAATGGAGCCATACTCCCTGCCGATCTCACCGCCAAATGACAAGGCAAAGGCTAGCTTGCCGTCGGACAGATACTGCCCGACATAAGCCGGCGCGGACACACCAGCAGAGAACGTAATCTGACTGAGCACGTCGTCGCATCCCGCGTCGATCGGCTTGCCGTTGAGGCACACGTGCCAATTACCATCGTCGGAAAAGGCAGCCCAGGCCAGGTCTTTGCCGTCCGGGCGGAACACGAGTGAGCCCCGCTGAATATTTTCATAGGGCCCGTGTTCTTTGTCACCCTCGACAACAAAGTGCTCTAGCCCGCGCCGTGCACCGTAAACCAAACGAGAGCCAACGGGCGAGAAATGCAGGTCGTAGATCTCATCAAACTTAGCACCTTCGGCACCGTCCAGAACGACGAACTTCTGGTTCAGATCCCCGGCAATGTAGGCCATGGATTTCTGGTCGGAACTAAACACAACGCTATCGCCCGTCACTTGGGTATAGGCTTTGCCCTCTTTGCCATCGACGACCAATCGGGCGGGCGTTTTGGAGCCGTCGGATAATGCCGCGGCATAAATCACGCGCTCGTCCCCGGCGGGAAACGGCGTGTCGCCGTATAGAATTTGGGCATACACCTTGCCCGGCACGCCGTTGACCATCATGACCAACTTGTCGTCGGTCTTGCTCTTGCAGGCCCAGGTCTTGCCGGATGGGGACGCCATCAGCAGGCCCAAACTTTCGCTGGCCGGCCATTGATTGTCGCCGACCACCGCGTGCCACTGCGTATCTCCTGCGACATAGACCATTTCTCCTGGTCGGGCAGGTGACGCACGCAACGTGCTTGAGGCAATATACTTCCAGGTTTTTTTTGTGATGGGCTCGTCTCCGGGAAGTTGGCGAATGCTTTCTTTTCCCGGGCCTTCTATCGCAACGAACGCAAACATCTCACTGCCGGTCGCGTCGGTCTTTCCACCCATCCGGACCAGTGATTCCTTACCAATCGCTGCGTAGGGCTTGCTCGTGACCAAGCTAATCTTGTCCCCTTGGATTCGACCGCGACAAGCGACCATTTTATCGCGCACCTTGGCGCGATAAACGAAGTACTCCCCGGCGAAGTGAAAATCCCAGATCCCGCGCTGCGCGGGTTTATCTTTAACGATGACACTGTAGTATTTCCCAAGTACCTTACCATTCACCACGACATAATGCCAGCCATCCTTGCTGGCTTGATAGGCCAGGTGCGTCTTGCCTGCGTCCGAGCCGAACACCAACCCGGCAAAGGGCCAGCCAGCTTCGGTGATAGCATAAGGTTTCTGTTCGACGCCGTCGAGAACCACCATGCACTGTTCACCTCGCGTGCCCACGAAAGCATGGTGCTTGCCATCCTCGCTGAAAAACGGAGTGCCCTCAGCAATGGCGTCGTACACCCCCGGCAGAGCCTTTCCATCGTGATAGACCTGCCGTTGTTTCGTCTGCGGGTTAACACTCACAACAAGAACGTGGTCACCATTGGGGCTGACCCGAATTGTCGAGGGCACAATGTTGCTGACCCGTCCGATCACGGCAGCCTTGGTCGGCGTAGAAAATGACCCACACAGAGCGACTGCGGTGAACAGCCAGGTTATCGTATATCGACTGGTTCTCATCGCTTCGTTAATTTTCAATTACGCCACGGCAGCTGCCTTTTTCGGCGCTGCGGCGGACGCCTTCTCCGGGACGTGTTTGAGCAACAGATCGACGATATCATCCGTGGTCTGACCTTCACTGACAGCAGCGAAGTTCAAGCCCATGCGGTGACGCAAAACGGGATGCACGAACTTTCTCACATCGGCGAAGGTGACTTCATCCCGTCCGCAGAGACCGGCGTGAGACTTGGCTGCCAGCAGCAGACCCTGTCCGGCCCGCGGGCCGCAGCCCCAACGCACCCACTTATTCACAAAGTCGGGAGCCTCGTCGCTGTCCGGCCGCGTGGCGCGGGCCAATCGGGCGGCGTAGTTGGCGAGCTCAGGACTCACCTTGATCCCCCGCACCACTTTCTGCAATCGGATGATCGTCTCGGCGTCGATGATCTGGCTGAGCTTCGGCAGCGCTTCCAGCGTGGTCGACAACAGGATTTTTTCCTCTTCGCTGAGCGAAGGATAGTCGATCTTGACCAGGAACAGGAAACGGTCCAACTGCGCTTCCGGAAGGGTATAGGTGCCTTCCTGCTCGATGGGGTTCTGCGTCGCCAGGACGAGGAAAGGCTCTGGCAATTTATAGCTCTCGCCGCCCACACTCACATTGCGCTCCTGCATCGCTTCGAGCAAGGCGGCCTGGGTTTTGGGTGGGGTCCGGTTGATCTCGTCAGCCAACAGAATGTTGGTGAAAACCGGTCCCTTGGAAAAGGCGAAGTGCCGTTTGCCGTGCTCGTCTTCGTTGAGCAAGGTCGTCCCGGTGATATCTGTCGGCATCAGGTCAGGCGTGAATTGCACCCGGGTGAAATCCAGGGACATGGTTTCGGAAAGACTGTTGATCATCAGCGTCTTCGCCAATCCGGGCACACCCTCGATCACCACGTGTCCCCTGGCGAAAAATGCGGTGAGGATCTGGCCGATGACGTCCACTTGGCCAACGATGATTTTCCCAACTTCCGCCGCGATTAATTCGCCCGATTTTGCAAGCGTGGCTAAGTCCTCAGCCTGGTTGCCAGGCTCTGTAGTATTTGATGTTGTCATAATATTGTAGGTCTCCTTTTTTGGTTTGGTGATTTTGGTTGTTATTTCTGATTGTTGGATTCTTCGGCAAGGGCTTTGGTATACGCGCTGACCATATTTTCGAATCCAGCTGGCACGGTGCCGCCAGTGGTATCGGCTTGGTGAGCGTCTTTATAGGACCCATCGGCGAGTTGCTGCGCACGCAGTTCGTAGGCTCCGGCGAGCGATTTTTCCGCTTTGCGCATGTGCTGGATGGCTTCGTTGAGAGTTTGCCTCACATCGACTCCCTGCTTCTTGCTCTGGATCTGCTTGAGTCGCTCGAGGGCTCGCTTCAGATCCGTGGTGGGAAGATTGTGGCGTTGGAGTGCCAGCAAGAGCCCGCGGAGGTTCTCCTTACTCTTTTGCTCTGTTGCGCCCATCAGCTCCTGGAGCTTTTTCAGTTCGTCAGGAGCGAGTCTGCCCATCTCGGCGAACCCTGACGCTGTCCCGGTTCCTTTGCCCATACCAACCGACGTGGCGGGCGCGCTGTCCTCATCGGTAATTGTGCCTTGTTCACCAGAACCGGGCCTCAAGCGAGGCGGCATCGCGGTCTCATTGTCCGGAACCGCCGGTGCGGCGCCGGAGGCCATCTGTCCATCTGCCTGTCCAGAACGCCCCAGCTGGCCACGGCCCTTGACTTTCTTCAGCGGGTTGGGCGTCTCAGGAGTCATCTGACCGGCGGCGGACGCCGAGTCCAGGTTATCCGCTGTCGGGTTTCCCCCAGCGTCACCCTTATCCATCAGTTCCGAGCCCGATTGGGGGATAGGGGGCTCCATATCGTCGAGTCCCTTGAGCAGATCAGTTAATTTGATGGGGAGCTCTGCGGGCAGTTCACCCAAGTTGGGTATCTTGCCGCTATCCTCGGGATTTTCGACATCCCCAGGTTGATCGCCACCGATGGTTGGATCAGCCACTAGGCCCCCATCAAGCTCCTTCGGCGCATCTCCCGGTACGGTGTCGAGATTGTGCGACATAACTTCCGCGAGTTCTTCGCTATCCAATGCCGTCAGGGGGGGGATTTCATCGAGTTTGTCCTTAATGGCGTGCAACGTGGTCTCGAACGCCTCGACATCGGTCTTGCTCCCAAAGTCCCACTCTTGCTGCGCGATGTCTTCGGCCATATCCACGAGATCACGCCGCGCCTGAGCTTCTACTAGATCAAGATCCTTGAGTTCATCCTCGTCCTCCTCATCCAGACTCTCCGAGGGTTTGGAAGTGATCACCTTGCGCATTTCTACCAGATCATCATGCTCCTCCATCCACTCCTTGAGCTTTTCGTCGGCCTCGGCCTGGTCAAAACCAGCCGAAGGGATGGCCTCGTGCCTTTCATCAAGCAACTTCGCTAGCTCGAGATCATTTTTCTTCTCTGCACTTTCGAACGCTTCACCCTTGAGTGCCAGCAACTGGTTGTAGATCATTTCCTGCACGGTTTGCAGAAACTCGAATTCGCCGTGAATACGCTCTTGGTCGAGCGCCACCGGAACAATCTCGGGGGCCTTGTCTGTGGTCAGGTAAACTGCGATTCCCTTGGGGGCTTGCTCGCTGCCACCCACACTGGCGATCCCGGTAACGGCCTGCTCTTCTCCCATGTCGAAGACGAAGGTGGCGGGCAGCTTCTCCAACAACACGCGGGTCACTTTGTCCCCCTTCTTTACAGCCAAGGCATTCTTGGCATCCTTGACATTGGACGAAACAAGCTTCCATTTCGAGGTATCGAGGTAGGGGCTCTTCTGCTCCTCGGTGTCCTCGCCCACGAGCGCCAGTTGTTGAAGATACGCTTGAGGCGACCAGCCGTGGGCAGAGTCAATGACCAGCCCGAAATAGCGTGCTGGTTGACTCTTGAAGCGGACGCGTTGTGTCTGGGTGTTTTTAAAGGAGGTGCCGGGGCCGAAACCATTGGCACGTTTCAACTCGCCGGCATTGAGTCGTCCACGTCCCGCGGCAAAGGCGCGGTGATTGGCTTCGACACCCTCTATCGTCGCGATGCTCTGCATGCGGGTGACCATTGGGATTGATTGATCCGGTGCCGACTGCACTCCCTTGAGCAGTGTATTTCGCACATCGACCTGAAGGGCGAGAATCTTCTTACGGGAGGCATCGAGCGCTGACTGGATGTCTTTGTCCTCGCGCTTCACACGATTCAAATCCAACCAAACACCATCAATGTTCACCGACAGGTTCTGGGTTCCCTCGAGCGCCTGCTTCTGGAGCACGATGGCTCGCTCCAAGGCCGCGTAAAGATCTTTCAAGCCAGACTCGTCGTCGGCAGCAAGTTTGGCATCCAGGTTCTTCACCGTGACCAGCAATGCTTGCGAAACCCCGCTGTCGGTGGTCGGACAAAAGTCGTTGCCATGAACTTCAAGATAATACTTGTTCCCCGGCTCGAAGACGCTGGCATCAATTTTTAGATCGATTCGCTTCTCAATCCGCCCCTGCTCACCGGGTGCGGCGCCGAAGCTCCAATCCTGAATCGCTTCGGGTTGAGCCCCGACTTTGGCGCTGCGGAGCGTCAGTTTCATGTCCTGCATGCCATAGTCATCCTTGCCTTCAAATCGCAACGGGAGTGTGGCACCCGGATTGACAACATGACTCATTTCCATGTCGACATAGTTGACTTCGGGCTTGCGGTCGGTCTTGAGCTGGACACTACCGCTGCTCAGGACGATCGGATCCGGCAGATTCTTGACCACCGCGATCAGGTCGTAGCTTCCGCCGCTCTCCCCCACCTCGACGGTCCCCTTCCAGACCTGCTCGCCAGCATCCTGAAATTGGACGGTCCCGGCCGGCCACTGCCAGCTCAGAGACTCGACGGGCTGATCCAATTTGACGAGCACCTCCAACTGGCTCGCAGGAAGACACTTCACCGGGTAGGGCGGGCCGCTCTGCTGCCGCGGCGGTAGGGACACATAGGCCGGTGGGGTAATGGTGAACGTCGATTCGATGATCTTGGTCGCGGCGTTCACCGTCACCTGCACGCTGCGGGTATAGGTGCCATCAACGAAGATGCGGAAAGAGAAACTCCGACGAACGGTCTCGAAGGAGTAGCGGTACAGGTTTGGGTTACCGACGACCGGCCGCATTTTGACTTCGGCGCCGTCAGTGCCATCGTTGGCAACTTTGCCCACACCGTCGCGGTAGACGATGGCGGGATAGACCATCAGTGGTTCCCCGCCGGCAAATTTGCTCACATCCAGAGAGACCTCGAGGTCTTCGTATTCGGCAATGGTCAGATCCTCTGCCGGAGTCATGATCAGCGAAGCGGCTGCCGCAGGTGGTGCATCGGAGAAGCTGAAGGCATAGCGGGAAAATGCGTTCGTCAAGTAGCCAGGTGCCAGCACACTGTAGGCGATCCAAGCCGCCATCAGCACCGCGAATGCCATCCACCATTTCGCCATCCGGCCCGGCTGCCACAGCTCGCGCAGCGGCACATGGCTCCATCCCGTCGTAGCAGCACTGGCAGTGGCCGTGATGAAGTCCCTCTGTTTGTCGCTGTAGTCCATCTCCTCGAACTGCATGGTATTGATCAGGACGTTCCCCTCGATCCCGAACTGCTTCTCCAGCATCAGCGCGACCTGCTCGTTGCTCCGACTCGTTCTGAAGGCGCCGACAACGCATTTGAGAAACGCGCCAACCGTCACAACCAATCCCACAATCGCGAACGGGAACCGCAAGGCCGTGGGCAGGTCCATCAGGTTGTCCAAGACAAAAAGACAAAACCAAGTCGTGGCTGTAATAGCGAACCAGGTTAGAAACCCTAATATCACCGCCGTCATGCGGATGGTGCGTTTCGCACGGTCTACAACCCTGCCGATATCCAATGTGTCTGTTGCTGCGATGTCCATAATATCTATTTTCTAATTACTTACTCATTACTTACCCCCGACAATCACTTTGCCGTCCTTCATGACGACTGGCCAGAGTTCTGGCGCGAAGCCCATTTCGGGCGTTTCCTCTTCAAGATCGATGCGTGTGCGACTGAATGTGCCGCGATCCACCAAGGCCATTTTCCCCGTCTTATTGTCTCGCACAAAACGCCAGATACTCAGGCGGTAGAACTCCATCAATTTACCGTCGGGACCCATTTCGAATCCGCCCGTAGTGGATTGCGCCCACTTCAGGGCGAACTTCGGATTGGGGATGTGTCGGCGCAGCCTCAACAGGACGGTAATTTTTCGGTCACCATCCTCGGAGATAATCCCCAGCATTTTCTTGTGGGTATAGTAGTCCTGGATTTTCAGCACTTCGGTTTCGACGGACTTAAAAAGGTCCGTGCGTTTGGTCCCTTCCGCGGGCCAGCCCGCCACCCACATGCCATTGATATGCGCCGCCAGGAAGACGTTTTCACCGAGGGTTGAATGAACACTGATCGTGCCATTGCGAGCCTTCTTGACGACAACCTTCGATAAGGTATCCATCGTCAGCCCGCGCAAACCTACATGGTAAGGGACATACTCCGCCGGTTTACCTCCTTCACTGAGCACACGCTTGTTTATCTTTTCAACCTTCTCCCGGGTGTATACCCCGTTCCAGAGTAAGTCAGAATCACCCCATTTCGTGATCTTCACCTGGTTGGTAGAGATCGAATCAAAGTCGAACGAGCGCAACTCTATCGGCATGCTGCGCGCAAACTGATCGCCCTCGTCGAGCATCTTGATCCGTTTTACATGCACGAGATCGTCGAGAGATTCGCCCGGCTTGCCCGAATACTTCGAGCGCATCACTAATTTCTTGGTCCCCGTCACGAAGTCCGTGTCCGGATCAATAATCTTCAGGTACGCGACGCGCGTGTCCACAACTCCGACCGCCGTCTCTCCGCTATTGAAGACCACGGTGCACTTGGGCTTTAGAACGGGATAGGGTGCCCCGAATCTCACCTTCTTTCCAGCGCCCGCGCCCAACGGGCTGATGATATCTAAAATCTTGAATTTTTTCAGATATTCCTCGCTGAGGGGCGAGAACGTCATTTCTTTGACGACGTTAAAATTAAATGTGTAGACCCTGGACTTCGCTTTGATGGTTTCGAGATCCACGGTGGTTGTCGTTTTGTCCCCCGGCAGCTTGGTCATCCTGAAATCGATCCCGGGAGTGAGCTGCACAATCCCCTCGTACTGCGTCCCGTCCGACATATACACCAGGGCATGTCTCTTGGCCGCCTTGTCGGCTGCTGACGAGGTTGCCGGCGACAAGACGCACAGCGCGATGAGCAGGCAACACGACCTCGTTACGGCTGATTTGATATTTGCTGTCGTTTTCATGTTCAACTCCTTGACTAACTATACGATGTTCATTCTTCTACGCAGGATCCACTCCCAGAGCAGAGCACCCAACACCAGCAGGATATAAAACGGCAGCACGTTGAAAAGAGCGGGCGCACTTACCAGCGGGGTATCATGCGGTTCAGCGCTGGTCATCAGCATGGCATTGATACGTTCCATCAGTTCCTCGGCGTCGGCTTCCCGATGGTAGTAGCCACCACTGCGCGCGGCCAGGTTCTGGAGGAACGGGTGGTCCACCGCAAGGGCGGCACCCTCACTGACATTCGACCCGACGCGGATGACGCGCTCATAGGAATCCAGCGGCTCGCCGGCTCGGGTCGCCTCCAGCTTGACCGTGTAGTCGCCCCGTTCAGGGAAAAACACTTTGGTCTGAAAGTCATTGCCATCCTTCAGCACGATCGAAAGATCCTGGCTTGTCCCGGCATGCTCGACAGATCCCTTCAGGTGCACTTCGCCTTCGGCATAACGCCCGACAATGCCAATCTCTGCCTGGGCTTGCTCACTGGGGCGGTATCGCTTGCTATCCCATTCCACGGTCAAGAATCTGCCACCCTCAATCTCGCCGGCCAGATACCGAATGGAATCTCGCCAGAACTGATGAACGGCTCCAGAAATATCGCCGTCCAGCCGCCCCCACCTCCACAGCGTATCGGTGGCCACACCCAGGGTCTGGCCTTTGCCATAGGGCTGTAGGGCAACGATAGGGACGATCTTAGCGCCGACCGAAGCGTTCAGCAGGCTCAGGGCACCACTGCGAGGTTCCCCCACCGTATTCACCGAATAGAAGACCGGAGCTGTGACGCCATCCAAGATGGCTGCCGTCGCCGCCGACAAGCCATGCCCCGCCCCTTCCGGTGGGACGGTGACGGGAAACTGTCCTGTGCTGATTCCCCGGCCGCTACGGTTCTCCTTCCAAGGGATGAGTGGCGCAATCGCCGTATTGTAGTAACCGCCTTTATCAAAGGACTGTGGCCCGCCAAGCATGACAAGGTTGCCGCCAGCCTCAACGTATTTGCTTAGCCCTTCGAGAGCACCAGAGCCGAGAAGCTCCGCTGGGAATGATCCCAGGACAATGCAGGTATAAAGGTTCAGGACCTTTTCATCGTCAGGAAACCCACTCGAAAACACCTCGTCGCCGTCCTGCCGCGTGCCATCGATCAAAAACACCTCGGCGTTCTTCCGATAAACGGAGGTCAGCTTGATGGTCGCATCATCGGCGAACTCCCGCTTGAGCATCGCGAAATTCCAATCCAGCATGTTGCCATACAAGAGGACGTTGATGCTCTTCTCGCGGATATCCACTTCGAAGTCACGCACGTTGTTCAGCGCGGTCATTTCGCCATCCACGGCCTTGACCGAAAGACGGTAGTGGTAAACCCCCTCGGTCTCCTCCGCAGGAATCTCGAACTCCACCCGGCCATTGTTTTTTCCAGGATTCACCGTCTCGGCGCTCAACTCCTGGTATTTGCCGTCGACGCGTTTCGCGATCTGCACCTCGACCTCCGCGGCTTTCCTCGCAAACCCTTTTGAGGCACTGTGCACGACGATGTCCGCAGCAACCTTGAACGGCGTGTCCAACTCGACCTCCTCCGGGATATCCGTATTACGGATCTCCAGATCGTCCCAGGTCGAGGGATCGGTTCCGATGCCGAGGATAAAAATAGGGACCTCCGGAAGGCGCTCGCTACGAATGTTTTCGTCTCCCCCATCGGTGAACAAAACGACCGCCTTGCAGTCAGACAAGTCCGGCTTCCCCGAGAGAGAAACAATCGTCTTGCCCAGATCCGTTTTGCGAGTCCCCTCTGCCGGGACTTCCTCCGCACCGAGGATATCGACATCAAACCGGTAGGGCTCCACGCTGGCGATCCCTTTGAGTTCGCCCTGAATGTCATTGATGAGATCCTTGGAGCGCTGCGTGCGGGTATCCGAACCGTCGTCTTTTACATCCATCGAGGTAGAAATGTCGCTAATGAAAGCCACTTTCAGAGAATCATCGGTCGGCTTCTGATCCCTCCATGCCGGATCCATCAATGCGACAAGCGCAAGAATGCTCATCAGCAATTTCGGTGCCAGCAGCATCAATGTCCTCTTCACATTATAGCGCGACCGATACCTGAACCATAGCAGGCATAACCAGCCCATCACCATAAGAATGACCAAACTATTCGCCAGCGTGCCGAGATGCGGCTTCCAAATAAGCATACCAATCATGAAATCATTTCCTCTCCGGATTCTGTTTGTGGTGACCAGGGCTTCTTATCCGTATTGCCCTTGGCCTTGTCTTTCCATTTTTTCGCAGGTGCTCCCAGCACCCCCTCAACCATCAAAAATGCGATGGCCAACAATAGGAACGGCAGGTAAAACCCGATGCCAGCAAGGGATTTTTCCAACTCGTCCCGAAAATCGTCTTCGTTGGAGAGCGTCCGAACCCCGTGGGGGATGCCCTCCAAGGCTCCGATTTCAGAGCCCTCGACAAAGCCGCTGTGTCCCTCCAATTCTGACGGCAGAACCGTCAGGCAGGTCTCCTTTTGCCCCATCGTGACGATGTAAGCGCCGCCACGCACCAAGACCGGAGACTGATCCTTCGAGCCAGACCAGTCGACTTGGTCGCCTAGCAAAGTCGCAATCGACATCTCATTGCCTTCGCCAGGCAGCAAACGCGGCGACTGGCCGGCGACGATCGATACTCTTTCATTCGACAGGTTGGCCACGGCGCCCAAAGCGATAGGCTGAGCCATCACCAGAAAAACATGCCCCTGTCTCGGCAGCGTGCTCCAGGCTCCGGTGGGACCGAAGGCCATACCGCTCACCACAATCTGCCCCTTTCCGTGCTTGCGAATCGCCAACAGGGCGGGGTCTTCATTGGCACCCAGGAGGGCCGCGTAGCCCGCGTCTTGTGCCAAGGAGATTGGAAAGTACTGTTTGACAAAAGCGGTGCCGATGCGGACCCGTCCGTCCAGCCCGCGGATGTCAGACCAGAACGGCGATGACTCGTTGGCAACGCGCAACGGCACGCTGACTGGCTCCGATTTCAAGGGCTCTAGTTTCGCCCCAAGCCATGCCGGCGCTTGGCCGGTTGATTCGCGGGCATCTACGGCGGGTAAGACCAGAAGGTTTCCGCCACGCTGCGTGTACTCATCCAGCAATGCGCTCGTGTCCTCGTCCAGGCTCGACGCATCCGCCCAGGTCAAGACCACCAGCATCGGCATCTTCTGCTGCAAGCGGGTCTTGATGGTGTCCAGGGGTAAGAAGCTCGGCACCAAGGAAGTGAGACTGCCATCGCCGCCGGGCGAGAGCGCGAGTGGCAGGAGACCGAAGCTGCGCTCGGCCGGATCGCCGACAAAATAGATGTCCCCTTTCTGCTCGCAAATGTAGGGCACGAAGATCCGGTTATCACCCTCGAATCCATCGCCTTCAATCCAGACACGGATCCAGTGACGGCCCGAGGTCTTCGGCATGAGCGGCAACTTCACAATCTTCTGCGAACCGGCAGCCACCTCAACATTGGTGACCTCGGCCACGCTGTTCTCAGAACCCTTGTGATGGACCCGGACCTCGAAATCACTGTCACTGTCATTGCGCAGCAAGACCTCCAAAGCATAGGGCTGATTGGGAAGGATTCTGCGCGATGACACGCTCGCCCTGAGCAGGCAAATATTCGGCACCGTGGCTTCGGCGGTGGGCACGCGGTGCACGAAGATCTCGGGCACCTCATCCATATCATCGGCCGCCAGGACGGGGATCTTCCACTCGGCCTCCTGGAGGTCTGTGAACACATGCAGCGAACCACCTCCCCCGGAGCTCGCATCCTTTAGCAAGGCCGTCGCTCGCAGCATCGCTTTGGCAGCATCACCAGTTGCCTCGGTAGGCTGGATCGACTCCAGAAAGCTCAGCATCGAATCTCTGTCGCTGGTCATCCCGCCAAACCGGTCGGCAGCCACTTCGGGCACCAGCAAGACGATCGAGGCCTTGCCATCTGGATCCATGTTTTTCAAGAGCGTGCGCGCGCCCTCCTGGGCAACGCTCAGCTTGGTTCGATCACTGCCCTCGACCAAGCCGATCATCGAGCTGGAGTTGTCGATGACAATCACCACGGCCTGTTCGCCACCCAAGCCCAGGATACTACCCATTTTGGGTATGGCCAGACGGGCCAGGGCGAGCAGCAAAAACAAGAGCAGTAGAGTCCTGGCCGCCAGCAGCAGCGGCTCCCGAAACTTGCGATGAAAAGAAAGCCTCGGCTGCATGCTGTCGAAGAACATCCTTGTCGAAAACATGACCGTCTTGCGCTGGCGCCGCATCAACAGATGAAACGCCACGGGCAACGCGGCCAGCGGAAGTAAATATAAAAATAGTGTTGCGCCTGGTATCATTAGCTTGTTGCTCTCTTCAGTAAGGTGTCATGAATGTCCATCGAGGTATCGACCAACAAATAGTTGGCTCCCTCGTTGGTGCAGCCGATGCGGATATCGTCCAAATACTCCCGTATCCTCTGTAGGTATAAGTCGCGGAATTCGCCGATATCGACGTTCATCTTGTCTTGGGTTTCGAGAAACTCGACCTCGATCAAACCCTCTTGAGGTAGGCGGATCTCCGCGGGGTCCAGGACATGGAACACCGTCACGTCATGGCCAGCGTAACAGAGATTGCCAATGCCTTTGAGCGTCTCGCGCGGGTCCTGCAACATGTCGGATATGACGATCACAAGCGATCGCCCTTTGATAAACTCAGTCGCCTTCGCCAGGGCTTTCTCAAGGTTACTCACACCCTTTGGCTCGATTTCCTCTAGTCCTTGCAGCAGCGGCCGAAGTGCGCCGAAGGTCGCGGCGGGCTCGTAGACTTTGCGCAAATCATCATCAAAGGTGATCAGACTGGTCGAATCGCCTTGGTTGACCATGACATACATCAGGGACGCAGCCAGACTGCTGGCGTAGTCCATTTTGGACATCGACCCCATATTCTTGTAGGACATGCTCTCGGAGGTATCCAGCAGAACATTGGCCCGAATATTGACTTCGTCGTGGAAGCGGCGAATCACATACTTGTCTGTGCGAGCATAGACATTCCAGTCGATCCGTTCGATCGGATCACCCTGCATGTATTCCCGATATTCGGCAAACTCGACGGAAGATCCGAAGGTTGAAGATTGGTGCCGCCCCTGCAGACCAACGTCCATGCGTTTGGTCACACCGATATGCAGATTGCCCAGATGGTCGGCTATCCCCGACGGCAAGTATTTGTAAGTATTGAGTTTCTCCGCCATGCTATTTCAACGTTGATTTCTTTTTCTTTCCGAAAATTCTCCCCAAATATCCTGACTTTTTGTTGTCCTCAGGAATCACCGGCACGGTTTCGAGCAGCCAGTCGATCACGGTGTCCGTATCGTAGCCCTCACTGACCGCGGTAAAGTTCAAGCCGAAGCGATGCCGGAAAACGGGATGGACGAACTTTCGAACGTCGTTGACAGACACATTGAACCGCCCGCTCAGCAGGACGTGGGATTTTGCCGCCAGCAGCAAAGCCTGCCCAGCTCGGGGGCCGCAGCCCCACTGCACCCATTTCGGAATAAAGTCAGGTGCGATCTCGTCATCGGGCCGTGTCGAGCGGGCGAGACGAGCGGCGTAGTTCGCCACGTAGCGACTCACTGGGACACGCCGGACCAAGTTCTGAAACTGCATAATCTCTTCGCGGGTAATCATCGAGCCCAGGCTGGGCATCGAATCGAGCGTCGTCTTCATCAGGATTTCCTGCTCTTCTTCCAGCGATGGGTAATCAACATTGATCATGAACAGAAAACGATCCAGTTGCGCCTCCGGCAACCTATAGGTCCCCTCTTGCTCGATCGGGTTCTGCGTGGCCAATACCAGGAAGGGCTTGGGCAAGGTGTGCGTCACGCCGCCCACCGTGACATGCCTTTCCTGCATGCTTTCCAACAAGGCCGCCTGGGTCTTGGGAGGGGTCCGGTTGATCTCATCAGCCAGCAGCATGTTGGTAAAAATCGGGCCACTCTGGAACGCGAATGATCGGTGTCCCTGATTCCCCTCCGCCAACACCATGGTCCCCGTGATATCCGTCGGCATCAGATCGGGTGTAAACTGGATCCGCTTGAAATCGAGAGAAAGCGTTTTCGCGAGACTGCTCACCATCAGTGTTTTGGCAAGGCCCGGAACACCGGTCATCACGCAATGCCCCTGGGCAAACAAGGCGGTCAACACCTGATCGAGCACCTCCTTCTGGCCGACAATAATCTCGCCCACTCCATCCAACAGACGAGTGCGCGCTTCGGCGAGGGCCGCAACCAGCTCCAAGGTATTGTCAGGCAACTCGCCCTCAAAGGAACTGTCTCCCGCAGCCTCGCGTGGGGACAGGTCGATCGGAAGCGAGGCAGCTCCATCGCCACGAGGGGCATCTTTGTTCGTTGTAGATTGTTTCATCGTCGTAGCTTAGTTAGTCATCGCAAACATGATGATGTTGCAGCCAAGCTGCTTCGCCGACTCGGGTTGATACCCGCGACTCAGGGGGTATCGAACCTCGTTCCAGCCACCCTCGATATCGAAGGGGCTATAGATCACCCGCAACTTGCCTTTGATTTCCACCCCGAACAGCACCGGGCGATTCTGTAGTTTTTCTCCCTGATCCTCCTCGAGGGACTTCGTGAATTTTACCCTTTCGATCGTGTTGAGTGAACGGTAGATCTTGTGACTGTGCGGCAGCAGTCGGAATTCGTCGGCCGGGAAGGCCCGCCGCATCTCGCGAACCGCCGCCTGGTGAAAGGTGGCCAGCCCCAGCGCGTTGTTGATCACCAGAGTCCCCCCTTGATCGACGTGCTTACGCAGAGCCTCGATCTGCTTGTTGGTCAGGACAAAATCATCCAGCCCGGTAAAGAACAGAAACGGGTAGGCTGACGTGTCGTCGCGATTGAGATCCACCGAGACACGCTTGAGGCTCACGGGGATCGCCGAATCTCTTTCAAGCCGGGACAAGAGCTGCCGTGCCGCACCGGGGTGAGCGTTCCAGGAGCCATCGTGCTTAACCTGTGCGAAGACAAATTCGGAAGTCGGAGCGTTCTGATCAAGCGCACCGAAATTCTCGGCCTTGCCTTCCGCCTCACCGACCCGTCCGTAGCCGACGATGTACGGGGCGAGGTTCTCGCCGATCTGACGGGCGCTCTCCACGCTGTAGGCCTTCGGCTTGAGCCCCTTTTTCTCCAGTGTCTCAAAGACTCCCATCTCTTCAGCCAAGCCGCAACCCAGACCGTACTTCGACACCAGCACCCCGATACGGCTGCCGATATAGAGACCTTCCAAAAACGGTTTACCCTCCTCTCCCTCCCCGCCACTGCGATACGTTGCCTGTTCGATCACCGAACTGATGTGATAGAGAGGGTGATCTGAAGGCAAGACACGGAATCGCGATTCCGGGAACATCTCGTCAAACACCTTGAGCGCCGACTCGTAGAACCAAGGGGAACCGTAGACCGAGTCACAGACAATCATCCCGCCATCGAGAACGTACTGGCGCAGTCTGTCGATCGTTGCCGGCGTGAACTTCACCTCGCGAACGCCGCTCAGCAGGATCGCCGGCATCGTGGCTGGGTCGTAGCTAAACTCGCCGAGCGTCGTTTGGGTGGGCATATACTTAAAGTCCTTGGCGCGCGCCTGCTTATGGAACTCCATCGTATCATTGGGGGCGAGGTTCCAATCCTCGGTCAGATCCACACCACTGCCCACACCACTGCCCCACTTCACTTTGCCCAGCAGATAATCAGGCGAAGGTGGCTTGATCCGCTCGCTTTGTGGTTTCGGCGTGCCAGGGACACTAGGAATAATGTCGCGAGCCTCACCTCCCCCAATTCCCGTCTGCAGCTTTTCGTTCTTATCCTTATGCGACTTCACGAACCAGTCATCGGCAGAGCCCTTCTGCCCGAACGCGACGGGCGCCACTGACAGCACAACCGTCACGATGGCAGGCAGGAGGAGGGACCCAATCGATTTCGATCGTGTGAATTTTGGATGAGTCATAATTGGTTTCATGGCAATGGATGGTTGTCGATCTGCCCTAATACTCCCGAGTTGGAGAACTCTGGACAAAATTTCTAAAGTTATTTTCTATTGAAATCCCCGTTGCGAACATTTTGGCAGGAGGAAGGAGCAAATCGATTTCGAACGTGAGAATTTTGAATGATTCATAATCGGCTTCATGACAATGGATGATCGTCGATCTGCCCTATCACTCCCGAGTTGGAGAATCTGGACAAAAATCTTGAAGTTATTTTCTATTGAAATCCCCGTTGCGAACACGGCCGCCGATGATGATCGTCGCGGTAGGCGCGGGGGGAGGATCGGGAAAGTCTGCCTCCTGCAATTGAAAGTCGTCCAGACGAGGCGATCCCGGCTCGGGAAAGTGTGTTACCTGCAACTGGAAGTCGTCTAGATGGGCGACCCCGTGGAGCTCCCCCGCCCCATCTTGAGTATCGATCGCGACGAAGAGCCTCTTCCTGGCTTCCGTCGCCGGGACATGCACACTGCCCGAACCGGCCTGGTAGGTGCCGGTAGTGGTCGACGGCCCGGAGAGCAGCGTCGCGAAAGTCGTCGGCGTGCCGCTGATCAGGTCGTTGTCGGTCGTGAATAACCTGATGGCGACCTGATCCTGGGCCGCCCACCACATGCTGGCCATCCATTCGTAGCGGATCTCGAAAAAATCGCCGCTGCGGATGATGTAATCCGTGTCTTGCGCCGGCAAGATTGCGAGCTCCTCCGACAGCACAAGGTTGCGCGCCCCGTCGTAATCGCGGGCTTCTTGCGTAGCAATCGAATCCTGATCGCCGCTGGACGCGATGTTCCTCCAAACCGGCGTCTGGGCCCACGTCCGCTCGGGCACGACGAACTGCGGCGACATGTCGCTGTCCGCGGAGGCGACGACGCGATGGTTGGCAAGCACATCAACCGTCCTGCCGTCATACACCCGGCGGACTTGGACTTTGCCCTCTCTGACATAGAGCGTCGTAGATTCGGCTTTTACCTCAACCCCGAACTCCGTTCCGATCACCTCAAGAACGGCCGAGGGCGTGTGGATCAGCATCGGTTTGCCTTCCGGCTGAGGCTTCACATCGGCTGAAAACCGGCCCTGTTTTAGCCGTAGCTTCTTCTGCCCCTGATCGGAAAAGGTGAGTATCGAATAACCGGAGATCATGCCTGTGGAACCGTCGTGGAACTCCAACTCGAACCACGAGTCCTGCGCCATTCCTTCAATCGTTCCGCCGGACAGCTCGGCTCCCTCGCTCAATACATTCGACCAGCGTGTCCCGGTTTGCGTTGATCCAGCACCTTGAACAATCTTACCGCCGTTGCCGGTCCAGGTCAGCGTGCCGTTCACCCCGGTAACCCGCGCGATGCTGCGGCCGGTCTCCACGTCTTGGACATACAGGACTGCCGTAAACGCAACGATGATTAACGCCGCAATCACCAGTGATGATTTAACGTAGTAGCTTGTCGCCCGTTTCGGGATCGCGACACTTGATCCACTGACTTGCGAAAACGCCCCAACACCCTCGGTATCAGCCACTTCACGAATGCTCGCATCGAGCTCGGAATATCGATTGAAGATCGTTCTCGCCTCGACAGAGTCACGCAATTCTTGCTGCAGAGCTTCAGACTCAGCTCCGCTGATACGACCATCGAGCCAAGCTACAATCCGCGTCACAAGTTTCGAGTTTTTCATGCTTCGCCCTCCGCTGCTATCGTCTTTGAGACACAGTCGAGCAAGACGGCACGCAAACGCTGGATGATCTTGTAAAAGGCCTGCTCACTTTTGCCCGCTTGCAGCGCCACTTCTCGCATCACCACACCCGGCGAATGGACTTTCAACAGCAGCTCCCGTTTCGAAATATCCATTTTCTCAAGGCAACCCTCAAGGTGTCTCCGACGAATCTGCTGAACCCCCTCGCCACTGGCCTCTTCCGCCAGCAGGTCCCAAACATCGTCGACAAAGACCAGCGGGCTTCGAGCCACTCGACGTCGATACTTCAAGGCCTCAAACCGAGCGATAGTGAGCAACCACCCCCCAAACGACGTGCCCTCTTCAAAATCATCGAATTTCCGCCACGCCACCAAACTCGCCTCCTGAGCGACCTCTTCGACCTCAGACCACGACGGCAGCAAGCCGCGCAGAAACGAGCGAACCCGCGGTGCGTGTTCCATCAGGAGTCGCGTAAAAGCTTCGTAGCGATCGTCGTCGTTCACTGGATTTCGATTTTAGGCAGATTGATCATCATTCAAATTAGCTCGTTTTTTCCGAAAGATCGGTGGCCGTTCTACAGTAACACTCCCGTTCTCCCGAATTTGGACAGGTATTCTTGCGGAAAATTGGGGGCGATGGAATGCTGGAGGAATTCCAGTGTAGTCCGTCCAACAGAATGCATGTTATAAAATACGGATTTTTTCCCAAATTCAAGGCGCGAGTCCTCCCCTGGAAATCGGTTCGCATCGCATTCGTATAGAAAAATCTCGCGCAAAGCCGCAGAGCAGCAAAGCAACAAGCCATTCAATCATGGTAGGGCGGATCCGGCTCGGTCGGCCCTGATCAAAAAACGCAAGCGCCGTATCTCCGGAAAGGGAGTGAACCCACGGCAAGACACGGCATTTCCCCCCGGGATCTCACTTCCGTGTGGGTGAGGCGGGATGCTAGATTTTGAAAGTGGGCTGACCGAGCCGGATCAGCCCTACCGTATTCAAACATCGTCCAAGCCTTTGCGCCTTTGCGCGAGTCCTCCCCTGGAAATCGGTTCGCATCGCATTCGTATAGAAAAATCTCGCGCCAAGCCGCAGAGCAGCAAAGCAACAAGCCATTTATCATGGTAGGGCGGATCCGGCTCGGTCGGGCCTGATCAAAAAACGCAAGCGCCGTATCTCCGGAAAGGGAGTGAAGCCACGGCCAGACACGGCATTTCCCCCGGGATCTCACTTCCGTGTGGGTGAGGCGGGATGCTAGATTTTGAAAGTGGGCTGACCGAGCCGGATCAGCCCTACCGTATTCAAACATCGTCCAAGCCTTTGCGCCTTTGCGGCTTTGCGCGAGTCCTCCCCTGGAAATCGGTTCGCATCGCATTCGTATAGAAAAATCTCGCGCAAAGCCGCAGAGCAACAAGCCATTCAATCATGGTAGGGCGGATCCGGCTCGGTCGGCCCTGATCAAAAAACGCAAGCGCCGTATCTCCGGAAAGGGAGTGAACCCACGGCAAGACACGCCCCCCCCCGGGATCTCACTGCCGTGTGGGCGAGGCGGGCGGCTAGATTTTTAAAGTGGGCTGACCGAGCCGGATCAGCCCTACCGGGTGTGAAACACTTCGATTGAGGGATAGAGGCGTTGGAGTTTTATGCGGGTGCCGCATCGGTCGAGCTCTCCTTGTCTTCATCACTCCAATGAGATCCCCGGTCTCTATTTACCCATCATCTCTTTGAGTGGGGGCACGATCGCCTCAGCCCAGATCTCGTGGCCCTTTTCGCTCGGGTGCGTCGAGTCCGGCATCATTTCCTTAGATAGGGTACCCTTGTCGTCGAGGAACTTTGGCCCAATGTCGAGGAAGGTGACATTGGGGATGTCCTTGAGAAGCTCGGGGAGGTACGAGTTGAGTTCGATGATCTGCTTGCGGTGCGCATGATCGAGATTGGCACGCCGTGGGAACACTCCGAGGACCAGAATTTTCATCTCGGGATACATCGTATTAAGCTTCCTGGCGATCGCTTGGACCCCATCGGCAGCCTGCTTGGGCTTGTCACTCCCCCAACAGATGTTATTCGTGCCTATCATGAGCGAGGCCGCCAAGGGAGCGGTCTTCAGCACAGGGAGGTGATCGAGCCGCCACAGAACATGGTTAGTACGATCACCGCCGAATCCCAAGTTCAGGGCATTGAGAGGGACGAAGTATTCCTCCCAGACAGGCTCGCCAGGGCCTCCCTTGTCGAAATTGTTAGTGATCGAATCGCCGACCATCAGGAGTTCAATTTTCTTGTCCTTCTTCGGGTCGTTGGCCTCTTCGATCTCGGCGATCTTCTCCGCGTGGCGGGCGAACCACCACGATCCCAAGCGAACCTGGGCGGTGGTCGAGGGATGCTCTACGCCAGCCTCCTCAGCCATGGCGGACTGGGACAGCGAGGACAAGGCCACCGCGATGGCAGAAAAAAGGGCGAGGTTGGTATGTTTGCTCATTGGGAATCGTTGTTTGTTTTTTGGAAAATCGTCACCTCCGTTGCTTCGCCCCAGCCTGCTTGCTTTCGAAACAAAGCGACATCACACGGCGAGGGCTACTTCAGGCTCAGGAGGTAGGCGACGAGATCGGCGAGTTCCTCTTTCTTCAGGCTCGCAGCCAAGCCCGGAGGCATGAGGCTCTGTTGCATGTCCTCGCGGCCGGTGATGTCTTTGGTCGATATCTTCTGGCTGACCCCGCCGGGGAGGCGGATGGTGACGGCCTCATCAGTCTCGCTAGTGATATAACCGGCGACGGATGCGCCATTCTTTTGGGTCAGGATGACGCCGTGGAAGCCGTGGCTGATGGCCGCATTCGGGAACAGGATGGACTGGTACATTGCCTCCTTGGAGAGCTTCTTGCCGATCTCGCTCAGGTTCGGGCCAAAGTCGATGTGCTGGCCTTTCACCCGGTGGCAGGCGACGCACCCTGCTTTGCTGTAAGCGGACTCGCCTCGCTTGACGTCACCCTTGAGTTGGACGAGTTCGGCGATCGGTGGAAAGCCCTCCGCTTTGGGCACCGGGAGCAACTTCGCCGCCTCCTCGCGGACGCGTTTGTCGGCGCTGCGGGCCAGACCCAGAGCGGCGATTCCCTTGATCTCATCTGGAAGTTCCTTCTTCTTCACCAGCGCGAGCAACTCGCGTCCGCCCTGGCCTGAGATGACCAGCGCGTTGGTGAGCGCACGGCGCGTTGCGGCGCTGCAGTCTTTGCGTTTCAGTTCGTTGGCGAGCAGACGCATGCCGTGGTAGTCGCCGGTCTTGCCGAGCGCGGTAGTGACCGCGCTGACCTTGGCCTGGTCTCCGCCGCGGAGGATTTTTTGGAGCGGTTGCACGTCCTTGAGAATCAGCTTGGCCGCCGTGGCGGACTCGCTGGCATCCGGGTTGTCGATGATGAACTGGAGCAACTCTTCGCTGAACCCGCGCAGGTTGAGGCGCGCCACCAGCGCGACAAATTCTGCTTTGCCGCGCACCGGCGCGATCAGTTGCTCGAGGCGCTCCGGTCCGCCCGGGAGCGCGCCGATGGCCTCTGAACCGAGCTGGTTGGCGGCGATCAGCGCGGATTCTTGGTCGCCTTTTTGGAACACGAGGGCGAAGGCCTTATTGACGGCGCTCTTGTCCGTTTGGAACTGCAGGGCGCGGAGGTACTTTGCCGCCTCGTCCCCCTTGCTGGCGAGGAGCAGTTTGGTGATCAGCTCGGCGGAAGCACTCGCACGGCTGCGCCAGATGATTTCCGCATGCGGGCTCTTCACCGCGGCGAAGCGCGCGTCCCAGTGCAGGTCGGCGCCGATGCCGAGTGCCTCAAGCGCCCAGCGGTCGCCGGGCGTATATTGGGCGGCGAGCTGGCCCCAGATCTTATTCGCCTTGGCGGCATCCGAGTGACGGATGGCGATCGCCACCTCGCGGCGGACCTTGGGATCGGGATCGGCAGCGAGCTGCTCCGCGGCCGTGAGGTCGTCGGCAGCCTGCAATTGGCGCAGTGTCCGCAGCGCTGTGATGCGGATGTTCGCATCGCCGTCCTTCAGCGCTGCGAATGCCGCGTCGCGGTTTGTGCGGGCGAGCAACCACAAGGCCCGCGCCCGATGCTGTGGCGAGGCTTTCTTGTCGGCGAAGAGTTTGCCCAAGGCCGACTCCGCCTTCTTGCCTTCCGAATTCAGCTTTCGCCATGCGAGAAAGCGCGCTTCCTCGTTCGGAGATTGGAGGGCGGCGATCGCGCCTGCGATGCTACTGACATCGGTGATGGTCCGGTCGTATTTCGCCGCCGCTTTCGGCGCGACACGAAAAATTCGGCCGCGCTCGAGGTCGCCCATGCCGTGGCCGCCGACGCCGGGGTCATACCAGTCGGCGACGATCAAAGAGCCATCCGGCGCGACGCAGACGTCGCTCGGGCGGAACCAGCGATCGTCGCTGCCTTCGAGGATGTTGAGAATCTCGGCGGAGTAGCCAGCGCCGTCGGGCTTGGTGAGATAGGCGCGCACAATGTTCGGCCCGGCGTCGCCGTGGATCAGCTGGCCGTTGAAGACTTTGGGCAGGAGGTCGCCCTCGTAAACGCAGATGCCGGTCGGCGAGCCAGCGCCGGTTTGCAGCAGGTTGGGCACGACACCGGGATCGTTGAGGTGCCAGTGCCGGTGCGGGATCTGCTTCTCGATGTTCGGCCGCGGGGCGGGCCAACCGGCGCCGGTGATCTCGTCCTTGAAGCCGTAGTTGCCGAACTCCATGACGTAGTTGATGCGCACGCCTTTGTTACCGTCGTCGTCGTTGTCGCTCTGCCAGATCGTGCCGAACGAATCGACCGCGAGCTCCCAGTTGTTGCGGAAGTTCCAGCCAAGCGTCTCGACGTCGGAGCCGTCGAGCTCACAGCGGAACACCATGCCATCCTGGTAGGGGGAGTTGCCGCCGCGCACCTCGTTGCCGGCCTTGTCGATGACGATCTTGCCGTCTTTGTCGTGGAGCGCTCTGCCGGCGTTGCCGAAATTGAAATACAGCCGCCCGTCGGGGCCGAAGTGGAAGGCGTGGATGCCGTGGTCGTGCTGCGCGCCCCCGATCTTGGTGAACATCAACTGCTTGCTGCCCGCATCCGCTTTGCCGTCGCCGTCTTTGTCGTAAAGGCTGAAGACGTCGTCGCCGGCGGAGATGATGACGCGGTCGCCGAGCACGCAGATGCCGTGCACCGAATCGACGTCCACTCCCTGGTAGAAAACCGTGGATTTGTCGGCTTTGGCATCACCGTCGGTGTCTTCGAGTATCAGAATGCGGTCGCCCTCGGGGCGCTTGCCCTTGTGGCGCCGGTAGTTGACGACCTCGCAGACCCAGACGCGCCCCTTGTGGTCGACGTCGATGGCACTCGGGCTGAGCATCATCGGCTCGCTGGCGAAGAGTTGCGCATCGAGATCCTCGTGAATGCTGAGGCCGGCGACCGCGTTGGCGGGATCACGCTCTGCGGCAAGAGCGGTAATTGTTGAAGCTAGGGAGGCGACGGCCGTTACGGCAATCATCGGGCAGGTGAAGTGAAGTTGTTTCATTTTCTATGTAAATGGGATTTTTAGAGCGAGGGAGCCGTCAGGCTATTTTCCAAATTCGATTGCGGTGATCGCTTCTTCGATGAGTGATTTCAGTTCTGCCTCATCCGGGGTCTTCGATGGCACGCCCTGTTTCGGAACTTCGAGTTTTGCGATCCATGCGGCGCCGTTGAGCAAGCAGGTGCGGAAGCTGTCGTCGGTGTGGTTGCCGTGCAGGTGCATGCCGGTGAAGCCAAAGCCGCGGCCGCCGCCGTCGGGGCGATCGTAAGCCCAAGCCATGTGCTGCGGTTTGCCCTCGGAGACCTCTTTGAACACGGTGGGGTTGCCGCCCCGCCCGGAGGTTTTCTCTCTCACCGTGCTAATTGGTGCCACAGCCGAGAGGATGGGTGTCACGCCCTTCATGTCTTTCGCGAAGCGCATGTGGTAATACCACTCGTCGCGCAGCTTGAACGGTTTCAGGCCGCGCGTGGTCGGGTGGTCGCTGAACACTTTGAACTCCGGTTCCCACCACGGGTTCACCGACCAGTCGATCTCGAAGTAGCCACCCATCCAGTTGAGGTAGTTCTTGCCCGCCTGCCCAATGTGGACCTCGACGCCAAAATGCACCGCCATGAACCCGGCACCGCGTGCGATCGCTTTGCCGATCTCGGGATCTTTGCCGGCACGCTCACCGTGGTTGAGCCCGACGATGATCGCGTCGGCGTGCGAGAGGTCTTTCGGCCAATTGTTGGATGAATGCACGACCGCATGCACATTTGGGTAAGCCTCACGCAACGCGCGCGCCATCAAGATGAAGCCGGCGACGAACTCGTGATTGCCACGCGGCCCGTGAGTGCCTGCATCTCCGATGAAAACGATCTTGGTGACGCTGTCGGGTGCGGATCGCTGGGCTGCGTAGTCGAAAACGTCCCGCTCGGCCGCTCCCGATGGAACCAGTCCGGCGAGTGCTAGAAGCGTCAACAGGCAGATGAATTTTGGTCGTGTCATGTCCGGAGATTGGGTTATCGTAAGGATTGTTCTTCCAATCTTATTTTTCAACCACCCAGATATTTTGATAGACGACAGGGTTGCCATGATTTTGCAGGTAAACAGGCCCTCCCTCCGGCCCTTCTTCCAAAGGCGAAGCGGTGGTTCTATGAGTCAGCTCAACATTGTCCTGCACAACGACACCATTAAGTGCGACGGTCATTGTTCCGTTCTTTACTTTTTTCCCATCCTTGAATTCGGCAGCCGTGAAATCAATGTCGTAGGTTTGCCAGGTTAAGGGAGGAAAGCACATGTTGAAATCCGGTGCCTTGATCGAATAAATCCCACCGGTCTCGTTAATTTTTCCCTCCAGGCCAAATGAATCAAGTATTTGGGTTTCATACCGACTCTGAACATAGATACCGGCGTTGCCGCGACCCTGTCCACGGGCAAAGGGTTTATATGGCGTCCGAAATTCCATGTGAATCTTATGAGAACCAAACAGCTGCTTACCGGTAGTGCCTGTCTGCAACAATTTGTCCTCGGTCATTTTACCATTTTTGAAAGCATCTGTGGAAGACCCATCAAAAAGCACCACCGCACCTTCTGGAGCTTTCATTCCAAGAGTTTTGCTCTTACGAACCGTGCGAGCCAGCTTGCCTTCTTTGCCGGTAATGGTGAACGCTCCATCCTTAATCATAGCGCCGCCCATGAAATTGGCGAACGTCGTTTTGACGCCTTTCGTTTCGCCACTTGATTTGATTCTTTTGCTGTTTTCTCCCCCATCCCCGGGAAGCCCCCCTTCAAAACCAACCGCATCAAATTTCCCGTCACCAAGCGCGATGACTTGAACTCCCATTTTCTTCCCGCCCATCATTCCTGAGTATTCACCCTGGATCGCGTAATCCGCATCCACTTTGGCGGGGTCGGTGTAAGTTACATTCTGATCAGCTGCGTTTATTTCAGCGCAAAAGATCAAACTCGTTACTGATGCGGCTAGTGTTTTAGCTATGTTTTTCATTGCGATAAATAGTTGGGCATAGGCCGCACCTTCTCGTCTCGATCCCTTACGCTACCATTCAAGCAGATCTTTCATGCCCAGTATGTAACGCATCGGACAAAATCTATGCGGTTTCGGACAGAAATTCGGGTCGGCCCACCTCTGCGCTCTGCGCCCCGGATTCGGCGCCCTCAAATACCACTCATAAAAGTAATTTCCTAATGGCCATGTCTCATTTCGCCTATAAAACGCCCGATACACACAAGAAGTGAAAGTGGTGGGCAGGATTACTTCTGAACTGGAGTGCATAGGTTCTACATCCCCAACGGGGATGTAGACGACACCGCCGCCACCCGCTCTAAAGCGCGTTAGTCCTCAAGTTCTTTGATCCAGATATTCCGAAAGCGCACCGGGTTGCCGTGATCCTGCATCTGGATCGGCCCCTTGTCAGCGTGCTTCTTGTACTCGGAGATCGAGTGCCAGCCACGCCAGCCGGTCCCGCCCGACAACTCGAGATGATCGTGAATGACCTCGCCGTTGTGAACCACGTGGAATTTGGCGCGGCGCGTCACCTCTCCCTTCTCGTCGAAAATAGGGCGGTGGAAGGTGATATCGTAAGTCTGCCATTCGCCCGGCCCGCGTGAGGCGTTGACCAGAGGTTTGGCACGCCCGTAGAGCGCCCCGCACTGGCCATCGGGATAGGTCTCATTCTCGTAGCTGTCGAGCACCTGAATCTCATACTGACCCATGATGAAAACCCCGCTATTACCGCGCCCCTGGCCACTGCCCTTCGCCACGCTCGGAGTAGTGAACTCGATGTGCAACTGGCAGGAGCCAAACTGGTCTACGCTTTGGATGTAGCCAGCATTTTTTACCGACTCCAGCGCACCATCGACCAATTTCCATTTGGTGGGCTTGCCATCCCTCGCCGTCCAGTTCTTCGCGGTCTCCTCGGTGCCGTCGAAGAGGATCTTCGCACCGGCGGGCGCCTTGGCGGCCTCAGCATCGTATGGCTTCGGTGTCACCACCTTGGGTTGCGGCTGCTTCGCCGGATCGGTCTCGTGAACCTTGATGCCGTCGATGAACATATACTCGACCTTCTTGCCGTTCTCCTCACGCAGTTCCTTTACAATCTCCGGACCAGCGGCCGAAAACGAGATGGTAATACAGGTAAAAACGGCGATCGGGAGCAGTGGTGATTTCTTCATTCTCATTGTCATTTTCATTGTCAGGATACTTGCTAATTTTCTCTTTCGGGGTCAACTCCGATTTCACCCGCCTTATTTTAAGGTCATGAGGTAAGCCATCACATCGGCCAGTTCCTGCGGCTTCAACAGCACACCCATAGGGGGCATGGGAGACACTTTGCCTTCAAAGTTTTCCGCAATGGTTGCTCCTGGATCAAGGAGACTTTGCAGGATGTAATCCTCTTTCTTGCGGGAAGCGATCGCATCCAGAGCTGGCCCCACGACGCCACCGGCACCATCCACGACGTGGCAACGCACGCAGCTCGCGATCGGGTGCGTCAGGAAGATCTCCTTGCCCCGTTTCGCATCGCCCGCTGTGATCTCGGGTTCGTCGTTAGGGAGAGCTTCATACTCGACCGGGCGAAGACTGATGCCATCCCACCAAGCCTTGCCCGAAACCAATCCATTGCCAAACAGAGCGCCCACTCGAACCGGTCCATCAGAGTAGGACGTGAAACGCACTTTCACCTCCGTCCAATCCTTCGTACCCTTGACGCTTTGGGTCATAGGACGATCGGGGTGTCCGCTTATGTAGAGCTGCGCACCGCGTCCCTCGCCGGTCACGTTTTCGGTCTTGATCCATCCCCTGAGTTCATACTCAACCTGCTTCTTCACAGGAATGTTGATGCAGAGGATGAATTCGGAGGCTTTTTCGGAGGAAACCTGAATCGATTTTTCGCCCGTATGGCTCTGATCAGATAGTCCATACTGCACTTCTCCTCCAGTTTGATAGCGTATCGTCCATCCCTCGGGCAAGTCGCCGGCGGATCCTTTACTCGATTTTTTTCCCATGAGTTCCGGCCCAAGTTTCGATGCCCCCCGCCTGATCGCACCGGCATTTTTCAAGCTTTGCCACAACCATTCGTCGTTGGCGTTGTCCTCATTGGCGATCAGTTGCATTGCAGCCCGAGTGACCGCTTCTTTGTCCGGGAACTCCGCCAACTTGTTGAAAGCGGCCAAGCGCACGATGGGATCTGTGGCCTTCACCACCGCAGTGTCGAAAAATAACTGCATCGCAGAGGCGTCATTACCGAGAGCGATAATCGCGTTCCGACAGAGCGCTGGATCTTCGCTCAGTAACGCCAACTGGTGTGTCTCCGTGTCGAGCACCCCAAGGCCTTCCAGGCTCCAAAGCGCCTGAATCGCTCCGGGGCCGCCAGCGGTGACCCGCTTTTTCAGGGCGGGCACGGCTCCGGTTTTTTCGCCATCAACCATCAGTCGCTGCGCGGTCTGCCGCCAAAACATATTATCGCTGTCCAGCGCGGCCACAAGTTGTGCATCGCTGACACCGGCCAGCGATTTGATCTCCGCCTCTGGCGCCTTGTCCCAGACCACGCGATAGATGCGCCCGTGGCCGCGGTCGCGGTTCGGGTTGATGTGCGCATCACCTAATCCGGCCTTCGCGTCATAGCCGCCACGGGAGATGCTCGGGGTCGGGTTGTGTTGGATAATGAAGTTGTACCAATCGGCCACCCACAGGTTTCCGTCTGGGCCGACTTCGGCAGCCACCGGCGAAAACCATTCGTCAGCGGAGGCCAGGAAGGCGAAATCGTTCTTGGCTTTGTAACCCGCGCCGTCCCGCGACAACTTGTATTTGCCTAAAAGATGGCCGGTCGGCCCACCGATAAAGACAGTCTGCTCGCGGAAAGATTCAGGGAAACCGGCCGAGGTGGCCAGCGTTTGTCCCGCGCCAGCGGTGTAGGCACCGAAGGCATCGACCTGGCGGATGTTCGGCGTGATCGGGTGGAACGAGGGATCATCCGCGATCATTTTCGAACTCATGCCCTTCTTGCCGTCTCGATAAGTGGTGGCGCGGATACCTCCGAAGAAGCTCGGGTTGTTGTTGGCGGTGGAGCCGAAAACGTCGCCCGCCGAGTTGAAGCCCAAGCCCCAGGTATTGTTGTTGAACTGATGCAGGAACTCCAGCTTCGAGCCATCCGGTTTCATGCGAAACACACCCATTTCAAAGCTAAGATCCTCGCCACCCGCGGTGCCTTTGAAGCCGGAGTATCCGACCGATCCCCAGATCCAGTTATCAAATCCGTAGCGCAGATTCGAGGGTCCGGCGTGAGTGTCTTCGATTCCCCAACCCGTTGTCAGGACCTCGCGGACATCCGCCTTGTCATCGCCGTCCGTGTCTTTCAGGAAAAGAAAATCCGGAGCATGAGCAACGATGATTCCGCCGCGTGAAAAGGTGATTGAGGTCGGGATGTTCAGGCCTTCGGCGAACACCGTCACCTTGTCGCACTTGCCGTCACCGTCGGTGTCCTCGAGGATCTTGATTTTGTCGTTACCGACCCGGTCGGCCGTCATCTCGTTCGGGTAATCGACCGTCTCGGCAACCCACAGCCGGCCGCGTTCGTCCCAGGCAAGGCCGATCGGGTTGATGATGTCCGGCTCGCTGGCGAACAACTCCAAGCGGAAGCCCACCGGTGCCTGGGTGTAGTCCATGCTGTCCTCCGCCTTGAGTGGGAACTGGTAAGGCAGCGGCTCGGGGCGGTTCTCGTAGTTGGCGATGTCGCCGCGCTTCTCATATTTGAGCGGCGCGCGGGCAGCGATGAATTTTTCATACGACTGCTTCCTCGCATCGCCCACCGACCACAAAATCCCCGCCTTGAGCAACTGGTGGAAAGCCGGCTGCTTCCAGACCCGCTCGTCGTGCCCGGACGCGGTGTAGAACACGCGGCCTTTACCTTGGGTGCGCACCCAGGTCCACGGCTCGGGTTCGGTGATGTTGTCATCCTTCTCCGCGATCTCGCGCACCATCAATACCGTGCGATCTTTCTCGTTGTGATTCTTGTGCTTGTAGGTCTCGTCCCAGGCCTCGAACGCCTCCACGCCGGCCATCGCCGGGTGCTTGGCGTCGACCACCTTGGCGGTGAAGGTGCCGGTCTTGTGGCTGGCGAAACGGCCGCCGACCAACTGGTCGAAGCCGGGCTCGTTGCCGAAGCACCAGCTCGCACAATGCACCGGCACGAAGCCGCCGCCGCCCTCGACGTAACCTTTCAGGTTCTTCCACTGCTGCGGGGTAATCTCCCCGTGGTTCGCATACAGCAGTACCGTGTCGAACTTGCTCAGATAATCTGCATCGCCGAGCGCCTCCTCGACGTTGGTCACGTAATCAAAGTAGATCGCATCGCGCCCCAGCGCCTTGGCCAACATCGGGTAGTACTTGTTGCTGTTGTGGTGCTCGCTCTCGTGACCGAGGAACAGCACGCGGATCGCGCCTTCCTTCGGCTCAGAAGTCGGGGCGACAGGCGCGGCGAGGACGAAAGCGCCGACGAGGGCAGCGATGACAAGGGGCAAAATACGGGATACTTTCATGGCTTGATGGGTCTTTGAATGATTCGTCACTCTTAGAAAGATGGCGCGACCCGTCAATCATACACCGCAAAATGCCCCGTCTTGGTGGAGTCGGGCATTTTTTATGCTGAATGAGACACATTTCGCCCCCCCCTGAGACCTCGCCAAGGCAATTGCGACCTTACCAACAGCCGACAAGTAGGCCGAAATCTAGAGCGCAAAATTCCAGTTTTCCCGGAGTGATGGGCTCCTACACAAGGGAGCATTCATTCACAGAAGATCGCAAAGGCAGCAAAGGGGGAGAAGTCTCCGAGAAACGATGAGAGATCATCTCCCCCACTCAATTTCGTCTGCTTTCTTACCTTCTTTGAAAACCACGATTATCCGGCTCTTCGCGCACTTTGCATCCTTCTGTAGAACCTACAGCGCCTGACTCAAATCCTTGATCCTTACCAGCCCCTATAAAAGGTGATTTTCATGCTCTTGAAGATCCAGAATCCGTTTTAATCCGTGTATACCGCCGCGCTTCACCTCTTGTGAAAAATCTGCTGTAGGCAGGGCACAACAACAGCATGGGGCTTGAGCCTCATGCTGTTGTTGCATCTCGCCTACAGCGAGGAAGACCTAAAATTCAATTCTGTTAATTCTCTATTTCGGGGTTAACGCCGATTTCGCCCGCCTTACTTTAAGGTCAAGAGGTAGGCCATCACGTCAGCCAACTCTTGCGGCTTCAAGAGCACACCCATCGGCGGCATCGGCGACACCTGGCCGACGAAGCCCTCGGCGATCGCCGCTCCCGGATCGACCAGACTTTCCAAGATGTAGTCCTCTTGCTTGCGGGTCGCGATGGTGTCCAAAGGGGGACCGATAGGACCACCGACACCGTCAACGACATGGCAGCGCGTGCAGGCGGCGATCGGGTGCGTCATGAAGATTTTCTTACCGCGCGCGACGTCGCCTTCGGCCACTTCAGGTTCCCCGCCGCCGATGATCTCATACTCGACCTTGCGCAGGCTGACGTCGTCCCACCACGCCTTGCCAGTGGATGTGCCCCAGCCGCCGAACAGGCAATTGATGCTGATCGACTTGGCGGAGCCGGTCTCGAAGCGCATTTTGACCTGCGTCCAATCATTGGTGCCTTTTAGAGCTTTGCTGCGCGGCTTGCCAACGAGGGCGTGCAGAGACAACAGCGCGCCGTGGCCGTTACCGACCACATTCTCGGTCTTGATCCAGCCGCTGAGTTCATACTCCGAATTCCTGTCGACCTTGAGATCAAAATGGACGCTCGTGTCGGCGCCCTTGGTGGACGAAATCTCAATTGAATGCTTGCCGGTATGGGCGACGTCCGCGACCCGGTGTTTGGCCGCCCCACCATAGGTGCGCGCCGACCATCCAGTGGGCATGTCGCTGGCTATGTTCTCGAATGAACCGTTGCCGATCAGTTCCTTGCCGAGTTTCGCCGCCCCCCTCTTCAACGCGCCCTTACTGGTGTTGTACAGGCTCTGCGAGAGCCACTCGTCTTTGGCGTTGACCGGATCGGCGCTCAGCTTCTGCGCCGCCAGTCCGACCGTCTCCTTATCCTCAAACTCGACCATCTTGTTGAAGGCGGCGAGGCGCACGATCAGATCCGGATCCTGCACCACTGCGGTATCGAAGAACAACTGCAGCGCTGCCGCGTCGTTGCCCAACGCGGTGATCGCGTTGCGCCGCAGCGCGGGGTCTTTGCTCAACAGCGCCAACTGGTGGGTCTCCGTGTCGAGCGCAGCGAGCCCGTGCAAGCTCCACAGCGCCTGGATCGCCCCGGCACCGCCAGCCTTGATCTTCGCCTTCAATGCTGCCGTCGCGCCCTTCTTGTCGCCGTCGACCAACAATCGCTGCGCGGTCTGGCGCCAGAACAGGTTATCGCTGTCCATCGCCGCCACCAGTTGGGCGTCGCTCGCTCCGGCCAGCGATTTGATCTTCGCCTTTGGTGCCTTGTCCCAGACCACGCGGTAGATGCGCCCGTGCTTGCGGTCGCGGTTCGGGTTGATGTGCGCATTGCCCTTGCCGCCCTTCGCTTTGTAGCCGCCCCTACCTTCGCTCGGTATCGGATTGTGCTGGATAATAAAGTTGTACCAGTCGGCCACCCACAGGTTGCCGTCAGGACCGACCTCCGCCGCCACCGGCGAGAACCACTCGTCGGTCGAAGCCAGAAACGCATAGCCGTTCTTGGCCTTGTAGCCCGCCCCGTCTCGCGAGAGATGGTATTTTCCAAGCAGATGCCCAGTCGGCCCGCCGATGAATGCCACCTTGTCGCGGAACGACTCCGGGAAGCCCGCCGAGGTCGCCACCGTCTGGCCGGCGGCCGCGGTGTAGTTATTAAAGGCATCCACCTGGCGGATGTTGGGCGTGATCGGGTGGAACGAACTATCCGTAGCGATCATCTTCGCACTCATGCCCGTCTTGCCCTTGCCGTAAGCGGTGGCGCGAATGCCGCCGAAGAAGCTCGGATTGTTGTTGGCGGTTGAACCGAACACGTCGCCCGCCGAGTTGAATCCCAGCCCCCAAGTGTTGTTGTTGAACTGGTGCATGAACTCGAGCGCCGATCCGTCGGGCTTCATCCGAAACACCCCGGAACCGAAACGCTTCTGCTCGCCGCCAACTTCTCCATTGAAGGCCGAGTAACCGACCGTGCCCCAGATCCAGTTGTCGAAGCCGTAGCGCAGGTTCGACGGACCGGCGTGCGTGTCGCGCGTGCCCCACCCCGTCGTCAGCACCTCGCGCACGTCCGCCTTGTCGTCGCCGTCGGTGTCCTTGAGGAACAGGAAGTCGGGAACGTGGGCGACGATGATTCCGCCACGAGAGAAAGTGATCGAGGTCGGGATATTCAGGCCTTCGGCGAACACCGTCACCTTGTCGCACTTGCCGTCACCGTCGGTGTCCTCGAGGATCTTGATTTTGTCGTTACCGACCCGGTCGGCCGTCATCTCGTTCGGGTAATCGACCGTCTCGGCAACCCACAGCCGGCCGCGTTCGTCCCAGGCAAGGCCGATCGGGTTGATGATGTCCGGCTCGCTGGCGAACAACTCCAAGCGGAAGCCCACCGGTGCCTGGGTGTAGTCCATGCTGTCCTCCGGCTTGAGCGGGAACTGGTAAGGCAGCGGCTCGGGGCGCTTCTCGTAGTTGGCGATGTCGCCGCGCTTCTCATACTTGAGCGGCGCGCGGGCAGCGATGAATTTTTCATACGACTGCTTCCTCGCATCGCCCACCGACCATAAAATCCCCGCCTTGAGCAACTGGTGGAAAGCTGTCTGCTTCCAGACCCGCTCGTCGTGCCCCGACGCGGTGTAGAAAACGCGGCCCTTGCCTTGGGTGCGCACCCAGGTCCACGGCTCGGGTTCCGTGATATTGTCATCCTTCTCCGCAACCTCGCGCACCATCAATACCGTGCGATCTTTCTCGTTGTGGTTCTTGTGCTTGTAGGTCTCGTCCCAAGCCTCGAACGCCTCCACGCCGGCCATCGCCGGGTGCTTGCCATCGACCACCTTGGCGGTGAAGGTGCCGGTCTTGTGGCTGTCGAAGCGACCGCCGACCAGTTGATCGAAGCCAGGCTCGTTGCCGAAACACCAGCTCGCGCAATGCACCGGCACGAAGCCACCGCCGCCCTCGACGTAGCCTTTCAGGTTCTTCCACTGCTGCGGGGTAATTTCCCCGTGGTTCGCATACAGCATCACTGTGTCGAACTGGCTCAGGTAATCTGCATCGCCGAGCGCTTCCTCGACGCTCGTGACGTAATCGAAGTAGATCGCATCGCGCCCCAGCCCCTTGGCCAACATCGGGTAGTATTTATTGCTGTTGTGGTGCTCGCTCTCGTGACCGAGGAACAGCACGCGGATCGCGCCTTCCTTCGGGTCAGAAGTCGGGGCGACAGGCGCAGCGAGGACGAACGCGCCGACGAGGGCAGCGATGGCAAGGGGCAAAATACGGGATACTTTCATGGCTTGATGGGTCTTTGAATGATTCGTCACTCTTAGGAGGATGGCGCGACCCGTCAATCATACACCGCAGCCGCACCCAGTCTTACTGAACTTGGGCATTTTTTATACTGAATGAGACATAATGGTCCGCCCATCTCACCCGCCTACCAAAAAAGAACCCGCTCCAAGCAGAGCAAGGAGCATCACGAATGGACACGAATCTTGGGACGCTGACGCTGGCGGAAGCCATCACTCGTCCTCAAAAAAATCCCATCAATTCTTTTAATTCTCTGTTTCGGGGTTAACGCCGATTTCGCCCGCCTTACTTGAGCGTCATGATGTAGGCCATCACGTCGGCCAACTCTTGCGGCTTCAACAGCACACCCATCGGCGGCATCGGTGACACCTTGCCCTGGAAGCCCTCGGCGATCACCGCCCCGGGATCGACCAGGCTTTGCAAGATATAGTCCTCTTGCTTGCGCGTCGCGATGGTGTCCAAAGCTGGTCCGATAGGACCTCCGACCCCGTCAACGACGTGGCAGCGGGTGCAGGCGGCAATCGGATGCGTCATGAAGATTTTCTTACCGCGTTCCACGTCGCCCTTCGCCAGCTCCTCAGGCTTGCCGCCCGCGATGGCCTCATACCCGGTGTTGCGCAGGCTCTGCGAGAGCCACTCGTCTTTGGCGTTGACCGGATCGGTGCTCAATTTCTGCGCCGCCAGTGCGACCGTCTTCTTATCCTCAAACTCGACCATCTTGTTAAAGGCGGCGAGGCGCACGATCAGGTCCGAGTCCTGCACCACTGCGGTATCGAAGAACAACTGCAGCGCTGCCGCGTCGTTGCCCAACGCGGTGATCGCGTTGCGCCGCAGCGCAGGGTCTTTGCTCACCAGCGCGAGTTGGTGGGTCTCCGCGTCGAGCGCACCAAGCCCTTGCAAGCTCCACAGCGCCTGGATCGCCCCGGCACCGCCGGCTTGGACCTTCGCCTTCAATGCTGCCGTCGCGCCCTTCTTGCTGCCGTCGACCAACAATCGCTGCGCGGTCTGGCGCCAGAACAGGTTGTCGCTGTCCATCGCCGCCACCAGTTGGGCGTCGCTCGCGCCGGCCAGCGATTTGATCTTCGCCTCTGGCGCCTTGTCCCAGACCACGCGGTAGATGCGCCCATGGCTGCGGTCGCGGTTCGGGTTGATGTGCGCATTGCCCACGCCGCGCTTCGCGTCGTAGCCTGCGCGGTCTTTACTCGGCGTCGGATTGTGCTGGATGATGAAGTTGTACCAGTCGGCCACCCACAGGTTGCCGTCGGGTCCCACTTCCGCCGCCACTGGCGAGAACCACTCGTCGGCCGAGGCCAGGAAGGCGAAGCCGTTCTTGGCTTTGTAGCCCGCCCCGTCACGGGAGAGATGGTATTTCCCGAGCAGATGACCGGTCGGCCCGCCGATGAACGCCACCTTTTCGCGGAACGACTCAGGGAACCCCGCCGAGGTCGCCAGCGTCTGGCCAGCTCCCGCAGTGTAGTTGTTGAAGGCATCCACCTGGCGGATGTTGGGCGTGATCGGGTGGAACGAGCGGTCCGGTGCGATCATCTTCGCACTCATGCCCTTCTTGCCCTTGGGGTAAGCAGTGGCACGGATGCCACAGAAAAAGCTCGGGTTGTTGTTGGCGGTCGAGCCGAACACGTCGCCCGCCGAGTTGAAGCCGAGGCCCCAGGTGTTGTTGTTGAACTGGTGAAGGAACTCCAATTGCGAGCCGTCCGGCTTCATGCGGAACGCCCCGGAACCAAAGCGCTTCTCCTCGCCGCCGACCTTGCCGTTGAAGGCCGAGTAGCCGACCGTGCCCCAGATCCAGTTGTCGAAGCCGTAACGCAGGTTCGATGGCCCGGCATGCGTGTCGCCGATCCCCCACCCCGTCGTCAGCACCTCACGCACGTCCGCCTTGTCGTCGCCGTCGGTGTCTTTCAGGAACAGGAAGTCGGGCACGTGGGCGACGATGATTCCGCCACGCGAGAAAGTGATCGATGTCGGGATATTCAGGCCTTCGGCGAACACCGTCACCTTGTCGCACTTGCCGTCGCCGTCGGTGTCCTCGAGGATTTTGATCTTGTCGTTACCGACCCGGTCGGGCGTCATCTCGTTCGGGTAATCGACCGTCTCGGCAACCCACAGGCGACCGCGCTCGTCCCAGGCAAGGCCGATCGGGTTGATGATGTCCGGCTCGCTGGCGAACAACTCCAAGCGGAAGCCCACCGGTGCCTGGGTGTAGTCCATGCTGTCTTCCGCCTTGAGCGGGAACTGGTAAGGCAGCGGCTCGGGGCGCTTCTCGTAGTTGGCGATGTCGCCGCGCTTCTCATATTTGAGCGGCGCGCGGGCAGCGATGAACTTCTCGTAGGCCGCCTTGCGATCGTCGCCCACCGACCATAAAATCCCCGCCTTGAGCAACTGGTGGAAGCCCGCCTGCTTCCAGACCCGCTCGTCGTGCCCGGACGCGGTGTAGAACACGCGGCCCTTACCTTGGGTGCGCACCCAGGTCCACGGCTCGGGTTCCGTGATGTTGTCATCCTTCTCCGCGATTTCGCGCACCATCAATACAGTGCGATCTTTCTCGTTGTGATTCTTGTGCTTGTAGGTCTCATCCCAGGCCTCGAACGCCTCCACGCCGGCCATCGCCGGGTGCTTGGCATCGACCACCTTGGCGGTGAACACCCCACTACCGTGGCTGGCGAAACGGCCGCCCACCAGTTGGTCGAAGCCAGGCTCGTTGCCGAAACACGCGCTCGCACAATGCACCGGCACGAAGCCGCCGCCGCCCTCGACGTAGCCTTTCAGGTTCTTCCACTGCTGCGGGGTAATTTTGCCGTGGTTCGCATACAGTAGCACTGTGTCGAACTTGCTCAGGTAATCGGCATCGCCGAGCGCCTCCTCGACGTTGGTCACGTAATCAAAGTAGATCGCATCGCGCCCGAGCGCCTTCGACAACATCGGGTAGTACTTGTTGCTGTTGTGGTGCTCGCTCTCGTGACCGAGGAACAGCACGCGGATCGCGCCTTCCTTCGAGGCTGAAGCCGGATCGACACGCGCCGCTAAGACAAGGGCAAAGGCACCGACGAACAAGGCGACGGTAAGGGATAATATACGGGCTGTTTTCATGATTTGATGGATCTTTGAATGATTCGTCACTCTTAGAATGATGTCGCGGAGAAAGATGTCGCGGCTCGAGGATCATACAGCTCAGCCGCACCCCGTCTTGGTCGAGTCGGACATTTTTTATGCTGAATGAGACACATTTCGCCCCCCCTGAGACCTCGCCAAGGCAATTGCGACCTTGCCAACAGCCGACAAGCAGGCCGAAATCTACAGCGCAAAATTCCAGTTTCCCCGGAGTGATGGGCTCCTACACAAGGGAGCATTCATTCACAGAAGGTAGCAGAGGGGGGAGAATGGGGGTTGATCAATGTGTTTCCATTCGTTGTTAGAGATGAAGCCCCTCAGGGTCTTTTTACAATGCCGCCACCGCCACGAGGGCTTTCTGGCGGGCCATTATCCTTGGGTCGTTGTCCGGAGGAGGTGATGACGATCTTGTCGACCATCGCGCCATCTTCCCGCATCCAAAGGTTGATTTTGTGAAGCCCGGCGTGAGGCACCTCGAACTTCTTGCCACCCATCCATTGGTATTCTCCACTGCGGGTGGGGAAGGAGCCGATGGCAGTCAGCTCGGGCAATGGCTGCATGTCGAGCCCGCCGTGGCAGGAGTCGGCACTCGGGTTGATGCCATGCCCTCGGACGTGCATGAAGTAGGTCCCGGGCTTGTTGAACATGACGTTGAAGTCCATGCGAGGGCTGACATCGGGTGAATACTGCAAGCCGATGTGCTTGCCCCGGTCCGGGACGTGCATTGCGCCAGCGCCGCTGAAACCCGCCTCGGTATCGACCGCAGCCCAACTTTGATTGTCCAAGGTTCCTGCGGTGAGGCCATCGTGGTTCTCCGCTTCCATCGAAACGGTTCCCTTGTCGTCCTGAACGAACCAGCTCGGATGCTTCTTCGGCGTGGTGATCGCGACCGGGGAAGAGGTTTTGGTGCTGTTTTTCCGGGCGTCCCGGGCACAAACGGTATACTTGTATTCTTGGCCGGGTGAGAGGCCCAGATCAAAGTAAAGCGGGCTCTCCTGCCAGCCACTGTCGCTACCGCCCGGATTGCCGCTGGTCTCGGCGAAGAAGTACTCGACCGGTTTGCTGGAATCGGATGCCAATCTCGATTGCATCATGACCGAGTTGCCATCCATCACCATCGGGCTGAGCAAAAAGGCGGCTGGGTTTGGATCGGGGGGAAGGCTGTCGAAAAGCGACTTCGTCCAGACCGAAAGGTTGTCGATGCGACCGCCGAAGTGGTTGCCCTTCGCACCGCGCCCGAGGTAACACTCGTTGGGGCTGACGTCCTCGATATCGAGGGTGAATTTCTCGCTCTTGGCCCATTCGACGTCATTGACATGAATCAGGAGGGTGTCCTGGAAAGTCATCAGTTTCACATTGACCCACGATCCGGCCGGGAGCGGTTTCTTGGCTCGAACAATTTGCAGCTTGTCACCGACCTTGATCCCGAAGGCGAGTTTCCCCTGGCTGTCGCTCGGCCAGAGCCGGGCGACGTCACCAGTTTCGGAGTTGGAGAAGTTGATCAAGGCCTGATTCTTCGCCCCACCATCCCATTTAACGTCGAGATCAAAGGAGACCGACTCAAACTGTGCGACGCTCTGGTGAAGAGCGATGAAATCATCCTTGCCGTCGAGTTGGAGGACGGTTCCTTCGTGGTCCTCGACGTAGGTCGGGCCGTTGAGGAGTCTTGCCCAGGTGGCACCGTGTGTGTCCCAGACCCGGTAGCCGTCCTGCTTCTCGAATTGATATTCAAGGTAGAGTTGGTTGAACTCTTCATCCACTTCGCCGAACTGCTTGCTATCGCTCCAACTCCACAGGAACCAGTAACCTTTTTCCCGGTCTCCGTTCTTGATGTAGTTTCCGTCGATAATGGCCGAGCCGTGCACCGGACCGCCGACTTCGGCGTTGCCCTTGCAGACAGCGTAGTTGGAAATCTTAATCCCTCGGTTAATGTCCGCATGTTCCATGACGCGAGCGCTGTTCTCAACGGTGGCGCCCTCTCGGAGGATCGCGTAGTCAGTGACTCGCGCATAGTCGCGAACAGTCGCCTTGGCCTCAATCGTCGTGTAACCGGAAACCACCGCGTTGTCCTGCACCGTGCCGTAGACCGTGGCGAAGTCTTCAACTCGGGCGTTTCCAAGAACCTTTGCCTTCGCGTCAATATAGGCGGTCGGGGAGACATAAGCGGTCCGGGCGACCTCGCCATGAATTCCAGGTTTCGGTCGCCACAGGCTGACCTTCGGGCCGGTTCCGCTCAGTTTGACTTGATAGGGGAAGCGGTCTTTGCCCGGCTTTCGGTAATCGCCAAGCGGATCGTGAACAAAGATTCCCTGGGGCATGATGATTTCCGGGGTCGCCACGACGACGAGATAGAGCTCCTCGTCACCGGCAACCACTTTGAAACTTCCCTTGGCGGCGGTGGTGAAGATTTCGCCGTAACGCGGCTTGCCGTCCTTGACGGCGACGAACATCGCGCTCCAATCGGACATGTGCTCTTCGGAGACAAAGCCTTTGAGATCCGCTGTGACGGTGCCAACTTTTACTTCAAGCGGGGAGATGTTGTAGCCGAACTGCTGCGGCGTGCGCCACGCCGGTGGTTCATACCATCCTGCCTCGAGGTAAGGAACTTTTTCCAGCAGGGTGTAGTGCTTGCGGGTGTTGTATTTCAGGTTCGGATAGACTTTGCCGTATTCCGGATGGCGCGGATAGTCCCAGGTAATATTGCGAGCTGCCATCTTGACCCATTCCTGACTAAACGGCGTCTCAGGACTCGGGTCCATTTCGGCCATCCCCTTCGGCGGGAAAGTGCTCCCCTTCGTGCCCGCCTTCGGTCCTCGGTTCCAAAGCCGTGTTGCAAAGAGCCCGCCAAACTCAGGAGTTTCGACCAGGTGATCCCAGATCAGATAGGAATGGTAGTAGTTGCCACCGGTTGTCGGGTAGACGTGCGCGTGTTTCGGACAGTTGGTGACCGGATTCACTTGCGGTTTGCCAAGCCAGGAGACCTGGAAATTCGCATGCGCCTCCCACCATTGTCCGGTGATATTCCCCATTTGATGGGAGTCGCTTCCGTGGATATATTCGTGCGGGTTGCAATGACCTGTGTAGGTAATGCCGAAACCCAGAGCCAGATCGGGACACCAACCACTCCAGCTACCGCCCCAGCCGTTACCGACGATCCATTTGTATTTTCGACCATCGCCTCGCTTGGCCTCGTCTTTCGAAACGAGCGGCAGATGCTTTCCGGAACGCTCGTTCAGATACGTGTAGACCGCCTCGAGTTCCGGCAACTGCTTGGTTTTGATACGCGTCGCGATATCGTCATCAGGTTTGGGATTCGCGGATTCAAGCCACATCGAGCGAAAGTGCGCCGACTCATGCCAGCTGAGCTTGTCGTTTTGCATCGGATCGCCCCAGAACTCAGAGTTCTTTTCACCCTTGAGGTTGTTCTTGCTGATCGGGTAGAAGAGATAGCTCCCGAGGTCGACGCCGCCGGCGTAGTTATGGCTGATATCGCTCTGATTCATCGCTCCGGTGTGAACGCGGAAGGCGGCAATGGAACCGGTGAGCGATTCCGCGCCGAGGTTGATGATTGCGTCACCGCTGAATTTCAACGCCCCCGCCCGGCTGCCAACAAGTTTTCCGTCTCGATAGAAGGTCACTTTCGAGCCATCGGAGACAGCGGCGAGATGCTGCCACGCCTTGCTACCCGGCATCTTGAATTGCTTGCAGGTGAGATCGCCACCCGGCGTATCCCCGAAGCTGACCAGCACTTCGTTTTTTTCGACGCTTGGATTGATGACCCAGAGTTCGACACTGAGTTTGCCGTCGGTAATGCTCTCCGGCAGGGTGTAGCCGAAGCCGGGTTCGAGGATCATCCGGAGGCGATCGCCGCCGTCGAAAGTGGCCGCCGGGGAGCCATTCAAGTCGGCATCAAAACGAGGATACACGGCCTTGGGTCCATCGCCTCCAAAGAGCCCGAAGCTCCACTTGAAGGTCCCGCCGTTACACCAGTTGAGAGCGACATCATTCTCATCCCGGGCCAGCATAAACTTGGCATGGTTGTCGATGGCGAGCCGTCCGCCCGATTCGCTCTCTCCGACATAGATCATTCGCGCATCGGTTTGCTCCGCGCCCGCGTGAAACGGTTCAGGCACCGGCACCACCCCGGCGATGGCATGGGTTGCGGCGGATAATAAAATTATTGCAAAGGATGCGGTGTTTTTCATTGCTGTTGCTGTTAGAAATTTACTTTTTGCGTGGGGCGCTTGAGGGCGCCGTTGAGGAGATCGGAAAGGGGCAGGAAGTAGTGAAAAGTGCCGAGTGATCAGTGAAGAAAAATAGCAGCAAACTGCGTGTGACCGGGGCCGGTGGTGGTTTTGGCGGTCAGTTTCACTGGCCGTGAGCGTAGCTTTCCAGACCGCTTTTCCAAGAAGGTTTTTGGCAGCGCTTGTTCTCGCAAGTTTCACCAGGACAGGCCAGTAAACGCCCTTTCAATTCCCATATCCGGTTCTGCTTTCCTTGCCGGGATCTCCCTAGTCTAGGTGCCCTGCCTCCCCTTCCAAGCTAGGGATTTTCAAGAGATTGAACCGCCAAGTAAGAAAAGTTCACCAAGTCCAAGAGAACAAAGATCTCAAAAGAGCCTTTTTGGCTGAAGATTTCTGTTCAGAAATCAGGGCGCCTACATTTGGGAAAACATTACGAGAGAAAGATGATTTATAATTTTTGAATCTCGAAGGAATTAGACTAGTGCTGCGTCACACTTCGATTGAAGGATAGAGGCTTTGGGGAATGAATTTATCGGGTTCAATGCAAGGAGCAGGCGGCGCAGGCGGTCTTCTCCTGATCAATCAGCACTGATCACTGATCACTGATCACTCGGCACTAGCAAACTTCTTAAGCGTGTCGCTCTACTAGGAGTATGACCGCTTGTTTGGGGATCGCTCCCCTCCCCCAAGGCCGCCGCTCTGATCACTTCGCCTGGACGGTGATCTTATGCGCCACCGGCACCACCGCGGCACGCGCCTGCTCCTGCAGGGCCTCCTGCTTCTCGGCGAGCTTGGCGTAGAGCTTGGCGAGCAAGTCGTCCATCTCCGGGTCGTCGCCGATCGCCCCACGCACCGAGCGGAAGTTGGTGATGATGCGCTTGATCATGTTGGTCTCGAAAGCCTGCTTTTCGGCCACCATGCGGTCGAGCGCCTGGAACGGTTTCGAGAACGGGTTGTCGATGAACTCGGCCGCGAGGTTGATGCCCTCCCCGAGCTGCTTTTTGGAGAAGGTTTTCGATGCCGCTCCCCAAGTCACTTCGGCGTTCTCCCCATCGAGATTTTTCACCACCAGGGTGTAGCGGTTCAGATCCTCGTTGAAGGGCAAGAAGGGCAAGATGCTGCGCGTGCCGCCCGGGTCCTTTTCGGCGCCATCGAAGCAGAAAGGGTAGCGCGTGCTCTCGAGTTCGACCACGCCGGCCTTCGCCGAGACGATCTTGTGGCCATCGGATCCCGTCGCGCCATCCTTCATGTCGACGGTGATGGTGCCGATGTCCCCATCGACCCCGAGTGCTTTTAGAAACGTGTAGGCCATGACCAGGTGGCCGTTCGCGCCGGGGTGGACGCCGTCGCCGCCGCAGACGTGGTAGGCCGCGCCGTTCGCCGCTTTGGCCTTGGCCATCACGTCCATCATCAGCGGGTGTAGGTCGGCGAACACGAAGCCGCGCTCCTCCGCCAGCTTGCCGGCGATGTCGCCGAGCTTGCCGAGGTTGTCGTTGTAATACTTGTCGGCGTCGGGCTTTTTACGCTGCCACGAGTCAGTGTCCACCGGCCCCGGGCCGCCGACCACCATGCGTGCGCCGATCTCCTTCATGCGGTCCTGGATCAGGCGGGTGCCGTCTTCGTAGGTCTTACCAATGTTGTCGTTATAGGGCTGGTAGCTGCCATCGTTCATCCCGAAGGCGGTGGTCACCACGGTCGGCTTCCAGGGTATGAGGTCGTTGTCCATCCGCTTGGCGAAGCCCGGCGCGCGCTCGCCGCTCCAACCGAACTGGAAAATCTGCAGCCGCAACTCCGGGGTGCAGGCCAGCAGGTAGTCCTCGATGAAGCGGCTGTACTGTCTCTGTTCGGTGATCGAGTCGCCGACGACCGCCAACCGGTCGCCCTTCTTGAGTAAGAGGTCGCGGCCTTGGGCGGCGGCTGGAAAGAACAGGGCGAGCGCCGCGGCGGCGATCGTGCTGTGACGGAGGATGCAAGATCCGAGAGCGGGGAGGCGGAGAACGGGCGCGATTGAGTTCAATTTCACGGCGCCAATGAAACAGGCGGGAGCGTAATGAAACAAGGAATATAACGGCATCTTTGTGGTGAACTACGACACGTCGGGACTCGCAAGGACCTGTCACGAATGGCACGTTGTTTAGCAATTCGACCTGTCTAAAAGTCAAAAGTCGGAAGGTCAAAAGTCAGAACTGCCAAGGGCATGGAAAGTTCTCCAGCGCGAGGAAATGAGACCTTCAGACTTTCAGACCTTCGGCACGTCGATAGGCTAGGGGTTGTTGAACAACGAAATCGGCCTTATCTACGTGCCATTCGGACCTGTCACTTATTTCCGATGCTCCTGCCAGGAAGCAGGCCGTATTTGCGATGTGCCGTAGCCTGGGCGCAAAGCAAGGGGCGCTCCCTTTCGGAAGCGCCCCTTGGCAGACGGAGGAGACTTACTTCCTGATGCAATAGATTCGGGCGGAGGTGCGGATAATCAGGCTGCTTCCGGCAAGCGCAGGTGTGGACATGCCCATGTCGTCTTCGGCGAGTTGATTGGTGTGAAGGAGCTCAAAATCCTTTCCCGCTTTGCAAACATTGGTGCCGCCGTCTTCGTTGAAGTAGAAGATTTTTCCTTGGTATGCCCAAGGGGATGCGGTGAATCCAGTGGAGCCGGGGAGGCGTTGTTTGGCGTAAATCTCTGCTCCGGTTTTGGGATCGACGGCGGAGAGGTAACCGCGGTCGAGGAGGATGTAGAGTTGATCCTGATAGAGGAGGGTTGAGGGATTGTAGGGCGCGGCCTTCCAGTTGCTCCACGCGATGTATTTGTTCGAAGTGTTTTTTGAGCTCACCGAGATGTCACCTTCGGCACCGGGGCGGATGGCGTAGAGTGGACGGGATTTGTCACCGACATAGCCCGAGGAAAGGTAGAGCAAGCCGGCGTGGGAATACGGGGTCGCGATGGTGATGCTGGACATGCCTTTTAAGGACCAGATTTCCTTGCCATCGAGATCGTAGGAGCAGGTGCCGCCGGATCCAGGAACGACGATTTCAGTGCGTTGTTCATTTTGCCAAATGTAGGGGTTCGCCCAGTTGGACTTTTCTTGGCGGGGCGTTTTCCAGATCTCCTTGCCGGTCTCTTTTTGGAGGGCGAGAAGAGAAGACTCTTGCTCGTTGTCGTTGACGAGGTAGAGGCGGTCTTTGTGCAGAACAGGCGAAGAAGCGGTTCCCCATCCATAGCGGGTTTTGTAGGCGGGCACTTCGCGGGACCAGCTTAGCTCTCCTTCAAAGTCCAGGGCATAGAGCCCCAGACCACCGAAATAGCAGTAGACAAGCTTGCCATCGGTGACCGGAGTCTCGGAGGCGTAGGAGTTTTTCAGATGGATGGAAGACTTCGGCTTTCCGCGATGGATTTCCTTGTCCCAGAGGATTTTTCCGGAATCGAGATCGAGACAGAGAACTCTCCAAAGATGAATCGTTTCGGGAGCCTCAGGGCGGTTCCCTCCGAAATAGAGGCCCTTCTTCGGGCTCTCGGTATCGCCCAAGTTGACGACCGTAGTGAGGAAGACCCGATTGCCCCAGGCGATGGGGCTCGACCAGCCTCGCCCGGAGATGTCGGTTTTCCATGCGACGTTTTCAGTGCTGGACCAGGTATCGGGAAGGCCGGGGTTTTCGAAAATGCCGCGGGAGTCGGCTCCGCGAAAGGCGGGCCAGTTTTCCTGGCCGGTAAGTGGCAGCAGAAGGGTGAGGAGGAGAAGGAGTGGGCGCATAATTAAAAAACGATTCTCAAGAGAGAACCGTTCTTCAGGCCGAAATGCGAGAGAGTTTCTTAGGGAGAGGGGGAGAAAGGGGGGGTGTTTGTGGAACTGTCTGCTCCGCCTCTACCCACCCATCACCATCGGCTCCAGCACATCCCGCGCAAACTCCCGCGCCTCGTTCCCCTGCACCAGAGCCTTCGGGCCGTTCTCGTAGACGGTGACGTGCAGCCGTCCCTTCTTCGCGGTGAAGTGGGCGTAGGCGCGCTCGGCGAACTCGAAGCGCCGGCGCTTGAGGGTGGTGCGGAGCTTCTTCACGTCCGCCTCGTAGAGCGGGATGAGGATGTTGTGGAGGTCCATGATTTTGTTATTCTCTTGTGAGGAAAGGAA
>CAJQKQ010000043.1 GCA_905478925.1 uncultured Verrucomicrobiales bacterium
GAACGAGACCTTGTCGCCATGACCCAGCCAGCCGATATGCCCGGAACGACGCTTAACTCCGGCATGCTTCGGGTTTTTCTCCGAAAGCTTGTCGAGATCGGCAGTGAGGACGACGGCCCCGTTGACTTCGACCGTCACGGAAGGGCCGTTGACGGTGACACGTTCGCGGTTCCACTCACCCACGGGCTTCAGGAATCCCTGCTTGGCGGCTTGCAGGGTGTAGATACCGGCGTGGAACTGGTAATCCTTGAGATCCTTGTACTTCGGTGCGGTGCTGTCGAGAATCTGAATTTCCAGCCCCGTGTATGAGCTGACGCCGGTTCCCGGATAGTTGATGCCGAGGCCGTTGTTGGCACCGGCCGTGAGCTTGAACTCGAAATCCAGGACGTAGTTCGCGAAGGTCTCCTCGGTGATGAGGTTCTTGCCCTTCGAGCTGCAGACGATGGCACCGTCCTCGACGACGTAGCCCTTGCCCTTCCAGCCAGTGAGATCCTTGCCGTTGAAGAGCGAGCGCATGACCGCACCCTCCTGGGCTAGACAAGCGGAGCCGCAGACGAGTGCGGCGATGGGTGCAATCCTAAGTAGTGTTTTCATAAAAGTTAGAGGTCGATGGTTTTCCCGGTGCGGAAACTCTCATCCGCAGCAACTACAATACGCATGGAAGCAATCGCATCATCCATGTGGTCGGAGAGGTCGGTATCGTTACGGATGGCATTGAGGAAAAACTCCTGCTCGCGGTGGCAGAGGCCATCGTGATCCGGCTCGTCGTCGAGGCGGAGCGTATCGTCAGCGCGGGCGAACTTGCCTTCGGCATCGAGTTCCGAATGGTGGATCCGCAGCGCCTGGGTCTGGGTGTGGGCGTCGACGTTCGCGCTCTGGCCTTCGGCGGCGGCCTTGTCGGCGACGATGGAGACGCAGCCTTTCGGCCCCACGACATCTTTCACGAAGAACGCGACCTCGCTCATCATCGGGCCCCAGCCGGCTTCATACCAGCCGACCGATCCGTCCTCGAAGGTTACTTGCAGCGCGCCGTAGTTAATTTTCCCCTCCGGCAGTTCATCCGTCAGGCGGGCGCCGATTCCGGAAACGCGGATCGGCTTGGAGCGGGTCATCTGGCACATCACATCGACGTAGTGGACGCCGCAATCGACGATAGGCGAGATCGACGACATCAGGTTCTTGTGGGTATCCCAGTTGGATTCTGAGGATTGCTGGTTGAGGTTCATGCGCATGACCAGCGGCTTGCCGAGAGTCTGGGCGACCTCGATGAATTTGATCCAGCTCGGGTGGTGGCGAAGGATGTAGCCGATCACCAGCTTGCGGTTCGTCGCGCGTGCCTTGGCGACGATTCGTTCCGCGGCGACGACGGTTTCCGCCAGCGGTTTCTCGATGAACACGTGGCATCCCGCATCGAACGCGGCTTCGGCGAAGGCGGCATGGGTGTCGGGATAGGTGGAGATGGAAACCGCATCCGGCTTCGAGACTTTGAGCGCTTCCTGAAAATCTGCGAACTCCGGATAAGCGCCGCCCAGCTCCTTGTTCAGCGCGGCGCGGCTTTCCGGCGAGCGGGTGACAATTCCGCAGATTTCAAATCCGGGAAGGCGGTGATAAGCAAGTGCGTGCGAGCGACCCATGTGGCCTGCGCCCGCGCAGAGAATTCGGATCGGTGATGGCATGGTGGGGATCTTGTTACGCCGGGGAGCGGGAATCAAACGCCGAATTCGTTGGGATTTCCGCCACTTCCCCGCCCCCACGCGCAAGGCGTGACAATCCGATCGTGGTGATTTACCACATTCGTATGCTTACCCAAATCCACCTCGAACGCTGGGCTGAAGTGCTCGTCCGGCACGCAACCGACATCCAACCGGGAAAGGTAGTGCGCATCAATGCTCAACCGACCGCCGAACCCTTGCTTGAGGCGGTTTACCGGAAGGTTCTGGAGGCCGGTGGGCATCCGGTCGTGAACTGCCGGCCGGAATTCCTCGGCGAGGCCTTCTACGAACTCGCCAATGGCGAACAGCTCGACTGGGCGAATCCGTTCGCGCTCCATGAAACGGAAATCATCGACGCTACGATCAATATCAGCGCGATCACAAATCTCAAAGCTCTGGACAAATTCGATACAGCAGTAACGCAGCGGGCGGCGCGGGCGCAGAAGGATTCACGCGAACTCTTCTTCCAGCGGGCGGCGGTGGCGGACGACCCGTCCATCGACTCGGAGCTGGCTCCCCTGCTCTGGTCCACCACCCTTTTTCCCACCAACGCTTATGCACAGGACGCGGGAATGAGCCTCAGCGACTACAGCGCCTTCGTGGTCCGCGCCTGCCAGCTCGACCAGGAGGATCCGGTTGCTTTCTGGCAGAGCCTGGATCGCTGGCAATGCGAGCTGGCCGAAAAACTGATGGCCGGAAGCGAATTGCATTTCCAAACACCCGCCGGAACTGACCTCAGGGTCACCACCGCCGGGATGCGCTGGCTCTCCAGCCCCGGGCGGAAAAACTTCCCCGACGGCGAGGTCTATTCCGGCCCCAACTTGGATGCGGAAAATGGCGGTGCGGAGGGCGTTGTATTTTTTGACAAGCGCTGCGTTTACCAGGGACACGCCGTGCGCAATGCACGCATCGTCATGGAAAAAGGCCGGGCGACGGAAGTCAGCGCCGAGGAGGGCGAGGATTTTCTCATCTCCATGCTCGACCAAGACGAGGGCGCGCGCCGGATCGGCGAGGTGGCCTTCGGCACGAACCGTGCGATTTCACAACCCACCGGACAGATCCTCTACGACGAGAAGATGGGAGGCTCGTTCCACATCGCGTTCGGCGCGGGCTATCCGGAAACCGGCAACGTCAACAAGAGCGCGCTGCACTGGGACCTAATCGCCGGGCTCGGCGAAGGCTCGCGGGTGACCTTGGACGGCAAGCCGTTCTGCATCGACGGCAAATTCGTCGAGATGCCGCCGGAAGTGACTTGGCTGTGATCAACCGGGTGCCGCAGGCTTTGGACTGCTGGGATTCTTATTCCCAGCTCTCACGGAAAGCGCCGTTGATCGAAGCGATAGGTAGCTACCGAACCTTATGGTTCGGCAGAGCACAACCCGAAAGCTGCGGATAAGAACCGCAGCAGTCCAGAGCCTCCGGCGGTTCAAGGCATCAGCCCATCCGCTTGATACCGAGCGGATTCGCAGCCTGGAGCTCCGGCGGAAGCGCGGCGTCCGGGAAGCTCTGCCATGCGACTGCGCGGCAGAAGCGGTAGATCGCCATGGTTCCGACAGAAGTGCTGCGGCCATCGGAGGTCGAAGGGAACGGCCCGCCGTGAACCATACTGGAGCAGACTTCCACGCCGGTTGGGAAACCGTTGAAAATGAGGCGGCCGGCACGTTGCTGCAGGGCAGCGACAAGGCTCGTGTTTTCTGCGAGTTCCTCGTCACTGGCTTGAAGGGTGGCGGTGAGCTGGCCTTCGAGGCCGGCGATGGCGGATTCGATTTCCGCAAGGCTGCCGCGGACGATCAGTGCACCGGGGCCGAAGAGTTCGCCCTGGAGGGTTTCATTGCCGACGAAGTCCGCGATGGAAACGGTGTACACGACAGGCGAAGCCTGTCCGTGACCCGCGTCGTTGCCACAGCGGGCAAGCGTTTCAACGCCGGCGGCGGTGGCGAAGCTTCCTGTAGCTTCGGAAAATGCACTGCAGATCGAGGCATTGAGAAGTGTGGCGGGTGAGCCGGCCTCGACGAGTTCCTTGAGGCGGGCGAGGAATTCATCGCCTTTGTCTGCCGGGAGGAAAACCAGACCGGGATTGGTGCAGAACTGTCCGGCGCCGAGGGTGAGAGAACCGTAGTAAGCTTCGGCCAGTGCAGCCTCGCCGCGTGCAAGCGCACCGGGAAGGATGACGAGCGGGTTGACCGAACTCATTTCCGCATAGACCGGGATTGGCTGCGGGCGAGCTGCTGCCGATGCCATCAGCGCGGTGCCTGCGGCACGAGATCCGGTGAAGCCGACTGCCTGCGTGACAGGGTGTTTCACCACAGACTGGCCGATCGTGCGACCACCTCCGTAGAGCAGCGAGAAGACGCCTTCTGGCATTCCACATTCCTGTGCCGCCGCAACGACTGCGGTTGCGACAATCTCCGCAATTCCCGGATGGGATGCGTGGGCGATGACCACCACCGGGCAACCGGCGGCAAGTGCAGACGCGGTGTCGCCACCGGCCACGGAGAATGCGAGGGGGAAATTGCTGGCGCAGAAAACCGCGACTGGACCGAGCGGGCGAAGCATCGAGCGCAGGTCAGGCTTCGGCACGGGAGCACGATCTGGCTGGGCGAGCTCGATCCGAGCATCGACCCATGAACCTTCTTCCAAAAGTGCGGCGAACATCCGGAGTTGGCCAGTGGTCCGTCCGGTCTCTCCGCGCATGCGGCCTTCGGGCAACCCGGTTTCCAACGGGCCGCGGGCGGCGATGTCCTCCACGGAGGCCTCGATCTTATCGGCGATGGTGCGGAGGAACCCGGCACGAGTTTTTCCAGAAAGTGCGGAATATGTTTGAAAAGCCGAGGCGGCGAGAGACATGGCCTTCTCCACTTCCTCCCCGGTGGCGGCGAGATATTGAGGGGCGAGCTTTTCGCCGGTCGCCGGGTTCACCGCCTGGCTGCATGCCTGGCTGCCGGTGGAGCGTGAAAATCCAATGAAAGAGGTGCCTGATAGCTGAGTGTTCATATATCTTGTTTGGTTGGGGCTACTGGAGCCGTGGTGACGTCCTTCTCTACCATGAGAGGCCGAATGGCAAGAGGACTTTGGGCTGTGCCGCCATTCGCGCATTCATTTCGCCAGGGCGCCCACACTAGGGAGATCCCGGCAAGGTAAGCAGAACTGGATATGGGATTTGAACCGCCAAGTAAGAAAAGTTCACCAAGTTTTTCAAAGCCAAACGCTTTCTGAACAGAAATCTTCAGCCAAAAAGACTCTCTTGAGATCTTTGCTCTCTTGGACTTGGTCAGGACGATCAAGTCCAAGAGAGCAGGAAAGATTGGATTTGCCACAAAAAGCACAAAAGACACAGAAACTTGGGAAGTGTGCCTGCTTGAATCGGGTCTCATTCCTTCCTGATGTCCTGTTTTTGGATCACTGATCCGAAAAATCCTCCTTTTTGTGCCTTCTGTGCCTTTTGTGGCGAAAATTCTCCCTAACTTGATCGCCCTGTGGACTTGGTGAACTTTTCTTACTTGGCGGTTCAATCTCTTGAAAAACCCCTAACCTAGGCGCCCTCTCATTTCGCGCCTTTTAATTTCTTGATAACCCTTCGCAGTTCACCACGTTTCCGGGTGATCCCCCAAATTATGAAATTTTTCCACCGCACAATACTTCATCTTTGCGTCGGCGCAGTTTGCAGCGCCTTGTCCGTCGCCGCCGCCGAAGCACCGCGTCCGAAACTCCAGATCATCAACGGCAGCGATGAGTTGGTGGAGATTCTATGGCTGAGCGAAGGCGGCAAACGCATCCCCAACGGCGTGGTCGAGCCCGGAAAGGACAATATCATCACCACGACTCTCGGGCATCGCTTCGCTGTGGTAGGAAAAAAAAGCGGCACGGAGTTTACCTTGGAGAGCGAAGTGCTGGTGCAGGGATTCCGTTTCGATCCTGCCGGCAAGGACGGCATTCCGAAATTCTACACCCAGCGGGTTGATGTCGACGGCTTCCCCATCGTTGCGTCGGCCGACGTAAACCCATATGCGCTAAAAGAATCCGCATTCATTGTCCGCCAGATGCTAGCCAAGCGTCCGGATGTGCGCGTGGCGCTGGTAAAGAGCGGGGCGCGGCTGTGCATCATCGGATACAAGCAATTCACCACCGACCTGCCCGAGTTCTCCCATTTCGGAGAGGGCGAAAAAGATCGCTATCCCGGTGTCAGCGGCAAGGACTTCTGGGACGCGCGGGCCCGCGGCACAGGCGGCAGCCCGACGGATCCCTTCTGCACCTGTGCGGAGGAGAACATGCTCGGCTATCCCGGGGATCCCTACGAAAAGGAAAACATCCTGATCCACGAGTTCGCCCACTGCATCCACCTGCGGGGGATGAGCAATGTGGATCCCAGCTTCGACAAGCGCCTCAAAGTCGCTTTCTACAAGGCCATGGCGGCGGGACTCTGGAAGGACAAATACGCGGCGACCAACCACTTCGAATATTTCGCCGAAGGCGTGCAGTCGTGGTTCGGCAACAACCGGGTGAACGACCACGACCACAACCACGTCGATACCCGTGCCGAGTTAATCGAATATGACCCCGGACTTGCGGCGTTCTGCAGGGAGGTCTTCGGCGACACCGAGATCACCTACACCAAGCCAGCCACTCGGCTCACGGGTCACATGGAGGGCTACGATCCGGCTAAGGCGCCCACCTTCGCCTGGCCGGAACGATTAAAAAAGGCCAAGGCCGCAATCAAGGCCGCAGCGATCGAGGCGGACAAAAAGTAGGGCACGCCGAGGGGTGATTTTTTTCGGTGGAGAAAACCGCCGGAGGCTTTGGACTGCTGCGGTTCCTATCCGCAGCTCTCTGGGTAAGTGTGATTAAATAAAAACGACAGGTAGTAACCAGCTCCAGCTATCAACGACGCCGCCCCCAAAAGCTGGGAATAAAGAATCCCAGCAGTCCAAAGCCTGCGGCGCCTGCCTGCCGTTGGGTTCGATGATTTAGTTTTCCCGAAATCGGCACCCCCATCCTCGGCGATCCCATCTACGGGAAAAAACACGAACTCCCCACCCCCCGCCTCATGCTCCACGCATGGCAACTCTCCTTCGAGCATCCCGTCTCCCGACAAAAACTCCACTTCACCGCCCCTCCCCCGGATGATTTCAAACCATGGCTCGATCTAGCCGGAGCGGCGTGTCTCTGACCGCCGGAGGCTTTGGACTGCTGCGGTTCTTATCCGCAGCTTTCGTGTTCGATGACGATGACGCGAACAAGGCCGGTAGCAACCAATCGCCCCGGTGATCGACACTTACCGCAAGAGCTGGGAATAAAGAATCCCAGCAGTCCAAAGCCTGCGGCGCTTCCGAGTGGCGAAAGTACGAGAACCCACCGGCAGTGCTCAACTTATAATCTCTTTCACGACACGCGCTTTCTCAACTCCCGTGAGCCTCTGGTCGAGGCCTTGGAACGGGAAGATGAGGCGTTCGTGATCGACTCCGAGGAGGTGCAGCATGGTCGCGTGTAGGTCGCGGACGTGGACGGGATCCTCGATGACGTTGTAGCTGAAGTCGTCGGTCTTGCCGAAGTGGATGCCGCCCTTGACGCCACCGCCAGCCAGCCAGCCGGAGAAGCAGCGGGGATGGTGATCGCGGCCGTAGTTGTCCGGCGTGATATTTCCTTGGCCGTAGACAGTTCGACCGAATTCCCCGGCGAACACGACGAGCGTATCCTCCAGCAGGCCGCGCATTTTCAGATCTTTAAGCAGGGCGGCGGTCGGTCGGTCGACGTCTTGGCATTGGCCTGTAAGATTTTCAGGCAGGCGGGTATGGTGATCCCAGCCGCGGTGGAAGAGCTGCACGAAGCGGACATCGCGTTCCGCCATCCGGCGGGCGAGCAGGCAGTTGCGGGCGTATGAGCCGGGCTTGTGGACATCCGGACCATACATATCGAGGACTTCCTTCGGCTCATTGGAAATATCGGTAAGCTCCGGAACTGAGGTCTGCATCCGGAAGGCCATTTCCTGCTGACTGATCGTGGTCTCGATCTCGGGATCGCCGATCTCGGAGAAATGCTTGCTGTTCACCTCGTCCAGGGCATCGAGCATACGCCGCCGAACCTTGGCATCGACCCCCTTGGGATTCGAGAGGAAGAGGACAGGATCGCCGCTGGACTGGAAGGCGGAGCCCTGGTGCTTTGATGGCAGGAATCCGCTGCCCCACAGCCGCGAGTAGAGCGCCTGGACATTCACCTTCCCGCTCCAGCGAGCGGACGGCATCACCACGTAGTCCGGCAGGTTCTTGTTCATGGTGCCGAGCCCATAGCTCAGCCACGCGCCCATGCTCGGCTTGCCAGGGATTTCCGAGCCGGTGCAGAAAGCGGTCTTGCCGGGGTCGTGATTGATCGAGTTGGTGTTGAAGGAATGAACCAGGCAAAGATCGTCGGCGACGGTGGAGAGGTGCGGCAGAAGCTCGCTCATCCAGACCCCGCTCTTGCCCTGCTGGCTGAACTTGAATTTCGAGGGAACAATGAGTTGCTCCTTGCCGAGGGTCATGGCGGTGACGCGCTGCCCCTGGCTGATCGATTTCGGCAGTGGTGTCTTGAAGAGTTTGTGGAGATCTGGCTTGTGATCGAAGAGGTCGATCTGGCTCGGCGCTCCGGCCATGAAAAGGAAGATCACGCGCTTGGCCTTGGCCGCATGGTGAGCGCCGAAAGGTGATAGGCCGCCCGCCGCAGATGCCCCCATGACTTTCGGGATCAGGGAGGCGAAGGCAGCAGAACCGAGACCCATCCCGGAATTAAGCAGAAAGGATCGGCGCGACTGGAGGACGGAAGGTTCGGTAAAAAGAGGCTTCATAGCAGGGTTATTCCCGGGTTTTGGTGATGTCCAGATTGTAGAGAGTGTTGGCGATGATTGTCCAAGCGGCGAGCTGCGTCTTGCTTTCCGCATCCGGCATGGTCAGCCCTTCGCAGAGTTGATCGGCCAGAGCGGCGTCATTGCGGTAGGATTCTAAAAGGTCTTCCCGCAGCTTGGAGAAAGTTTCCTGCTCCTTGGTATCGGGAAGCTTCGAGGTCACCGTTTCGTAGGCGATGCTGAAACGCTCCGCATCGGAGAGACTTTTCTTTTCAAGGACGCTCTGCGCGAGGGTGCGGGCGGAGTTCAGATACTCACCTTCGTTCAGGAGCAAGAGCGCTTGCGAGGGGGTGTTGGTGCGTTCGCGGCGGGCGATGCAGGAGTCCCTGATCGGCGCGTTGAGTATGGACATTTGCGGCGGTGGCATGGCCCGCTTCCAGAATGTGTATACGCTACGGCGATAGATGTCGTCGCCGGCGTCGGGCTTGAAAGTTTGGCCGGTCATCGTGACGGATGCCCAGAGACCGTCGGGCTGGGGTGGCTTGACACTTTTCCCGAACATGGTTTCCGAGAGCTGTCCGCTGGTGGCGAGGATTTGGTCGCGAATCATCTCCGCATCCATGCGGAAACGTGAGCCGCGGGCGAGTAGGCGGTTTTCGGGATCTACGGAGAATTGCTCCGGTGTTGAGAGCGAGGACTGCTGGTAGGCTTTCGATATGACGATCTGTTTGGCGAGAGCTTTGATGTCCCAGCCAGATTTCACAAAGGAAACGGCAAGATGGTCCAGCAACTCAGGATGGCTAGGGACTTCACCCTGAGCACCGAAATCCTCGGAGGTTTTCACCAGGCCGACACCGAAGAACTGCTGCCAGATACGGTTCACCGCGACCCGAGCGGTCAACGGGTTCTCCGGATCGACGAACCACTCGGCGAGATCCAAGCGCGAGGCGACTTCACCTTTCTTCTTGAGGCTTGGCAGGAACCCGGGGGTGTCGCGGAAAACCTCATCGGCGGGATCATCGTATTGCCCGCGGTTCATGAGATAGGTCGGACGGATCTCCTCGCGTTCCTTCATGACCATTGCCTTGGGCAGGGAGTCATCGAATTCGTTACGCTTCTTTTTGAGAGTGTCAATTTTTGATGTAAGCCCCTTCGCGGCCTTGGTGAGCTCCGCTTTCTTCTCAGCATCCTTCTCCTCCTCTGCCGCCTTGTTGGTCGCCTTCACTTCCGCGTCGAGCTTCGCTAGTTCCTTATCGAGTTCCGCGAGCTTCGCGTTCTGCACCGGGCTTGCGAACGATACGAAAGGTGGCTGAAAGCCATTTCTCGGGCGCCAGGATGTCTCAGGATCCGCATCGATATTGTTGAAAAACGCGGAGAGCGAATAGAAATCCTTCTGGCTGATCGGATCGTATTTGTGGTCGTGGCACTGCGCACACTGGACAGTGAGCCCCATGAAAGCTGTCCCCACTGCGGTGACCCGGTCCACCACGTTCTTGAAGAAACTCTCCTCGGGAAGCGCGGTTCCCTTGTCGATGATCAAGTGGAGGCGATTGAAGCCGGAAGCCGAGAGCTGATCGTTGGTCGGCTCTGGCAGGAGGTCACCGGCCAGCTGATAGCGGACGAAATCGTCGTATCCGAGGTTTTCATTAAATGCCTTAATCACCCAGTCGCGGTAGGCGATGTTGTTCCGGTAAAAGTCCTTGTGCATGCCGTTGGTATCGGCGAAGCGGACCAGATCCAGCCAGTAGCGGGCGCTGTGCTCGCCGTATGTGGGGCGGGCGATGAGGCTATCAACCAGAGCCTCGTAAGCCTCAGGTCGTTGATCTTCGAGGAATGCCTGGATTTCTTCACGAGTCGGAGGAAGCCCGGTGAGGTCGAAGCTGAGGCGCCGGATCAGGCTGCGCTTGTCCGCCTCGGACGCTGGTGTGAGGCCTTTCTGCTCCAGCCTCTTCAGGACGAAACGGTCGATGGGCTGATCGCTCCACTCGAGGTTTTTCACATCCGGCAGTTCTGGCTCGCTGGGAGGCACGAAAGCCCAGAAATCGTCGTACGGTGCCCCGGCGAGAATCCAGCTTTTGACCAGCTCCTGTTCATCCTTGGAAAGCAGTTTCTTGTGAGCCTTCGGCGGCGGCATCACATCATCCTCATCGGTGGTGGTGATCCGATACCAAAGCTCGCTCTTCTTCAGCGACCCCGGCGAAATGGCGGTAAATCCTTTCCTCGTGCGATACGCCCCGTCCTCCCCGTCGGGTTGGTCAAGCCGGAGGTGACCCTTGCGCTCATGCGCATCGGGGCCGTGGCACGAGAAACACCGATCCGAAAGGATGGGCCGCACGTCGAGGTTGAACGAAACCTCTTCGGCCAAGGCCCCACCAGCGAGGAAGGTCGTGGCAGTTCCAAGGATTGTGAAGAAATGAGTGAATTTTTCAGGCATGATTGATTCAGGGAATACTACGTCTCGGACGGCATCATTATTTCAGAATGAAGCAGCAAACAAGCACCGGGTCAATACCACCAAGGAGTGGCTGCATTCTGCTGCCAGATAAGAATGGAGGAAATAGCTAGGGTTGTGTGCTTGTGTGCTTGGGTTGTTGGGTGCTTGGGTGCTTGGGTGCTTGGGTGCTTGGGTTGTTGGGCAGCAGAATGCAGCCCCTCCTTGGGGTCACTTCAGCGCCATGATCCAGGCGGTGACGTCGGCGACATCTTGCGGACTCATCGTGTAGGCGAAGCTGCCGGGCATGCCGGAGTGTTTTGCGTCATCGCGTTTTTTGAGATCATCCGCAGGGACATCGACCTTCTCGCCGGTGGGCAGGACGATGCTCAGCTGTATGGCGGTTTCTTCCAGAATCATGCCGAACAGCTTGCGTCCGTCTTTCAGCTCCAGGCTGGTCTGCTGGAAGCCCTCGACGATGTAAATATCGGGCTGGAGTATGGATTCGATGACGTATTTCGCATCGCGGCGCTGGCTGATCGCGACGAGTTCGGGGCCGACGACGACTCCCCTGCCCTTCACCTGATGGCAGGCAAAACAGGTGCCGCGGCCGTGAAAGATCTCTTCGCCTCGCTTGGGATCGGCCTTGCCGAGCAGCGGCATGACCGCAGCCTCACGCGTCATACCCGCGCCGACCTTGCTTAGGTAAACCTGATACATGGCCGATGCCCCGCCGTTGCCACCCAGGGTGACTGGGCCGCCCCCGAAGTCCTTACGCAAAACCCTCAGACGAGCGCCCTTGCTGGTGGCGATGCTGTGTTCCGTTTTCTCCCAGCCCTCGCTGAGCCAGGCGGGAAGCTTCGAAGCTTGCTCGTAGGCGACGAGAACCGTTGCTGGAAGGTTGATCTCGAAACTCAGGAAATCCCCGTCGGCATTGTCACGATCCTGTTTCCGGGTGAGAAGTTGGGTCGTTCCGGCGATGGCGACCGGAACTTCGGAGACCGTTTCCCCGCTGTCGTCGCCATACGCAAGCACCCCGCGCTGGAGTCCGTCGTCGATGGCCTGATGCGGACCATCGGAGCCTTTCATGCGAATTTTCCGGACGAACAGGCGATCCTTCCACTCGGAGTCTGTGATGCGGTGGACGCTAAGAGCAGTCACTTCGGAGACCATGCGTTTCCCCACAAAAGCAGCGGCCTTGATGCTGTTGCTTTCTGTGATTTTCAAATCCCCGGACGCCTTGGTGGAATTCACTTTGGGATCGGTTCCGTCCAGGGTGTAGCGAATGTCTATTTTAGAGCCGGAGTCTTTGGTGAGAGCCTTGAAAGAGACGCTCGTCTCATCGCGGAAGTTTTTCTCCAAGGGACGGATCACTAGGTTGATCTCACCGGAGAACTTGTCACCCGCCTTGGGGGCAGAACCCGTATCCTCAATATATTCGCCCGCCATTTTCTGCAGATTCCGGTCGCCTTCCTCCATCAGGCCGAACGCCGCCATGTAGCGGACACCGTGCCGTTCGTCCTGCAGGAGCTTTCGGCGCTCCTCCGTAGGCAACTGGCGGCGCATTACCTGCCAGTTCGTATAGACAGCCACGCGGTCGGTCTCGTTGGCGACGGCAGCGATAATTTCCTGCGCATGCTCGCCCCAGCCGATGAGGTCGAGCGACTGCATCGCGGCCAGGCGAATGCGCGGCTCCGGGTCTGCGAGCAACCCGATGAGAAGCGGCGCGGAGGTGGAGACTTTGTTCTCGCCGAGAATGCGGGTGGCCTGGATGCGGAGGTTGAGATCGCCACCGGTCTTGGCGATGTTTCCGAAATCCGCATGATCGCCAGCACTTGCCTTATCGATGCGACCCACCGCCCAGATCGCCCAAGTGGCTTGCGTTTCGGTGAGCCCTCCGGACTGGATTGCCTTGAGCAAATCATCGCGCACAGCCTCACTCCGACGGACGAGTTCATCCTGCGAATCGACACGCCAGACATGGAGCGACTGCCCCAGATCATCCATCAATTCTTCGAATGACCAATCCTCGATGTCCTTTCCGCGCTTGGATCCATCCCACTGCTTGCGGGGGATGAGTGGATCCTTGTGGCGGAGGCGGAAGACGCGACCTTGATACTTGGCGCTTTCTTCGGGTGTCCATTTTTCCTTCGGAACATACTCGGTGCCATAAACCGATCCCCATCCGCCAATATAAACCGCGCCGTCCGGGCCGATCTCTATGTCTGTGGGACGGAACAGCGAGCGGCCTTTCTCGCCCTTCCATTCCAGATCCCCGTAGCCACCCGAGCTCTCGACGATCTTGCGTTTCTCCTCGGCCGGAACCTGCAAGCCACCGTCCCACTTCGGCGTGTAGAGAAAAATGCAGTTGTTGGTCCAATCGGCGATGAGGTGACGGTTGCGGTATTGCTCAGGGAAATGCTCCGAGGTGTAAAACACCACCCCGGTGCCAGAGCCGCTGACCCCCGGAAATAAATCCGACGAAGGCGCGATGGCCGGGTGCTCGCCCTTCCAGTCGAACTTCCATGGATGGCTGAATGAATAGTGACCGTGACGGATCGGCATGAAAATTCGATCGCCCGGCGGGCCAATGTCGTTGTCGGTGGCGAGCCAGTTGAAGCCGCTGTCCATGCACATATCGAATGGATTGCGCATACCGCGGGCGAAGAGTTCGAGATCCTGGCCGCCGGGCTTGCAACGGAAGATACCTCCCTCCGTTTCCCTTTTGATTAGCGAATGAAACCCCTTCTGGTATGTTTCTCGCGTGTCGACCTTGTTGACCGGATAGTCGGTGTAATCTTTCACCTTCGCCCCCTGCAGATCGAGAAAGGGCTTCGGTGCCTTGTCCGATACCCAGGTATTTCCGATGGTCATGTAAAGCCAGCCGTCCGGCCCCCAGTTCAGCCCGTGCAGGCCATGGCGCAGGTTGTTGAGGCCGCTGTAGATAATCTCATATTCATCCGCGACATCGTCACCGTCCGTGTCGCGCAAGACGGTCAGATCCGGGGAGTTCGCCACCCAGAGCTCGTCACCTCTCCACGCCATTGATTCGATGCAATTCAAGCCCTCGGCAAAAGTTTTCACCGTCTCCGCAACCCCGTCGTCATCCGCATCGATGAGGATCTTGATGTAGTCGGTCGGAGAATTCTCCTTCGGCTTCCGATACTGCGGACCGGCTCCGACGAAGAGGCGGCCGCGTTTATCGAAACACAGCGAAGAGGGATTGATGATGTGCGGCTCTTTGACGAAGAAACCGATCTCAAAGCCATCCTCGACCTTGGGGAGGGCGTCTTTATCGATTTCCGCGAAAGCGGCTCCGGAAAGGGACAGAAAGGCGAGAATACGGAACGGATTCATACCGAGGTGCTTTCGTCTTCGACGTAATAAACATCCGAGTCGTCGATATCGGGAATGCCGATGACGAGGACGCGCATTTTCCCAATCGCCCCGTGCACCACTCCGGGTGGGATGTGGATCATGCTGCCGGGTCGCACTGCTACCTCCTGCCCGTCGAGCACCACCTTGCCTTCGCCGTTGAGGACGTAATAGAGCTCGGTGCAGATCTTGTGGTAATGGAGTTTTGCACCATCGATATCGACCGCATGCGCCCATGCCGCGACGTCCTTATCGCCCTCGCTCAGCAAGCGGTAGCGCTGTCCGCAGGCACTGGGTTCCGCGATGGATTCATCCTCGTGCCGGATGATGAGATTGGCTGGCAACGTTTTCATGAGTGGTTGACTACTTGTTGAATGATTCCCATTGCTCGCCGAGCTTCGTCGACGCTAGGTCGCCCTGATGGAGAATGAGCCGGTATTGCTGATTGAAGGATTCCCCGTTCTTCAACGTGAATTCACCGCTGCCCTTGAATTCCTTGTCCCTGTAAGCACGCGCGCCGAACGGATTGGCCGTGAGTAGGCCGTAGTCACGGGCATGCCACCAGGTCGGGTGACGGAGGTTTTTGGTGTGATCCATCAGCGCGATCACGGTGGGAGTTCCTGCGGAATCCGGGCCGTGAAACGCGACCCACTTCGAGCGCTTGCCCCATGCTTTTTCATTGGTGACTCCCTCACTGGTGGTGATGCCACCCTTTGCAACCTTGCCCTTGAGTCGAATCGTCGGCGCCGTGCGGATCGCGAAAGATCCTTCCTTGGTATCTCCAAAAACCACGTCGCCGTCGATTGCTTTGAGTATACAGATCACATCGATGCTGCGGGTTTTTCCGTTGCTCTGAATCGCATAGCTGCGCTGCTCGGAAAGAATCGGTGTTTTCCCTTTGGCCAACCATTCGAGATCGACGGTGAAAGTCAGGCTATCGGTATCGCCTTGTTTTACGACAGGCTCGCCGACGAATCCTTTGGTGACGACCTTGCTGCCATCTTTGCCTCCGTGCCAGAAATCGCTGCCGTTCACACTTCCGTGGGTGAACCAAAAACCGATGTGATGGGGGTGATCATTTTCCTCGCCGGCGACATCTTTAACAAATGGATACTGCCGCGTGAGGTGCGTGCCATCGGGGCTCATCAACGGATACAGGCATGGTACCCATGTCTCGCTGCGGTATTCAGTGAACAACTCACCATCGATATCCACCCGCAGGTTGTTGCCCTCCTTCTCGAAAGTAATGCCCGCGTGGAGCGGCACGGACAGGGCGAGGATCAATAAAGCGGAGCGCATGGAGGCAAGGTGATGAGGATTACAGGAGGAAGAACCCGGACGGACTCTCTTCGTCTTCGCGTTTGATACTTACGCAGGCAATCCTCAGAATTACACAGAAATTTGTCTTACCTTCTGGAATTTTGTGACATCTCCATGATCTAGCGGGCAAATCCAAGGCAACCAACAACAAACCTAGTGTTCTGAAAATCTTAATCTGATGGATGGGCAAAGGCGATTTTTCCCAAGACCTTAAAAATCCCCATCCGTCAGATTAAGGTTTGCAGGGCACTAGCCCAGGAAGAATTCCGCCACCCGGGACGTATTGGTATTGGAATCGAAATGTGTCGCCGCATACGCCGCAGCAGCCTCGCCACGCGCCCTGAGGACCTCGCTTTGCGCGGCTTCCCCCAAGGCATCCACCATACCTTTGACATCTCCAGCCGCCACCACCCAGCCGCCACCACTTTCGATCACCCAGCGCGCGATGCTCGACTCCGCAGCGCCGACGAAAATAGCAGGCCTTCCCTCCGCGAAGATCCCCTGCAGCTTGCTGGGGATCTTCGTTCCGATCCAAGAGGGTTCGAGCGAAACCAGATGCACATCGGCGCTCCTCAGATGATCACCGAGACTCTCGGCCGGAGCATAACCATGAACCTCGACCCTGCAGCGCGGATGACTTGCTGTGAATTCCTTGATCTCGTCCCTGCGCTTGCCGTCACCGAAGAATGCGAAGCGGAACTCCCTTCGGCGTTCCTTTGCCAGGGATTTCGCAGCCATCAGGAATTCTCCGAACCTGTGCCCCAGACCCATGTTACCGGAATACATGACCACCACCTCGTCGTCCGCCCAACCCCGCTCCCGACGCAGCATCCGGGCACCGGTCACCTTCTGGGTTTCCTCGCTCTCAAACGCCTTGCCGCCGCATACCCCCCAGACGCGCAAAGGACGGTCACCTCATGACCGTCCTTTATCAAACACCCGACCACCCCTTCCAGCATCACGCCCGTGGGCGCGGCATCCGAAGGATAATACTGATTTAGAAAGACAATCTTCAACTTTTAAACTCCAATTTTCAATTCAGATAGCGCCGAGCGAACACGTAGCTGCTCGCGTCTCGCAGCAGGCCGTGGAAGCTGCGTCCCGCAGCTCGTCCAACCATTCCACCTACTCACAACTCGTTCTAAAGACTTCGAAATCTCAGCTCCCCCAATTTCTACTTCCCGCTTCCCGCTTCCCGCTTCCCGCTTCCCGCTTTCTACTTTCCGCTTTCATCTCCTCTTTTTGTACGTTGCCCGCGGCCGGGCCTTCATGGCCGTGGGTTCAAGGCAATAGGGACAGGTGAACGAATCTTTAAAAAGGATAGAGAGCGCCACCCGAAACCGATGACTCCCGAACACGGCCTTGGCCTTATCATTCTTCGAGCACGCCTTGGTCGACAGAACCGGTATCATGCACCGGGGGCAGTTGGTGCGAGAGCTCATCAGGCAGAGGCTAAGAGCCAGCACAAACGCTGCCCACAATCCGATCAGCCCGTAGAACGCTAGCTCACGGTCGACCACCAGATACGCAAAAATGACCACTCCGACTGATACCACGCCCAACACAACCATCAAAAAAAGGACCAATGCGGCCATCCGGAAACGATAGACTGTGGAAGCTGAGCGAAGACGATTCACGTCTGAGTATTTCTTATGACGATGAATTAAAGAAGATATGCTTTGCATACTTTGGTATCATTCTCGCCGGAAAAAATCACATCAATCACTCCAGCGCTTGGAAATCCGAAATTCGTTTGCCTAGGCATCTTTTTCACCTCAGCTCTCAGCACCAATCTTGCACTCGTTCCAATTGAAAGCTAGATTACGACCATGAAACCTGCTTTGAAACCATCCCACATCATTCTCGATGAAGGAGGGCGTGCCTAGATTGATCAAACCAACGTGATTCCGGGCGAAGGAATCGAGCAAACAAGGACTATCCTTTGGCATAGACCGTTCACCTCGTATTCAAGTGCAACTTGTTTGGAGGTTGCGAATTCCGCTGGAGGAATCCGATTTGCCTGCGGAATGTGATTTTTATCGATGTTTCTCACCCGGCAGGGCTGATCCGGCCCGGTCAGCCCACTTTGAAAATCTGGCAGCCCGCCTCACCCACACGGAAGTGAGATCTCGGCGGAAATGTGGTGACTTACCGTGGGTTCACTCCCTTTCCGGAGATACGCCGCTTGCGTTTTTGATCAGGGCTGACCGAGCCGGATCAGCCCTACCAATATTGATTGGCTTGGGCTGCGTCAGGCCAATACACCGATACAAATCATACCCTTGCCTGCGGAAGGCGCTCCGGCTATGGAACACGCTTTTTCCGACTGAAGTGTTCGGTCGTGGTTCCCACCTCTAAATCTAGGCGGAAAGAGCGCGCGCGCCGATAATACACCAAAGTATGGGTTGCGTTTCGGCCAATTCAGCACTAACAGAAGACGTATTTTTGTTAGCGCTTCCGAACTTTCCTGACCTTTGCTACCTACGCTTTATTCCTCATCGATGATTCAATTAAAGATATTTTGCAAATTTACAGGTTCTGGTATTCTTGCCGCATTCTTGCTTAGCGCCCAAACAGAGGCGGCACCACAAACGTGGGATCTTGCGACCGGAGGCTCCTCTTATGACAAGGTGAATGCCACAGGTCATGCGGTCACGGGTTCCAACGCGGTATTCGAGATTATTTCCGGTGAGGACTACCCCACCCCATTCTGGGACAGCAACAATGCATGGCCGGATATTTTTACGACCGGATCCGACACGCTCGCTACGATCTTCGGATCCATCACCGGCGCTGGTATCTCCTGGGATGACAGCAAGGCCGTAGTGGCCGGGCAAGCCAGCTTTACCATCAGCGGCAATTCGCTGAACTGGTCGGCGGTGCCTGAACCCACCGGTGCGCTTGTCGCGCTCTTGATGGACGCGGGCATGTGGATCTGGACGCAACCCCGGGTGGCATAGATACTGCAAGGAGTTTACTTATGAGCGCGCCCCAATGAGTCACGATAGGATGCCTTCAAGCGCCCCACGCAAAAAGCAAATTCCTAGCAATTGAATCTAGGTATCTTATCTCGCTTGGTGGTATTCTTAAGCATGGTTAGGGTGTAGGTGTTGACGCATCGCCAGTGTCTTCATAATCATAAATGTCCTCATCCCAT
>CAJQKQ010000044.1 GCA_905478925.1 uncultured Verrucomicrobiales bacterium
CTTGGGGCTACCCGCCCCAAACCCCGGCAAGCTGAGCCAGCTTGACCGCCCCGCCCACCTCACAGACCAGATCACGACATCAATAAAACTCAAAATTTACTGGCAACGGTAAGGGAACCACTTCAATGCTTCACAAACCGATGGCACTGGCTTCCTTGCCAGCGCCGGAAGCTCATACAGTCTGCAATTCGAAACAAACCAAATTCTTGGCACAAGCGTCGCCACAAACATCCAGTCGAATAGCAATGCCACCGAAGGCTCGATGACCGTTGATTTCGGCTACAACTGGCACTTTGGAACGGCCGCCCCATCCGGCATCGAGTTTGATTTTCGCACCGTAGCATTGCATGAGATCACTCACTCGCTTGGTTTTGCCAGCGTCATTGACGAAGTTTCCGGCGATGGGCTGAATGTAACCGATGGCGGAAACTTCTTCGGTGACACTTACTCGACGTTTGATTCTTTTCTGGTCGATGGCAGTTCTACCCAACTGATCAACCCCGCACCCATCGACTTTAATGCAGCTTTCACTGACGGCACCGATGACGACAACATCATCGATGTCTTCACCTCTGGCGCCATCTACTTCAATGGCCCCAATGCCGTAGCCGCCTATGGTGGCCCCATTCCGCTGTATGCACCCGCCATCTATCAAGCCGGCAGCAGCACGAGTCACTTTGATACCACCGACCCGACCCTCGCAGGAGATCCCATGCTTCACTCCATCGGCGTGGGCGATATCCGCCGCACCTATAGTGATCTGAATATTGGAGTGCTTCAGGATATTGGTTACTCCATCATCCTTCCGGTTCCAGAACCCAGCTCGGCTACACTCCTTGGAGCATCCTTGTTGTGCCTCTTTGGCATACGCCGGAGGAAATAAGTATCAAGCAGAACCTTTTTCAATTCCTGCTCAAGGAGAGATTTGTTGTAGAGCGGAATTCATCGACATCTTCTGCCAACGAAGATGCTTAAGAGATAAGATCCTTGGCCGTTTTGAAGTAGCACTTGCTTCTCTCGTTTCTTGATATCCCAAATCAATCGTCACCGGATGACTCCCCTTTTTGAATCAGCTCATCAGAATAAATAAAGTCCGCTGAAGGCAGCGCAACTCGCCACCCTTCGCGCCGCCTTCGCGGCCGTGCCAGACCCGCGCCGCCCTCAGAGCCGCCGCCACCTCCTCGGAGCCATGCTCACCCTCTCGCCCTGAGCCTGCTCATGGGCGGGCGCGACATGCGCAAGATCACCGCCCTCGACCAACGCCAGCGCGACGACTCGGTATGGCAGTAGGACAGGCACCGGCACCGGCGCACCAACCTCGCGCTAACGCGCAACGCCCTACTGGCGGTCATCCCGTTCGACGAAAAACACACCCTCCCCTCGCTGATCGAAGATTACCAGAAGCCCCCGTTCCGTGCCATCAACCTGGTTCTAAAAGCCCGCCCCGTCCCATGACTCCTCCAGCCAATCGCCCTGGCTCTACGGACTCCAGCTCGGCGCAACAATCCTTAGGATGACTGGCACCGGCGCTCCTCCCGGGCCGATAGCTTTCCACGCCAGCTCCAGGGTGACGGGAACACGACGCCCTTTCACCATCGGGGTGATTTTCTTTGCCAGCTCCGCATCGGCCGTTGCGATCAGCGGCTGGGGATGGTCGCGGTGCTCGATCCGGAAGGCCGTGGAGCCTTCCGGGCTGCCGGGAAAATTCGGGATGCCCCGGGCTGCTAGCACGAATACGCGCATCTCCTGTGGTTCGGTCGGTTTTTCCTCAAGAAAATCGCTCCAATCCATCGTCCCGTAAGCCGTCAGGCTTTCCCAATCGACAGCGAAACGCTCCCCGTCCCAGACGACCGCCACATAATAGTGCGGCCCGTCGAAGGCTTCGATGTCGAAAAACACCATGGGGATCCCCTCCAACTTTGCCACCTTGCCCCTCGACACTCTACCGAAGGCCGGCAGGGGATGCCCCCTTACCTCATAGTAGTCCCGCATCATCGGGAGAACCCGCAGGCCGTCCCTGACAACCTTTGCTCGCGATATTATGTCTTCAGCCTTAAAGAAATCCTCCAATGCGGCCAGCGCTGCGGCTTCCTTGTCTTCCGGAGGCAGCGTTGGGGTCTCGGCAAGCCCCACCTCCAATCTTTGTGGTGCCTTTTCCGCTCCGGTAGAGGGCTTGCGGCAGGCTGTGAACAGGCAGGCACCGCAAGCGACAGCTCCGAGAATTCGCCCGAACCTGCCCCCTAAAATGTGAACTTCGGCTTTCACCAGCGGTGGCGTGAAACAATGCACATCAGCCCGAGCGTCTTGGCATTCGCGGTATTGACGTTCAGGGTGTTGTTCGTGATTCCATAGTTATCGGTAAATCCCGTGCAATTGGTGGCGTTGTTTGTCACGAATGATGGCGAGGAATCGGTTGGGAAGCCTGCTATGGAGATAGCTGCGACCGATGCCGGAATGTGGTTCAGGAACGATTTACGAAAGGGTGTGAGTTTCCTCATTGCCGTGGGTTTTGAAAGGAGCATGGAAACTTATCGGTTGCTCGATCCGCCGCAAGAAGATTTATGAATTACCGAACGACTGATGGGAATCACTCTCATTTATTCTTTCTTCCATTCCTCCGGCGCATCCCGTCCGCGCCGACCGCGAGCAGGATCACCAGTCCCTGGATGGCCTTTTCCCAATACGGCGGCAGGTGGAAATGGGTTAGCGCGGGGTTGACGTTCGCGAGCAGCATCAGCCCCAGCAGGACACCCCACAGCGTGCCGCGCCCGCCGGTGATTGCCACCCCGCCGACGACTGCTGCTGCGATGGCTTTCAGTTCAAGGCCGTCGCCGCAGTTCGGCTGGATCTGCGGGGATTGGACGAGATTCAGTGCCGCCGCGAGGCCGGTCAGGGCACCCATCCCGAGAAATGTCCCGAAGGTCACCGCCTTGGGATTGATTCCCGCCAGGCGCGCCGCCTCCGCATCGCTGCCGGTCGCATAGATATGGCGGCCTGCGAAAAGGTTTTTCATCGCCCACGCCGCGCTGGCCAGCAGCAGCGCCGCGATGGTGATCACCGCCGCCTGCCCGGCACCCTGACTCATACCGAACCACTGCACGCCCTCTGGCAAAGCGATCATCCGCCCCTTTTGCCACAGCCGCAGCACCTCCTGCCAGGTGACCATCGTTGCCAGCGTCACCACGATGCTCGGCAGCCCGAGATAGGCGACGAGGAAGCCGTTGGCCGCGCCCATCACCGCACCGGCACCGAGTGCACAGGCCACCGCGACACCCATAGTCATCCCGGCGGCGGCGGCCGTCCCGGCGATCACCGCGCACATCCCAAACTGCGCCCCGATCGAGATATCGATCTGCCGGGTCATGATTACCAGCGCCACCCCGATGGCCGCCACCAGCGCGGGCATCTGTGAGGCGAGCCGTGAGATAAATGGCTGCGCTTCGAAAAAGTTCGGAGCGAACAACACCAGCGCAGCCATCAGCAGCACCAGCGCCGCGCCAACCGTCAGCTCCCGCGAATACGCTTTCATTCCGCCACCTCCCCTCTGCCCAGCGCCGCCGCCATCACTGTGTGGGCATCCGCCTCTCCCTTTTCCAGCATCGCCACGATCTGTCCGCCGCGCATCACCGCCACCCGGTCGCTCATTCCGAGCACCTCGGGGAGGTCGCTGGAAATCATCAGCACCGCCAGCCCCTCCTTCGCGAGTTCACGGATGATGCGGTGGATCTCGCCCTTCGCGCCGACATCCACCCCCTGGGTCGGCTCGTCGAGGATCAGCAGTTTTGGCTCCGTCGCCAGCCACCGCGCCACGCTCACCTTCTGCTGGTTGCCGCCGCTCAAGCTTCCACCGGGAGCCTCCGGCCCGCTCGCCTTGATCCCGAGATCGCGGATGAAATTCTTTGCCGCCTCCGTCTCCACGCCGGATTTCAACAAGCCCTTGGGGAAAATTTTGCCATGGCTCGCCATCGTCATGTTTGCGGAAATCGCCATATCGAGTATCACTCCGTGCCTGCGCCTGTCCTCCGGCACGTACGCGATCCGATGGGAAATCGCCTCGCGCGGGCTGCGTATTCTCACCGCATTTCCGTTGAGAAAAATCTCCCCGCCATCCGCCGCCGTGATCCCGAACAGCACCCTCGCCAGTTCCGTCCGCCCCGCGCCGACCAATCCCGCAAGCCCCACGATCTCGCCCGCCCGCACATCGAGGCTCACGTCCTCCACCCCGCCCGCCGCACAGGAAAGCCCTTTCACTGAAAGCACCAACTCTCCTGGTTCTCCCTCCGCCGGGGGATATATCGCCTCCACCTCGCGGCCGACCATCAGCTTGATCATTTGCGCCTCGGTCAGGCCGTCGACAGGGTTCGTCCCCACGCTCTCGCCGTCGCGGAGCACAGTCACACGATCCGCCAACGCGAAGATCTCCTCCAGCCGGTGCGAGATGTAGATCACACCCACACCGCTCTTCCGCAGATCCCTGACCACCTTGAAAAGCAGGTGTTGCTCTTTCTGTGTTAGCGAAGCCGTCGGCTCGTCCATGATCACGATCTTTGCGCCGGAGCCCAGCGCACAGGCGATCTCCACCAGTTGCTGCTCCGGCATCGACAGCGACCTCACCTCCGCATCCGGAGAAATCTCCGCCCCGATTCGCCCTAACAGTTCTGCTGCTCTCCTCCTCCGTGCCGCCCATTTCACCTTCACGAGAAGCCCGGTCTTCTCCAGCCGCAGGGCAATGTTCTCCGCCACGCTCAGATCTGGAAAAAGCGCTGGCTGCTGGTAGATGCAAGCGATCCCAAGCTCCCGCGCCGCCGCCGGCGTGAGTTCAGAAACCACCTCGCCGTTGACCTCCATCGTCCCGCCGTCCGCGCGGTGCGCCCCGGTGATCACCTTGATCAGGGTTGATTTTCCCGCCCCGTTCTCACCAAGCAGCGCATGCACTTCCCCCGCCTTCAGCCCGAACGAAACCCCTTTCAGCGCACGCACCGCGCCGAAGGATTTCGCGATCCCGGAAAGTTGGAGAAGAGGTTTCAAAACAAGGTCGCCGTCATGTTCCCCATTCCGCACGGCGGTTCAATGGTTTGTTTCCGGCAGTTTTACGGAACTGGGAAAGGCTCGCGCAAAGCCGCCGAGGCGCAAAGGCCGAGACGATGGTGGATTTTGGAAGAGGAACCATCCCTTCTTGCTCATCAAATCCTCTTCCTTTGCGCCTCGCCGCCGCGATGTTCGCCACCTCCGCCAATGCGGAACCGGACAAGGACGGCTGGACGAACCTTATCACCACGCCGGATATCGGATCTTGCCTGTCCCGGCCGGGCAGATACCTTAGGGTGCGCCCGAGCGCACCTGCAAACCATGTCCGTCGATGAGATCAAATCCGAGATTGAGAATCTCACTTCGAAATCAATTTCTGAGGTGATCGCCTTCGCGCTCCACGTCCGCGACCAGCGGGATTCTGCGGCGGTTGCGGCTTTGAAGACTCAGATGGATGTTTCGGAACCTCCGAATTTGTTAGCGGCGGATGAGTTTGAGGAGGCGGACGCAGAAGCGAAGGCGGGACACGAGAAGGCGAATGCCCCGAAAGAAAGCAACTGAGCGGCGATCCCTTTCCCACCTTGCGATGGGCGGGAGGCGATGGTTTCATTGGGTATGAAAAAACTCCTAATCCTGCTTTCCATACCGCTCTTCACCCAATGTGGCGGGGGCTTCGGCGGGACAAGCGTTTCCAAGTCCCCGGTAGTGCTGAATGTTTCGGGCTGGGATCCGAAGGAGGTGCAGCGCGGCGGCGACCGCTATACGCAGCACGATGTCTCCACATTGCGCAAAAACGGTGCCCAGGCGCTCATCGCCCGCTCGGCGAAGGGGCCGCTGCTGGATGACAAGTTCGGAGATTTTTTGAAATCGGCGGATCGCGAAGGACTGATGCTCGGCGCCTACCATTTTGTCACGATGGATCAGGATCCAGGGGCTCAGGCGGACAGCTTTGTGAGCCGCGTGCGGGCGGTTGCGCGAGCTAATGGGATATCCGGAAAACGAATCCTGTTGGTCGGTGATTTCGATACCAAGTCGACACCGGATCGCTTGGTGAAATTCATTCAACGCGTCCACCAGCGCACCGGCGTTTACCCGGTTACCTATTTGGAGAATAGCGACGGCCTGCGCTCGCGCCTGCGTAACGCAAGCCCGGCGCAAAAGCGAATCATCCGCCGCACGCCGTATTGGCTGGCCCTCTACGGTCCCGGCGGTACCGAGCGGAGGATCGCAGGAGGCGCCCTGACACCGGACAGCCTCACGGAGCTTTACGGCATCTGGGGCGGCTGGTCCATGTGGCAATACGGAGGGGTCGTCTGGGAAAACGGCGGCTCGCGCGCGAAGCATTACAGCACCAGCTCATGGCGTAGCCCACGCTTCTTCGGAAGCATCTCGCAACCGATGGAGCGCAATGTCTTCAAGGGAGACGACGGCGGCCTGCGCGCTTTCTGGGAGAGGCACTCGATCCAGCTTTGACTGCCGAATCAATTGCGTATTCCTTTTTTGAGAAAAAGGGATGCGTTGTGGCGTGCCTGATTCCTACACGATCAAGAAGGCCCAGCAGAAATTTTGCGCTGTGGAGGAGGAGGCCTCCGATCACCCGGTGACGGTGCTGGTTTCCATCGAGCGGATGGCCACGATCCGGAAACACCGTTCCGGGAAAGCTGTTTATCATGATCTCTGCGTGCTGGATACGTTATGATCAACTGCGTTTTTGGCGGTTCACGGAAATGGATTTACGAAGTCTTCCAGACTCGGCTGATGGAGTGATCAGGCACGACGTTTCTTCCCCAACTTTCCAGCCAGGTTCTTCACATCCTCCAGGATTAGGTAGACGCCGGGGACGAGGAACAGGGTGATGAATGTTGCGAAGAGAATGCCGAAGGCGAGAGAGACGGCCATGGGGATGAGGAAACGCGCTTGGACATCCGTTTCCAGCATCATCGGCATGATGCCGACGAACGTAGTAAGTGATGTCAGCAGGATCGCGCGGAAACGCCGTCCTCCAGCCGCGATCGCCGCTTCGCGGATGGTGGCGGATTCGTCACGGTGTCGGTTCACATAATCGACCATCACCAGCGAGTCGTTCACCACCACACCGGCCAGCGCGACGAGTCCGCACATCGACATGATGCTGAGATTCATGCCGAGCAGGGCGTGCCCCCAGATCGCACCGACGAGCCCGAAGGGGATCGCCGTCATGATGATGAGCGGCTGCAGGTAGGAGCGCAGCGGGATGGCGATGAGCACATACATTCCGACGAGCGAAGCGAGGAAACCGAGGCCGATCTCACGGACGCTGTCGTTCTGATCCTTCTGCTCGCCCTCGAAGGCAAACCTCACGCCAGGGAATCGCTGGGGAATTTCTTCCAGGATCTTTTTGGTGAAACCGGTGACCACCTCGTTCGCGTTGACGCCGGGTTCTACATCGGCGGTGATCTTGATTGAGCGCTGCCTGTCGGTGCGGTTGATGACGGCGGGACCGCGGCCGGGCTTCAGCTCCACCACCTGTTGCAGCGGCACCTCATCGCCTTCCGAAGTGCGGATCTTCATTGTTTCGAGGCTTTCAAGTGTGCGCCTTGCATCTTTCGGGAAACGCACCATGACCTTCACTTCGTCGCGGCCGCGCTGCAGGCGCTGAACCTCGTTACCATAGAACGCATCCCGCACCTGGGAGGCGACATCCTCCAGGCGGAATCCCATGGCACGGCCGGCGGGGGTGAGCTTTTCGAAGCGCAGCTCGTCCTTGCCCGCACGGTTGGAATCCGAGATGTCGATCACACCGGAGTAACCGGCCAGCCCTTCTTTCACAAATTCAGTCGCCTCGGCGAGCCGATCGAGGTTCGGCCCGGTAAGGTTCACGTCGATGGCGTTTCCGGAGCTCGCCGTTTCCGCCTGGATGCTCATCTCGACCACGCCGGGGAGCGTTCCGACAAGTTTCCGCCACTCCGCGACCAAATCCACGGAGCTGATGCTGCGATCCCCGGCAGGCGCGAGTTCGAGGGTCACCTCGCCGATGTGCGTCGCGCTCGGCGGACCACCGATCACCACTCCGGTCTGGAACGGCTGAGTTCCCGCGCTGGTCAGGACGTGCTTGAGGATATTGCCCCCGCTTTTGGTTTTGAATTTCTTGGAAAGCTCAAGCGCGGCGGCCTCGATACGCTGGACGACTTTTTCGGTTTCTTCGAAAGGTACGCCCTGGGTCAGTTCGATTTTCGCGCTGAGTATGTCGCCTTCCACCTCCGGGAAAAACCTGAACTGGATCTGGCCGGTGCCGACGACGGCGAGTGTGAGAACCAGAACCGAGATGAACGTGGCGGCGGTCACATACCGCCACTGCAGCGAGAAGTTCAGCGCCGGTTGGTAGACCTTTTCCACGAACCGCTCCAAACCGTCGGCGATCTTGCGCTGAAATGCGAAGAGGCCGTCGAGCATGCGTTTTAGGAAAAACCTGGAACGAGGCTTCTCCGACCTGTCGCGCGGTGCGAGTAGAGCGAGGTGGGCGGGGAGGACAAACTTCGATTGCAGCAGGGAAAACGCGAGCGTCGGGATGACGACGAGCGGGATGTTCGGCCAGATTTTTCCACTGACCCCGCTGAGGCCGAGCATGGGGGTGAAGGCGACCATGGTCGTGAGCACTCCGAAGACCACGATGGTGCCGACTTCGCTGGTTCCCTTCCACGCGGCGATGCTCGGGTGCTCGCCTTGCTGGATGCGGTGATAGACGTTCTCCCCGGTCACAATCGCATCGTCCACCACGATCCCTAGCACGAGGATGAAAGCGAAGAGCGAGATCATGTTGATAGAAATCCCCATGTAGGGCATCAGCCAGATCCCGCCCGCGAAGGATACCGGGATGCCGACCGCGACCAGCAGCGCCAGCGAAGGACGGAGGAAAAGGGTCAGCACGCCGAGCACCAGCAGCAGGCCGGTGATGGCGTTGCGTTTCAGTAGATCCAGCCGGCCGAGAAGATAGACGCTCTGGTCGTTCCAGATCGAGAGGGTGACGCCCTCCGGCAGGCGTGCCTTGGATTCGTCCACGTATTTCCTGACGAGTTCCGCGAGCGCGAGCGTGTCTTCGTTGCCGACGCGGAATACGTTGATCACCACCGCCCGGTCTCCATCGAAACGGCTGCTCAGGTCCACGTCTTCGAAGCCGTCGATCAGCTCCGCCACATCACCGAGGAGAACCGCGCTGCCATCCGGCAATGTCGTGATGGGAACGCTCGCCATTTCGCTGGCCTTGTAGCGTTTGCCCAGCGCGCGGAGTATCACCTCGCCGCGCTCCGTGCGGACGGAGCCGCCGGGAAGGTCGAGCGTGCTGCTGCGCACCGCCCTTGCGATGTCGGAAAGCTTGAGGCCGAGCTTGCGGAGCTTTTCCTCGGATACCTCGATGGAGATTTCGTAGGGGCGGGTTCCTGTGATCACCACTTGGCTGATCTTCGGGGTGCCGCCGAACGCTCTCCCGAAAAACGTTCCAAAGCTGGTTGCCTTCGGTGCCTCGTAGGTCAGCAGATCGTCGCGCACCTGCTCGGCGAGCTTGCGCATCGTTGCCTCATCGGTGTCCGCCGTGAGGGTGATGCTCATCACCGGATTCTTGATGATGATCTCCTCCAGCACCGGTGTCTCCGCCTCTTCAGGAAAATTTTCGATGGCATCGACGCGGGATTTTACATCGCTCATGACCGAGCGGACGTTGTAACCCGTTTCCACTTCAACGAGCACGGAGCCGATGTTCTGCGAGCCGGTTCCCCGGATTTTTTTGATGCCCTGCAAGTCCGCAATGGCCTCTTCCACTGGGATCACCACCCCGCGTTCCGTTTCCTCGGGAGTCGCGTTCGGATAGGGAATGCTCACGGCAACCGCGTCGATGGCGATCTCCGGGAAAATCTCTTTCTTCAGCTTGAACCACGTCGTGAAGCCGGCGAGCAACACGATGAGCATGATAAAATTTCCCGCTACATGGTTGCGGGTGAACCATCTGACCGCGTTCATTCGCCCTCCTCCACCTCTACGACGTCGATCTCCACCTCCATGCCTACGACCGGTGCGGAAAGGCGGGTGAGAATGACCCTGTCGCCCGCATCAAGCCCGCCGTGTATCACTGCGGATGATTCCGTCAGGCGCAGCACTTCGACATCCCGGAAATCGATCTTGCCGCCGTCGCCGACAACGATCACGCGCTTGCCTTCGAGCAATGCCCGGCGCGGGATCTCGGCCACATCGTCGAGCCGTTTTCCTTCGATTTCCGCGTTCACGAAAAGCCCGACTGGCGGGAGGGGGAATTCATTGCCATCCATGGGGATCACGCGGACCGCGATGTTCGCCGAGAGAGTTTTCCTCTCGATCTCCGGATCGACGCGTACTGGTAAGGCTTTCCAAATGTATTCCTCGATGCCGATTTTTCCTCTGAGGGTCACTTCGCCTTTCACGTTGCCATCGTCATTGCGGGCGAGGAAACCGAAGTCCTCCAGGCTCAGGGGCAGGCGCACCTCCAGTTGGTTGCTCGCATAAAGCTCTGCGACCATCGTTCCCGGGGCGACCACCGCCCCGATCTCCACATTCACCGAGCGCACGCCGGCATCGAAGGGTGCGAGGATCTCCGTCCGCTCCACGTCGCGGCGGGCCTTCGCTGCCTCCTCGACGGCCGAGGCGGCTTTCGCCTCCGCGGCATCCAAGTAAGGTTTGCGTAGTACGAGGGGGTTGAGGGGTTTTCCTATGCCGAGCTTGTCCCAGTCCAGTTTTGCCTGCTCGACCTTCGCCCGCTCCTGTTCCAGCGCCAGCTCAGCCTCAGCCCGTCGCACTTCCGCGGCTGCCAATGCCGAGCGATAATCCGCCGGGTCGATTTGTACGAGGCGCGCGCCCTTATCCACAGTGCCGCCCTGCTTCAGCGCTCCGGCGATCTCCATCACCCGCCCGCCGACTTCCGCCGCGAGCATCGTTTCGCGCACGCTTTCTACCACTCCTTGAGTTCCGATTTCCACCCGGTAATCCGATTTCACGACATTCACCACCTCGACGGCGGGCACGATCCGCTCCTTGTCCTCTTCTTTCGCTACCCGCTTGTTGATGACCAGCAAGATGATCCCCAGCGCGGTGATGCCGATGATGCCCAGGATCACCACGAAGGAGATCACCGCTGTCACCTGCGTTTTCCGTTCGGTTTCGAGATTCTCGTTCATGGGGTCATTTGGTCGCTTTGAAATCCCCGCCGAGGGCGAGGTGGAGGTCAACACGGTTGTCGAGGCGCAGGCGGCGTATCGCGGCGTATTGACTGGCGGAATCGATTTTTCTCTCGGTGGCTTCGATCAGGCTGAGGACATCGGTGGTGCCGGCGGAATACTCCTCGCCCGCCCGTTCCGCCGCTTCGGTGGCCAGCGACGCTGCCTGTTTTGCCGCCCGCTCGCGCTCCGCCAGGAAAGCTTCTGCAATGAGCGCCTGCTCCACCTCACCAAAGGCATCGAGCACGGTCTTTTGCAATTTTGCAATCTCCTCGCGCTCGCCCGCTTGCGCCTTCGATATCTCTCCCGTGATCTTGCCTCCTTCGAAGATCGGCTGCGTCAGGCTCCCGCCGATGGACCACACGCTTAAATCGCTTTGCAACACATCGCCGAGACCCTCCGTCGCCGTCCCTGCGGAACCGGTCAGGCTCAGGCTGGGGAAACGCGCAAGCTTGCGCTCTTTCACCCGCCGCCCGGATGCCGCCAGTGTCCGCTCCGCAGCCAAAATATCCGGCCTGCGCAGGAGCAGCTCGGAAGGAAGTCCGGAAGGAGTTGCGCCCGGAAAGGCGGGCAGCCGCGCGCCCGCTGCGAGGCTACCGGAAGGATATGTTCCGAGGAGGATTTCAAGCTGCCGCAGCACCCGCTCGCGTTCTTGCTTCCGCTCCGCCAGCGCCGCCCTACGTGTCGCGCGCTCGGATTCCGTAAGCCGCACCTGCGAGGCGGTGCCGCCGCTGTCTTCAATGGCTCTCTCGAAACGCTCCCGCACAGCATCTGCCAGCACGCCCACGGCCACCAGTGCCTCCTTGGCGAGTACCGACTGCTCGTTCGCCTCGCCTAGAGCCAGCCATGCTTTTGTCACCTGCCCCGCAAGCGAAACGCGCGCCGCCTCGTATTCGTACCGCCTTGCCTCCGCATCGGCGATGGCACCCTCCTGGCCGGCCTTCGCGCGCCCCCACACGTCGACCTCCCATGCCGCATTCAGATCCACCCCGAACTTCCGGGAAAGGTTCGTCGGGATCCCCGGTCCGCCTGCGCCGCCGGAGGGGAGACCGATGAAATTTTGCTTGTTTCTCAGTCCGTCCGCACCCAGCCCCAGGCTCGGCAAACGCCCGGCTCCTGCGATCTTGGCCTCCGCCCCCGCCTTTTCAACCCGCGCGGCTGCGGCCTTCATGTCCGGGTTGTTGGAAATCGCATTGTCCACCAGGCTGCGCAATTCCGCCCCGCCGATTTTCCTAACCCAGTTTCGGTCGATCCCCGCCCGCGCCTCGCGCGTCGCCGCCCACGAGCCCGGTGCGCCGACATCGCCCATCCGGCTTTCCGGGGAAACCGCAGCGCAGCCCGCCAGCAGCATCGTTGCCGCCGTCGCTGATATGATCGTATTACCCACCATTGCCTGCACCGATCCTGCATCCATCGTCGTCGGGGCGAAAGTCAAATCATGGAAAGGTCATGGGTGTGATTTTCATCGGTGTATTCGCCTGACGCAGCCCAAACCATTCAATCATGGTAGGGCTGATCCGGCTCGGTCGGCCCTGATCAAGATCGGAAGCGGCGTATCTCAGTAAAGAGAGTGAAGCCACGGCAAGACACCACATTTCCCCCGGGATCTCAGTTCCGTGTGGGTGAGGCGGGCTGCCAGATTTTTGAAGTGGGCTGACCGAGCCGGATCAGCCCTACCGGGTGAGATCGTGCCCTCCCTGACCGGGAGCTCTCTCTGGACGTGAAACACTTTGCGGTGTAATGTTCCCTTCATGAGAACCCCTCTGATCCTTCTCGCGTGCTCCGCCTGCCTGTCGTTTGGCGCGGATTTGGTTTCGGAAGACAGTCGTGCCGCCGCCAGTGTCGAGGAGCGCCGCGCCATCGCCCTTTCGGCAAAGGTGGATCGCTTCGAGACGATGAAAGGCCGCGTTTACGAGGATGTCCGCATCACCGCCATCGATGCCGGAGGCGTTTCTCTTTCGCACTCATCCGGCACCGCACGGCTGCGCTACGGCGATCTCAGCCCGCAGCAGCGGCGTAACTTTGGGATGGATGCCACCGCCGCCGCCGCAATCTACCGTAACGAGCGGTTGGCACGCGAGGCATACGATAAACGCGTTGAGCAAAAGCAAATCGCCCGCCGTGAGGTTGCGCAAAAAGCTACTGAAGAGAGACGTCTTGCATGGGAAAAGGCCGCAGCCGCACGCGCCCTTGCCGAGGCCAATCGTGAACCCTCCGTAGAGGAAACCATCCCCCTCCGGCCGAACATTCAGCGCATCGACAGCGGACGGCGCAGCACCCGGTATTCTCGTTCCAGCAATTACTACGGTTATTTTCCGTCCAGCTACTGCAGATCCTATGCAGGCTCCCGCCATTATTCTTCGGGACATCACTACGGCAGGGCGGGCTGCAGGACAGGCACACCCGGCTTCGTGATCCGGTTTTAGACCTTTCCGGCTTCAGCCAAGAGCTTTCCGGCAGCGGATGCGGTTCATCGATTTGCCCTCCGCCTCCCATTGGATCTGGAAGTCGGTCTTCGGGTAGTGAAAATCATCGTCGCCCCACGCCAGGATTTCGAAAAGCTGGCTCGCCTTGATCCTTTCCACGCCCCACGCGAAGTATTCGTCGTGATCCGTCATGAAGAGGAACTCTCCGCCCGGCACCAGCGCCGCTTTCACCGCCTCAAGGAATCCCTGCTGCACGAGGCGGCGGCGGTTGTGTTTGAACTTCGGCCACGGATCCGGGCAGAGCAGGTGGATGCGGGAAACGGATTCCAGCGGCAGCAGCCACTCCACCACGTATTTCGAATCCAGCCGCAGGATGCGGGCGTTCTCCAGGCCGTTGCGCTTGATCTTTTTCGCGACCTTTTTGCAGCGGCCCAGCAACCTCTCTACTCCAATGAAATCTCGCTCCGGGTGATGCTTCGCCAGATCGATGAGAAACGATCCGTCGCCGCAGCCGAGATCCATCTCCAGCGGCCGCTCGCCGATACGGATTTCTCCCATCTCTAGCTGGCGGAAGAAATGCGGCGGGACGAACTCGACGTCGGAAATGGGCGGACGGGGCAGGGTGTTCATGGTGAAAATTCTAAACTTTAAATTCTAAATCCTAATCCGCCGCGGCGGACCAAGGAACAGGGATGAACCGCGAAGGCGCAAAGAAGCAAAGGCTGGGGAAATGGGGATTTTGGGCAACTAGAATCAGCCGAAACCCGGCTTGGCCTGACGATGATCGCTCGCAGCCAGTGGATTTCCTCTTGAGCCCCGGCGGGGCGATCAGAACGTAGCCCCGGGTGGAGTGCCTTGTCCGCCATAGCTGAGGAACGACGCGACGGCGGGGGGTGGGAGGCATGTGGCGCCGCAGGCTTTGGACTGCTGGGATTCTTTATTCCCAGCTTTTACGGGAAGCGTCGGTGATCGGAGTGATTGGTCGCTACCGGCGATCTCCCTTTTGTCATCACCAACCCCGAGAGCTGCGGATGAGAACCGCAGCAGTCCAAAGCCTCCGGCGGTGCGTGGTTCAGGCCTTTTCCCCAAGAATCACGGAGACGGTGGGCTGCACGGCAAAAATAGCTTGTGCGACTTCGCGGACGTTTTGCGGGGTCAGGGCTTTGTAGATTTCCGGGAGCAGGCGGTGGGTGTCTGCGGGGTGGCCGAAGAGGAGGTCGAGGGCGGCGTGGCGGGCGTTTGAGGCGGAGGATTGCTGCTGGAGGGCGGCGCCGCTGAGGACGGTGGAGCGGACGCGCTCAAAGGTATCCACCGGGATGCCTTCGGTGGCGATTTTTGCGATCTCCTTTTGCAGCTCGGTGGTGGCGAGATCGATCTGCTCCGGGGAGGTGGCGAGGTAGAAGGTGAAAAGGCCTTGGTCGTAGCCGAGGAACTGGGTTGCGCCGACGCGGTAGGCGAGGCCGAGTTCTTCGCGGATGCGTCCGAAGAGGGGGCCGGCCATATCGGATGAGTGCTCCTGGAGGAAGGCGAGGGCGTGGCGTTCGGTATCGCCGATGGCGGCACCGGGATAGCCGATGGCGAGCACTGCCTGTTTCTTGGGGAGGGTTTCGGTGGCGTTTTCCCCGGTGGAGACGGCGGAGGCGGGCGGGTTCCATTTTTCCCCGGTGGGGAGGTCTTTAAAATGGCTTTCGAGGAGATCGATGAGGGTGGTTGGATCGAAATCGCCTGCGATGGCGAGGGTGAGGTTTGCGGCGCAGAAGTGGCGGGAGTGGTGGGCGGCGAGGTCGAGGCGCTCGAGTTTGCCCAGCGTTTCCACGGATCCGAGGGAGTCGAGGGCGTAGCCTTGGCTGGAGTAGTGGGCGCGGCGGAGCTGCTTGAAGCAGCAATGCAGGGGATCGGCGAGGGCTTCCTCGAGTGAGGCGAGCTGGCTGGCTTTTTCCCTCTGAATCGCATCGGAGGGGAAGACGGGATTGAGGATGACATCGGCGAAGACATCGAGGATGGAAAAGATATCCGCGGAGAGGCCGGCGGCCTGGACGAGCAGGGCGTTGTTGCCAGCGGAGGCGCCGACGTTCGCACCGAGAGCCTCGAGAGTGGTGGCGATCTCCTCGGCGTCGCGGCTGGTGGTGCCCTTGGTGAGGGTGGAGGCGAAGAGCTGGTTGAGGCCGTTGTTCGCGGGTGTTTCCGAGGGCAGCCCGGCGCGGGCGGCTGCCTGGAAATGGATGAGCGGGACGCGGTGATCCGGCAGCAGGGCGAGCTGGAGGCCGTTGGAAAGGGTGTGGGTGGTGATGCCTTCCACGACGGCGGCGGCTTTCTTCTCGGCGACGACGGGCACGAAGTTTTCCGGATCGAGTGAGGTGAAGGTGAGGCGGCTCTCGGTGAGCTTCGCGACGACCCGGCGGATGTCGGCGGCGCTGACTTCGTTGATCGCGGCAAGGTAGCTGCGGGTGAAATTTAGGTCGCGGGCTTCGTGCCAGTTCGATGCGAGATCCGAGGCGCGGCCGGAGGCGGTGGTGAGTGTGCGGAACTGGCTGGCGGCAGTCTGGCGTTTCGCTTTGGCGAGATCGTCGTCGAGGGCGCTGGCAGGGAGCTCGGCGATCTCCGCGAGGATGGCGGTTTTGAGTTCATCGCGTTTCTCCGGCGGGCACTCGGCGGAGATGGCGATGAGCCCTTCCTGGCCGGGATCGATCCATGTCCATGCGGAGATCTCGAGGGCGAGTTCGCGCTTATTTCGGAGGTTCAGGTGCAGGCGGGAGGAGCGGCCACGGCCGAGTATGGCGGCGAGCATGTCGTAGGCGGGTGCATCCGGATCATCGATGGCCGGTGTCTTCCATGAGAGGCAGAGGCGGCTGGTGGGGATCTCGAAGGTGTCGAAGCTCTGGCGCGGGCCGACCTGTGGTGGATCTGCCTGGAGGTGCGGCTCGGAGCCGGAGACGTTTTTGCAATCGGCGGTGAGGGTGGTGACGAGGGCGAGTGCCTTATCCGGATCGAAATCGCCGGAGATGACGATGTGTGTCCTGTCCGGGGTGTAGCGGTTGCGGTGGTAATCGGTGAGATCCGTGTGCGAGATTTCATCGAAAAGGTGGCGGTGGCCGATGACCGGCTGGCGGCGGGCATCCACGGCGAAGGCTGTGGAAAGCAGTAGGCGGATGGAGGCGTTGTCGGGATCGTCCAGGCCCATGTCGATTTCGCGGCGGATCACGTCTTTTTCACTCTCGAACTCCGACTCGGGAATGACGGGGAAGAACACCAGGCCGGTGAGGCATTTCAGAAAGGTTTCCAGCGAGTGCGATGGGCCGTCGATGTAGTAAACGGTGCGCTCGAAGGTGGTGTAGGCATTCCAGTGCCCGCCGCCTGCCTGCACCGCCTGGGCGAGGCCTTCGGAGGAGTAGTCGCGGGTGCCCTTGAAGACCATGTGCTCGAGGAAATGGGAGAGGCCGGCGCCTAGTTTTTTGTCTTCGTGAATACTGCCGGAGGCGATCCATGCCTGCACGCTGATGACCGGAGCGGCCGGATCCGGATCGAGGATTAGGGTGAGTCCGTTCGGGAGAGTGTGGCGGGTGGCGTGGGTGAGAGGGTAGTCCATAGAATTTCCGGCTTGGCTGGAGGATGGATGCAGCATAAACCTGTGTCATGCAACGATGGATGTTATGGGCTGGGCTGGGCATCGTGGGTCTTGTGCTGATGTTCTTTGGCGCGAGGTTCGCGTGGCGCGAGTACCATCTCGGGAAGCCCGCCCGGATCTGGGTGCCGCTCGCCCTCCGTCCCGACCTCTCCATGGCCGATCAGAAAAAACTCGCTGAGCAGATCGGCGAGCGCCTTCGCTCCGATGAGATCCTGCGCAAGGTCGTGGTCGATGTAGGTTTGCAGGAGAAATTCAAGCAGCCGGATGAGGATGCCGCTGTGAAAGAGCTCGATCGCCGTCTTTTCGTGGAAGTTGGATCCGCTGATACCCCGAACGGATCGGTTCCGTCCATCAATGTCGGTGTGAACGGCAACGGCCATGAGAAGGAGGTGCTCGGTGAGGCCTCGACGCGCATTATCAGGGACGTATGGATGATGCTTGGCATTGATCCTGAGACCGGCAACCGCCTCGACAACGGCGCTGGTGGGCAGGCACCCCTTGAGCCGCCCGGTTCCTTCTAGTGCCCTGAAAACCTTAATCTGACGGATGGGGATTTTTAAGGTCTTGAGAAAAAGTCTTCCGGTGGTCGCGTAGGTTGAGAAAGCTCGACGCTTTTTCCCAATAGCTGCGTTGCGCGTCGAGTCGTGAATCTCGATTGCCTGCGCTCCTCTCCGGCCAAGCGGCGTGTGCCCACCTCCTCCGGAGGGCATGGTATGCTGGCTTTGACTCCCTCCTTGCTCCTTGCTCTTGGAAAAAATCGGCTTCGCCCATCCATCAGATTAAGATTTTCAGAACACTAGTTTGGGTTATTGCAAGCCGTGCAGGGGGATGCATGAGCATCCCCCTCATGCGCCGCATACGAGCCCTTTCCGCCTCGTCCGCCCGGATCCCGCGATGCCAATAAGGACGGCAAGCTCACCATGCAGGAATTCCTATCCCGCCAGCCCGATGGCGATGCCGCTCGTTCCCGTTTCCCGCGATTCGACAAGGGCGGCGACGGTTTCCTCTCCCGTGAGGAGTTTGTTAAGCTCTGAACGGCTCAGTGGTGTTTTCCCCGTCCCACTCGGCGTGGAGTTCGTCGATGCTTTCGTTGAGAAGCACTGTGTCGAACTCATGGACGTCGATGCCCTTGCCGAGGCTGGAGAGCAGGAGGACGGTGAGTTCGCCGCCGAGGTGTTCGCGAAACTCGTCGAGACCGGCGAGCACGCGGCGTGCGCCCATTTTGTCGGTCCAGTCGAGCGCGGGGTGATAGGTCTTGAGGCCGAGCCCAGCGAGAACTGAGAGCACACGGGTGGCCTCCTCTTTGGAAAGCAGGCCTTTCTTGCGCGAATAAACCGTGTCGAGCGCGACACCGACCGCAACCGCCTCGGCGTGGGAGAGTTGGTAATTGGTGAGCGCCTCCAGCTTGTGGGCGGCCCAGTGGCCGAAATCGAGTGGCCGGCTGGAGCCGGTTTCGAAGGCGTCGCCAGCGAGCGCGATGTGGCGGGCGTGGAGCAATGCGGAGCGACGGACGCATTCCTCAAGGGCGAAGCGCTCAAGCTTTGCAAGCGCGGCGGCGTTCTCTTCGATCCAGCAGAAAAATTCGCTGTCTTTCACGAGCGAGACTTTCAGTGCCTCGATGAGACCCGCGCGGCTGGCATCCGCGTCCTGGCTTTCGAGGAAACGGAAATCGTTTATGACCGCGAAGGGAACCCCGAAGGAGCCGATCCAGTTCTTTTTTCCGAAGCCGTTGATCGCGCTTTTCACGCCTACGCCGCTGTCGTCCTGGGAAAGGGTTGTCGTCGGGAAACGGACGAGGCGCACGCCGCGGTGCGCCGTCGATGTAGCGAAGCCCACGGCATCGAGGAACGCCCCGCCGCCGATGACGAGCACGTAGGAATGCCTGTCGATGTGGCCGTGATCGATCTCGCGCCAGACCTCGTGGACAAGGTCCTCGTCCGCCTTGCAGGACTCGCCACCCGCGAAAATACGCACTCCCCGGAAATCGAGATCTAGTTCGCCGAAGTAAGCCTGGATCTGTTCGGAGAGCCCTTTCCAGGATTCCGCTACGGAGGTTTCCAGGAAAACCAGAACCCGCCTGCCGCCGCCCTCGGCGAGGACATCGGCCAGTGCACGGTTCTGGGGAGCGAAAGCCTCGCGGGTGAATATCACTCGGTGCTTGAACGTGACGGGAATTTCGAAGTCGTGACGATCCATGCGGTTCTTTCCTGCGGCGGGGCGGTTAAATACGCCGTTATACCCCGATCCGCCAACCTTTCTTTCCCGAAGCGGGCAACCTTTTCGGGAAATTTCTCTCTCCAAAACGTTTCTGTGCGTTTATTCAAGCCTCATGCCCGAGGAGATCACGCTCTACGAATCGAAATGGCTCGGACTTTATCGCATCGGCCACTGGGATTTCGTCCGCCGCCCGAACTCGGACGCCTGCGTCGGCGTGCTGGCCGTCACGGACAATGACGAGGTGGTGCTGGTGGAGCAGTTCCGCATTCCCGTGGGGAAACGTGTCATCGAGATTCCGGCGGGTCTTGTCGGCGACGAGCCAGAATTCAGGGGTGAATCCCTGGCTGCGACGGCGGGCCGCGAACTTCTGGAGGAGACGGGTTTCCGCGCCGAGAGAATCGTGGCCTTGCTTTCCTCCCCGACATCCGCAGGGATGACGCCGGAGTTCACACACTTTTTCCATGCCACAGGCTTGATTCGTGAAGACGAAGGAGGAGGAACGGGCGGCGAGGATATCGCGGTCCATATTGTGCCCTTGGCCGGATTGCGCGAATTCCTCCGTGAAAAGGAAATCGCAGGCGTAGCCGTTGATTTCAAAATCCACGCTGCTATCGCCGCCGCGGGAATCGCATTTTAGTCGAGCCCGAGCGCCTGCCGGATCAGCGGATCCTTGATCGCCTCGGATAGCAGTGGATGGCGGAGGAGGGTGCTGAAACGGCCTTCTTGGGCGAGTTCGACCAGCTCGGGGTCATCGACGATGATGGCGCGAGGATAGGGATGTCCTGTTTCGGGATTGACGATGGGTTTCAGCGGCCTGTTCGGGCTGGCGGCGATCATTTTCGCAAGCTGCAGGCGTGGCTCGGTGGTCAGCGGATCGAGCCAGTCCATGAGCTTCGACGGCACAGCCACGGACAGGGAGTTTTTCAGCCGCTCGGCGAGACTGGGGCTGAGCGGCGAGCTGGTGCCGAACTCGGCGGAGTTTCGGATCTCCGCCACCGAGCTTGCGTGGTGGATGAAGGTGGCCGCCGTGAGGCAGAGCAGGGCGGTGGGGATGACCGTGATGATGAGCCGGAAAACGAACTGTCCTGATGATTTCGGTGCGACATCTTCGGAGGATTTCGGAATCGGGGCGCGGAAGAAGCCGACGATGCGCCGCAGCACGATCAGGGTGGCAAGGAAAGCGACGATCGGCAGGCCGGTGGCGACGAGTTCGGAGGGTTTATTGAACCAATCGATGGCGAGTGAGGGCGCCTGCTGCCAGACGCGGAAGCCAACCCATGCGCTCAGCGTGAGGCATGCCACGTTGACGATGGTGCGTGCTAGCCCCCGGATAAACATGTATCCCGCGCACAGCCCGAAGATGATCAGAGCTGCGGTGCCGAGCGAGATTTCCGGTAGCGTATCCATGCCTCAGGGAAGCGGCCGGATGGCTCGCTGGCGTAGGAGATGATCTGTCAGGACGAGGGTCGCCATCGCCTCGACGATGGGTACGGCGCGGGGCAGGACGCAGGCATCGTGGCGGCCCTTGCCCTGGAGCGTGGTCGCTTCGCCCTTGTCGGTGACGGTGTCCTGGGTGGAAATGATTGTCGCGGTCGGCTTGAAGGCGACGCGGAAAACGATGTCCTCGCCGTTGGAGATGCCGCCTTGTACTCCGCCGGAACGGTTGGTGGTGGTGCGGACTTTTCCGTCGCGCATTTCGAAAGGGTCGTTGTGTTCCTTGCCGGTGAGTAGGGTGCCAGGAAAGCCGGATCCGATTTCGAAGCCCTTGGTCGCGGGGATGGAGAGCATCGCTTTCGCTAGCTCTGCCTCCAGCTTGTCGAAAATTGGTTCGCCGAGACCCGGTGGGCAGTTGCGGATGACGCATTCGACGATACCGCCGACCGAGTTCCCGTCGGAGCGGATTTTTTTGATGTGGTTGATCATCGGTTGCACCGTGGCGGGATCCCCTGTGCGGACGATGTTCGATTCGATTTCTGCGGAGGTGATGGTTGCGGGATCGACGTTCGCGTGGATGTGCTGGATGGTGCTGACCCATGCGATGACCTCAATGCCTGGGCTGAGAGCTCCGAGCACCTGTTTGCCGACGGCCGCTGCTGCGACACGGCCTATCGTCTCACGGGCGGAGGCGCGGCCGCCGCCGGAGGGTGCGCGGATGCCGTATTTCGCATCGTAGGTGTAGTCGGCGTGGGAGGGTCGGTATTTCACCGCCATCTCCTCGTAGGCGGAGGGGCGCTGGTCGGTGTTGCGGACGAGTATGGAGATGGGTGTGCCGAGCGTCTGCCCGTCGTGAAGGCCGGAGAGGATCTCTGCGGTGTCGGCCTCTTTGCGGGGCGTGACGATCTCCGATTGACCGGGCCGGCGGCGATCGAGCTCTTGCTGTATGCTTTTCAGCGAGACCGGGATGCAGGGTGGGCAGCCGTCGATGATGACGCCTACGCCGCCACCGTGGGATTCACCGTAGGTGTGGATGCGGAAAATTTCTCCGAAGGTGGATGACATAGGGAGGAAACCCTAAGCCTAAAATTCGAAATTCGAAACCCTAATCAGCGGGTTGTTAGAGGTGTTTTCCGATCATGAAGGGGAATAGGAAAAGCAGGGTGGCGCGCGGGGAGGGCGGGTTGATCTCAAGGCAGGTGAGCGAGCCCTTGCGGATCTCGACGGTGCCGCCGGCGGATCCGATCGCCTGCTGAACGAATTGGGAGAAATCCGGCTCGTGGCCGACGATCAGGATACGCCCGAAATCCGGGAATCCGGCAAGTTCCGAAAGTGCGGCTCCGGGCGACATACCGCATGACAGCCAGCTCTGCATCACTGGCCCCGGCAACCCTGCGGCTTGAGTGAACTCCTCTGCTGTCTGCCGCGCCCGCAGGACGGGACTGCTGAGCACGATCTCAGGAAGGAAATCCGCCGCCTCCAGCACGCGGGCGGCATTGTGTGCTTGCTCGATGCCCTTCTTGACCAGTTTGCGCGAGAAATCCGTGCCATCGGCGGGGTGGTCTTCGGCGTGGCCGTGGCGGAGGAGGAGCAATTGCATTGCGCGATTGATTAGAAGTTATTTGGGAAGACTTGGAACATTTAACAAATAACGTTTAACGCAGCAGCAGCCCCTACATCGTCATCCCGCCATCGACTGCGATGACTTGGCCGGTGACATAGCGCGCCGCAGGGCTGGCGAGGAAAAGAACGGTCTGGGCGATGTCTTCGGTGGTGCCGAAAGTGGCAAGCGGGATTTTTCCGATGATGCCTTCCTTGACGTTATCCGGCAGCTGGTCGGTCATGTCCGTGGTGATGAAGCCCGGGGCGATCGCGTTGCAGGTCACGGCGCGTCCTGCGAGCTCGCGGGCGACGGCCTTGGTGAAACCGATGAGGCCCGCCTTGCTGGCGGAGTAGTTCGCTTGGCCGGCGTTGCCGATGAGGCCGATGACGGAGGCGATGTTGATGATGCGCGAGTTCTCGCCTTTCATCATGGGGCGCATGAACGCTTTGACGGTGTTGAAGGCGCCCTTGAGATTGGTGTCGAGCACGGTGTCCCAATCGTCCTCCTTCATGCGCATCAGCAGGCCGTCGCGGGTGACGCCGGCATTGTTGACGAGGATGTTCACAGCGCCCAGTTCGGCGGCGATGCGCTTGGCGGTTTCCAGGACGGCGTCGTGCGAGGAAACGTCAACTGGGTAGGCGCTGCAGGAGCCGGGGTGGCTCTTGTTGATCTCTTCGGCTGCGCCGCCGCAGCTCGATTCGCTGCGGCTGATGAGTGCGACTTTGGCGCCTCCTTCCGCGAAGGCGCGGGCGATTTCCTGGCCGATGCCCCTTCCGGCTCCGGTGACTACGACGATCTTGTCCTTGAATTGCATGTTGGTTATTGGGCGTGAATGGTTTGCTGGAGGAGCTTCCCGAAATCCGCGAGCGCGGTCGTGTATTTCCCGGCGAGGGATGTGTCCGGCTCGATGAGCGGGCCGGGTGCGGATTTGCAGAAGATTTCCTGGAGAGAAACAAGATCGTGCCCCCCGGCAGCGGCTGCCACGAGTGCAGCTCCGAGTGCGGCGGAATTCACAACTTCGAACCGCTCCACGGGTGCTTGGAAAACATCGGCGACAACCTGTGCGATGCCGTCGTTATTGGAAGCGCCACCAGTCAGCCGGATGCGGTCCGTGGTGACGCCCATCCATGCGGAGTTGAGCCGCATGTTGAGGAACTGGCCTTCGAGCAGAGAGCGGATGCGAAGGGCGGGTGAGGCCTCTTCAGAAAATGAGGTGACGGGTTTTCCGAAGTCGTGGCGAGGCGTGATCTCCGCGCCGTAAAACGGCAGCGTGAGGTTCTTGCCGGCGGATGCCGAGGTGGCTGTGAGGGCGTCCTTATCGAAAGCCGTCCAGTCCACGCCGAGTTCGTCACGGAGCGCCTCGCGGGCGAGGGAGCCGTTGAGGAAGCAGATCAGCGACATGAAGCCACCGGCCGGATTTCCGAATACGTGGCCGTAGCCGTTGGGGTCGGTTTTTGCCTCCGGCATGGCCGCGAAGAAAGTGTCGCTGGTTCCGAGCGAGATCACGACTTGTCCCGGCGAGGTTGCGCCCATACCGACGAGCGAAGCAGGGTTGTCTCCGGTGAAAGGGCAGATCTTGCAGTCGGGGGAGAAGCCGTATTTTTCCGTGAAATAGGCGGACATCGTTCCCTGCGGAACAAGGCAGCTTGACGGCGGCAGAAGTTTCGCTGCGAGATCGGGCGCGGTTGCTTGGAGAAGCTTTTCGTCCCAGGCGAGATCCTTGAGGTTCATCAGGTTCATCCCTGCGCCATCGCCATAATCGATGGGTAGCGATTTCCCGGCGAGCACCGAGGCGATGAAGGAGCTGACGAGGTGGATGCGCTGCGTGGATGCGTAGCCTTCCGGATCTGTCTTGGAAAACTTGCAGATCTGCGGGCCGGTGAAGCGCTCGATTGCGACGGATCCAGAGCGGGAGCATACTTCCGCCGAACCGCCGAGCGATGCGGTGATCTCGGCGCATTCCGCAGCGGTGGAGGTGTCCATCCAGATCGGTGAAGTGGGGCGGGAAAGCGTGGCTGCAAGCTGAGCCGAGAGTCCTTGCGTAGCATCGAGTTTTCCGACGGTTTCCTCGAAGCCCGGGCTGAGATACACAGAACCGTGTTGCTGGCCGGAGCCGGCGATCACGGAAACCGAAGAGAGATCCGCCTTTTCGGCGAGTTTCGAAAACAGCAGGTCGAGTGCATCGAGCCACATCAGCGGATCGGAATGCACTTCGCCGCCCTTGCCCCCCGGGATGAAGCCGCTGGGCGCGCCGTATTGGGGGAGATCATCCCCGAAGTTCACAGACTCGTCCGCGATAACGGTTCCCGTAGTGGGATCGATGATGAGTGCACTGATGGATTGGGTGGAGGAATCGAGGCCGAGGAACATGTCAGGAGCTTTTGGGAATGCGCGAATCATTCAAGCGCGAAACAAAAAAAAGGGCGGCCGCCGAAGCAACCGCCCTTATGAATAATCAGTTCGGAAACTTCAGATTAGAAGCTAACGGAGAGCATGGTGCCGCCGAGGAACTCATCCCCAACATTTCCATATGCGCCTGAAGTTCCGCTATCGGCGAGACCCCAAGATGCCGCAATGAATGGGGACAGCGTAGCGGTTTCGGTGAAAGCCCAGTCGAGGGAAACCTTGGCGGTGAAGTGCGCGAACTCGCTTTGTTCCACGACGTATGCAAGGGTTCCGCCGGTGTTCAGCGTAAGGCATGGGCTGAGCTCGAAGCCCTTGCCAATGTATGCTTCCGTGTAACCGTCGTTATCGCCTTCGATATCCCAGAAGTAAGTGAGGGAGGTGTCGAGGCCGAAGATTTCCTTGGCGACGGAGAAGTAGACTTCGTGTGCGTTGCTGCCAAGGGCACGGAGGTTGTCATAGTAGATGTATCCGACGGCTCCGGTCATGAAGCCGAAGTCCCTGGAAGCCTCTGCGTAGAGATCCAGTTCATCGAAATCGGTGTTGAAGGGGCCGTCCGCGAAGGAGCCATACCAGGCACCTGCACTGAGGCCGAGGCCATTCCATTCGCCGGCCACGTCGACACCTGCTTCAACGAGATCGTCTCCGAGGTTGAGACCGCGGAAAAGATACATGCTGGAGTATCCTCCGTGAATTTCGTATTCGACTTCAGCCGAGGCAGTGCCAGCCGCGAGGGCGGAGGCAGCGGCCAGAGCGCCAATTAGTTTGCAGTAGTTTTGCATAGTGTTGTGTTGTTGGTTTCGGTTGCTGCTTGCGTCCCTAACTGGGCTTTTAAAGGCTCAGAAAAGGGGGTCGATGGGTTTCGCGCCGCGATACAAATCTTGGCTGTTGCGATCCGTCTGGAAGGTATTTAACACATCTTAACGAATTGTCTAGGCAATATTTGTGCCACGGTCGAAACCCGAGCGCCGGATGTTTAGTGTCTCCGGTTTCAGCTGGCAAGCGATATTTTGAGGGTATTTTTTTAGGGGTGCTCACACTAGGGGAAGGGAGCCGCGGATGGACGCGGATGGACGCGGATGGACGCGGGTGGACGCGGGTGGACGCGGGTGGACGCGGGTGGACGCGGGCAAAGGAGGTGTCGGTCGGGAATGACAGGTTGAATTCCTCGTTCGAGAAAACATCTCCGGATAAGATTGTGCGGGACGATTGCAGCTTCGTTGGTCGGCTTTCCCGCTACGTGTGCTGCGGTGATACGCCGCTGTCTGTCATTTGGTATCGCTTGCCTTCTGTGAGCCGGAGGATGTTGCGCCTTAGTAATTTCTTCGGACAACTCCCCTACATAGAGGCTGCGTATGGTCAGATGCCCGAATCTCCCTTATTTCGCTCGGCGACGGCGGGTTCTTCGGTTTTGGCACGCTGCTTGCTTTGGGGGATCTGCTGCTCTCGTGGCGACTCATCTCCACGTGTAAGGCAACTCAATATCCGACAACCCCGACCAATATGACCAGACGACATCCAATGACATTGCGAGCTCTCGCCCTCGCGGCCGCAGCTTGCTTCGTAATCCCCCTCATGCCCTCGACCGGCTTCGGTCAGGACGAGGAGGCTCCCGCGCCAACCGAAGAGGTGGCAGAAACCCCAGCTGTTGCAGAAGCACCAGAGGCTGAAGAGCCCGGTGACGGCACCAACGAGCAGTATCAAGCGCTCGTTGAAGGCTACAACGCAGTGGACGACGACGGCAAACCTGTGGACGTTTCCGAAGCGTTCGATTTTTTCACGGTTTCGATGCTATGGACCGTGATTGCCGCCGCCATGGTGTTTATCATGCACCTCGGATTCTCAACGCTTGAAGCTGGTCTTTGCCAGCAGAAGAACGTGGTAAACATCCTGTTCAAGAATGTGTTCATTATCTGCATTGGACTGCTTACTTACGCGTTCGTCGGTTTCAACACTCACTATCCGGGTGACTTCAATGGCTTCCTCAGTATTGGAGGACCAATCGGCGACCTCAATGATGCGAATGGTAAAACATGGGCATATGGCGGGCTTGGCCTCGCGATGACCGGTTACGGTGACTTCATCTTCCAGGCCATGTTCGCGGCTACTGCAGCGACCATCGTTTCCGGAGCAGTTGCAGAGCGCGTCAAGCTTCCTAGCTTCATGATTTTCGCAACCATTCTCGTGGCTATCGGCTACACAGTGGCTGGCTCTTGGCACTGGGGTGGCGGCTTCCTCGCTGGCCTTGACACTCCGTTCAAGGACTTCGCCGGTTCCACTGTGGTTCACGGTTTCGGCGGTGCAGCAGCACTCGCCTGTGTTCTTCTCCTCGGCGCCCGCCGCGGCAAATACACCAAGGACGGTATCAGGCCAATCCTCGGCCACAGCCAACCAATGGCAGTGATCGGTGTTTTCCTTCTGTTCTTCGGATGGTTCGGATTCAACGGTGGCTCGGTTCTTTCCGCTGACCCAGGCCCACTCGGCCTTGTCTTCACTACGACTGCTCTTGCCGCTGCCGCCGGCGGACTCTTCTCGATCATCACCTCATGGGTGATTCTCAAGAAGCCTGACCTCTCGATGGCTCTCAACGGTATCCTTGGTGGACTCGTAAGTATCACGGCTGCGGCTGACGTTGTTTCTGTAATGGGAGCTATCGCCGCCGGTGCTATCGGTGGTGTCCTCGTGGTGCTCTCCATCCTGTTTTTCGACAAGATCAAGATCGACGATCCGGTCGGAGCCATCTCCGTCCACGGTGTTTGCGGTATCTGGGGAACGCTCGCTGTATGGGTCTTCGGTGACAAAACTGAGTTCAGCCTTGTTTCCCAGATCATCGGTATCGTCTCGGTTTACGGATTCGCATTCATCTTCTCTCTGATCGTTTTCGGCATCATCAAAGCAGTGATGGGTGTCCGGGTTGACGCAGAGGAAGAAGAGGCAGGCCTCGACATTGCCGAGCACGGCTCCCCTGCCTACACAGATGGCCACAGCTAAACCTTAGTTCTCAGAACTTTCACAAGACGGGCGAACCTGAAGGGGTTCGCCCGTTTTCGTTTGCTGCTGGAGCGACTTCGGGTACTAAAGGGGCGTAATGAAACGCCAGATGATTCGCTTGTCCCTAGCCGTGCTGGTGGTGCTTACCACCGCGTTGGCGGCATGGGTATGGTCCGCCGAATACGATGCGAAGCCTGATGAGAAAGCACGTTTTCGAATCGAGGGAGCCCAGCTCACCAAAGACCGCTCCAACGCTTGGCTGGAAATCCACCTGAAGAAAAGCGGTGATGCGGAACACGATCTGCGCAAGAAAGTGAGACTCGTGACGGCTGACGGCACGGAGCACGAACCGGCGAAGAACACCTTCGCGGGCAGTCCTGAGAAAGGTTTTACGGATATTTGGTTCAAGTTCTGGCTGGAGGAGAAGGATTTGGAAGGGCAGATGAACCTCTTAATCAATGACGGAAAGCTGCGTGTGAAGACGAATCAAGCGGCACCGGAATGGAATGCCGATGGAGCAATCGTTTTGAAATCAGCCGACTGGGGGAAATCATGGCTTGGCTTCTGATTGATAACTCGAACACCCGCACCAAACTCGCCCTCGGCGATGCCAGCGGGCTGTTGGAATGGCGCGCAGTGATCCCGACTGCGGAGCTCGATTCCGGGGCACTGAACCGGGCTCTCGAAGGGCTTGCTTTCACGGGCGTTGCCGTCGCATCGGTCGTTCCCGCCAAGGCGGATGTTATTTCTACATATTTCGAAGGGAAGAAAACCGTCCATTTTCTCGGTTGGAAAAGCCCGCTCGGCTTTGGATTCGATATGGAGAGTCCTCAACAGATCGGAAACGACCGCCTCGCAAATGCGGTGGCACTGAGGGAGAAGTACGGCTTTCCCGGGATTGCGGTCGATTTCGGAACGGCGGTCACTTTCAGTGTCCTTTCCGTCGAGGGAAATTTCCAAGGAGGCGCGATCGCCCCAGGGATGGCAGGGATGACCTCATATCTTGCGGATCGCACCGCCCAGCTTCCGGAGATCGAAGCTTCCGAGCCGGAATCCGCGATCGGAAAGACCACCGTCGAGGCGATGCAATCCGGGGCGGTCTTCGGCCACCGTGGAATGGTGCGGGGGATACTACGGGAAATGCTTTCAGAAATAGGTGGAGAACCGAAAATCGTCGCAACCGGCGGAGGGGCGGCATTCGCGGCGAAGGGGATTCTCGAAATCGATGTGGTTGATCCGGATCTCACACTCGGGGGGCTTTGCCTTGTCGCCGCCAGAGCCTTTCCATGTGCCGGGTGAGCGAGAAATTGTTCTGCAGCTTCGGTTTCACCTAGATATTTTCGCCGCCACACCCTACGCATAGTCTCGACTATGAGTGAGAAACCATTGGCGATCGGCATCGACTTCGGCGGCACCAGCGTGAAAACGGGGGTCGTGCGCGGCCATGAGATCATCGACCAAGCGCCGCCAATCGCGACGCAGGACTTCGATAGCCCCGGGGAGCTGATGCAAACCATGATCCGGACTGTCGAGGATCTTCGGGTCCGCCACGGATCCGTCCGCGCAGTGGGGATCGGTATGCCGGGTTTCGTGGATTTTGAAAAAGGCGTGGTATTCGGCCTCACCAATGTCCGTGGTTGGGAAAACGTACCGCTCAGGGAAGAGCTACAGGCAAAGCTCGGCCTGCCGGTGGCGGCGGACAATGATGCGAACTGCATGGCTTACGCCGAGTGGAAGCTCGGGGCAGGAAAAGGCCGGCGGCATCTTGTTTGCGTGGCGCTTGGCACCGGTGTCGGCGGCGGCATCATCGCAAACGGGCAGATGTTGCGCGGGGCGAAGTTTGCCGCCGGGGAGATCGGTCAGAGCTCCATCGATTACCAAGGCCGCAAGGGACACTACGGCAACCTCGGTGCACTGGAGGATTATATAGGCAACCGGGAAATCGCCCGCGATGCGATTGCGGCGTATGAGGCGGCGGGGATAACCAAGCACATCGAGGACTGCTCGCCTGCGGCTCTTGCGGAGGCCGCCAAACTCGGTGACAAGATCGCCCTCGGATGCTGGGACGGGATCGGGCGCATGCTCGCGACCGCGATGATGAATACCTGTTGGCTGCTCAATCCCGAGGCGATTGTCATCGGAGGCGGCGTCGCCCGCGCCGGTGATTTGCTATTCACTCCCTTTCGTGAGCATCTTCTTCGCCAGCTATCCGGGCCGTTCAAGGATGACCTCGCGATTCTGCCCGCCGCCTTCGGACACGAGGCTGGCACAGTCGGAGCTGCCGCGCTCGCGCTGGACGAGGCGGGTCTCTGAATGGATCAGGAGACACTGCGGATCATGAACGGCGGCGCATCGAGGCTCTCGCCGGCCCTCATTCCAAGGAGATTTTGATAAAGCGGGCTTTCCGGGCTGAGCAAGGTGATCTCGCGACCTTCAAATTCGATTTCCAGGCCGCCCGACGCAGGCGCCAGCAGGAACAGCAGCTTGGCTCCGTCCCTCTCCACCTCGACGAGCCCGCCGGCCGCGATCTCCTCGTCTGAGGAAAAATCCCTGAGCCGGAGATTCTCAAATGTCTGCAGCGTTTCCCCGAGTTCCTTCACGTGGCGAGCCTGCCCCGTTGCAAGATAGGATTCCTCAAGGCTGCGGGTGTCGTATTGACTCTCTGCCTTCGAGCCGGGGTCGGTCGCCGCGGCATGGGCGTCCATTGCCGCCTTTGCGAGCCGGTCAAGCCGTGCGCGGAGCTCCGCGCGGATCAGTTCCACTATTTCCTCTTTCATGTTTGAAGCGCGAATGTAGCGGTTGCTCTCGCGCTGGCAACACATTGGCTCAAGAGGAGGCTTGACGGGCCGCATCGGGATAGGCAGCTTGTGCGCCCGGTACAGCCTCGGTGGCATGTTTCCGGCACAAACGAACTCACACATCGATTAGGTATGGCTGCGAAGATTTATACGAACAAGGACGCGAATCTCACCTCGCTGAAGAAAAAGACACTCGCCGTGATTGGCTTCGGCTCACAGGGCCACGCCCACGCGCTGAACCTCAAGGACAGCGGTCTCAAGGTCATCATTGGCCTTTACAAGAAATCCAAGTCCCGCGAGGTCGCCAAGAAGCTCGGCTTCGAGGTCATGGATACAGCGGATGCCGTGAAGGCTGCCGACGTCATCTTCGTCGCAACGCCGGACACCGTCATCCCCGCTGTCTATAATAAGGACATCGCGCCGAGCCTCACCAAGGGCAAGACTCTCCTTTTCTCCCACGGCTTCGCCGTTCACTTCAAGACCATCGATCTTCCTACGGATATCGATGTCATCCTTGTTGCTCCGAAGGGCCCGGGCCACACGGTTCGCTCGCAGTTCGTCGACGGCAAAGGCGTTCCCGGCCTGATCGCAATCCATCAGGACGTTTCCGGAAGAGCTCAGAAAATAGCCCTCGCATGGGCGCGCGGCATCGGCTGCACCCGTGCCGGCGTTTTCGAAACCAACTTCCGCGAGGAAACCGTCACCGACCTTTTCGGAGAGCAGGTCGTGCTCTGCGGTGGTGCCTCGGCACTCGTTAAGGCGGGCTTCGAGGTTCTCGTCGAGGCTGGATACCAGCCAGAGATGGCCTACTTCGAATGCCTCCACGAGCTCAAGCTCATCGTCGATCTCATGAATGAGTCCGGCATCGCAGGCATGCGTTTCTCGATTTCCGAAACCGCCGAATACGGCGATGTCGCCATCGGGCCGAAAATCATCGATGCCTCCGTCAAGAAGCGCATGGTCAAGCAGCTCAAGGAAATCGAATCCGGCAAGTTCGCTAAGGAGTGGACCAAGGAATACGAGACCGGCTGCAAGAACTTCAATGCTCTCCGCAAGGAAGGCGCCGCGCACCAGATTGAGAAGGTCGGTGCGAAACTCCGCTCCACGATGAGCTGGATCAAGCAGACCAAGATGAAGAAAGGTGCAAGCCAGGCAAGCTACGTTTCTTCCTCGAAATAAGCGTATCCGATTTCACAAAGCGCCCGTCCATCGAAAGATGGCCGGGCGTTTTTGCTAACGGGTTGTGGCAGGCAGCCATGCCCGTGCGCCTGCGCTTCGCCTTTCGCTCTCCTTGAAGAATCCGGCAAGCTCGCGGCGGTGCTCGAGGTCTTCGATCGCGTCCACAGCGATCGGATAGCGCCAGCGGAATCCGGCCTCGCGCAAGCGCAGCGGCTCCGCCCAGCGGCTTTTGAGAACCAGTTCGGTTTCCGTTCCCATGAGCGCCGCACCGATTGCCAGCATCCATTTTGCGGAAGGCAGCCCGATCGGCATGCCGACGGTTTCCCGGAAGGCTTTCATCAGCTCGCGGTTGGTTGGGAAATTGGGTGCCGTTGCATTCACGATCCCGTCGATGAATGGGTCGCGCATCACGAACTCCACGGCGCGGAGAAAATCGTCCATGTGTATCCAGCTGACGCGCTGATTGCCGCTTCCCATCGCGCCTCCCAAGGCACGGTTGGTGAGGTCGGTCAGGACATCGTAGACGGTTTCCGGTTCGTTTGCCAAAACCATGCCGATACGGAGTGCGACCTTTCGCGTTTCCGCCGGGACCTTGGATTCGAAAAATGCGTTTTCCCAGGCCTCGGCCACGCTGTGCGAAAAGCCTTCGCCGGGAGCTCCGTCCCATTCGTCCTGCGGCTTGTCCTCGGCATGGCGGTACCAGGTCGCGGTGCTTGAGTTGATCCACAGCTTGGGCGGAACCCGGCATGCTGCGATCGCCCGGCCGACCAACTCGGTGGTCGTGACCCTGCTGCGCTTGATCTCCGTCATATTTTCCGCATTGTAACGGCAGTTCACACTGCGTCCCGAGAGGTTGATGACCAGCTCGGCTCCTTCCAGCGCGAGCGCCCACGGCCCCATGTTTTCGCCGTCCCATTCGAGGAACATTCCGTCACCGCTCCAGCCTTTCCGGCTGCGGGCGATGGCAACGACCTCTCTGCCGTTGCGGGCGAAGTGGCGGCACAGGTAGCGGCCAAGGAAGCCGTTTGCACCGATGATAACTGTTGTCGTATTCATGGAAATATTACGTGGGAGATTAGCTGAGTATCTTGGTGGCGAGTTGTAGCGCCAGCCCGTGTTTCATGGATGAGATGCGATCCGACATCTTCGATGCGAAACCGACGAACTCTTCAAGCTGCTTCACCTGGTTGTGGAAGGCCTTCGCTTCTGCGCTTCTGAGATCCTTTGTTTCCTCCGCGCACTTATTGAGCAGCGAGAGAGCAGGCTCGATCTCGCGACGCTTCCGCTCGCGGGCGATGATCGTGAAAATCTGCCAGACATCCTTCTCCGCCTCGTAGAAATCGCGGCGGTCTCCTTTGATCACGATCATCCGAACCAACCCCCAGTTTACCAGTTCTTTGAGGTTCGAATGGGCGTTGCCTCGGCTTGCGGCAAGCTCTTCCATCACCTCGTCGGTGCACATCGCACGCGGTGAAATCATGAGCAGCGCATGGATCTGAGCCATCGTCCTGCTGATACCCCATTGTGTCCCGAGCGCACCCCACTGCGCGATGAACTCATCCTTTGCTTGCCCAAGCCGATTCGTCTCAACCTTCATAATTTTCATTAAATACTGAAAATACAGGATGGCAAGTGGAATTTCTAAATTTTGAATTTCGCCACGGGCACAAAAAAACCGCGTTCCCCGTAAGGAAAGCGGTTGTAGTTATGGGTTTCCGTTAGGATTAGAGGGAAGCCTTGAGAGCCTCGAACTTCTTGCGCTTGGAGGTAAGTTCGCGATCGAGCCTATCGATGTCTTGGCCGAGTGTGAGCATGGTGGCGAGCTTGTTCTGCATGCCGCCTTTGCTGGTCGATCCCTTGCTGCCGCTGGAGACGCCTGCATTCTTGAGCCAGCTCGAAATTGTCAGCTGGGAGATGCCGAATTTGACAGCTGCGGAGCTTTGTCCTCCACGGCCGTTGGTGGTGTTATATTCTTCTACGAAGGAGACGACTTTGGCCTTCTCTTCTGGAGAGTAACGTTTTCCGCGAACGGTGTTTTTCTTGTTTGATGCTTTCTTGTTTGATGCGCTCATAGTCCGGGGAAACTACAACGAACCTTTAGCTTAGCAAGAGAAATAATTAACAATTTATCTAATTTTATCTAACTACACAAAAAGCTCCGAAAGTTGGCTCGAACTAAGGAAATCGGTCAACCAAAGGTCGGCACCCGACTTAACTTTATCCCTGCTGACCACACCTCCGAAGCCAACCATGACATCGACATCGGGTTTGGTTTCGAGATCGGAAACGCCGTCGCCAATCATGATAACCCGCTCGGGAAGCAAAGCTTCGCGCCATGCTCGGATGATCTGGTTCTTGCCCATATTCCTCGTGGTCGGGTAGTTCTCGCCGTAGCCGTCATAATCCCCTGACTCGCTGAAATACAGCGGGACAGCCTCCACGTGGCGGATTCCGAGGTGCTTTGCAAGCGGGGCGATCAAGGGGGCGAAGCCACCGGAAAGTATGACGGGCATCCAGCCGTTATCCTTCGCCATGCGGATCATGGCGGCGGCACCAGGGACAATGTTTTCGACATAACAGTGGACGACCTTTTCCGCAATCTGCCGGTTAGGCTGTATGATTTTCATCCTTTTGCCAAAGACCTCGTCGAGCGGTACCTCTCCGTCCATGGCGGCATTGGTCAAAGCAACAACTTCGGAGAAGATGGCGGGGTTGGACATCCTTGCGAGTTCGTCGATCCCTTCGATGGATGACAAAGTCGAATCGCAATCGATAAATAATAGTTTTGTCTGGCTCCCTGTCAGCGGAGCTATAGTCACTTCGAGGTCCTTCTCGACGGAATTGAACAGTTCGATCATATCCGAGTTGCTGAGGCGGATGCAGCCATGGCTGGCGGGGGAGCCGAGGAGATCCTCCCGGTTGGTGCCATGGATGTAGATATAGCGATCCATGGTGTTGGCGTTTTGCGCATCCAGCCCTTCGAGGCGCAGGATGCGGGTGAGGATGAGGTCGTCCTCCGTGAAATCGCCGGGATTCCAGGTTCCGGTGGGCACCCTTGCCTGGAAGCGGGTATGGATGGGCTGGTCGTCTCCGATCTTTTCGGAAATGGCGAAGCGGCCGGTGGGTGTGCGCAAGCTCCCTTCGGCGAAGCCCATGCCTTTTTCTGCGCTCGAAATGGCGAAAGAGCGAACAGATTGATCGTCTGTGTGGAGCTCGAGTGTCTGCTGATCCAGGGAGATTTTAATTCGAGTTGTGGGGTTCATGGCGTCTGTTCGAAAACGGCGAGAGCATTGTGGCCTCCCATGCCGTGGGCAAGTTTGAAGACCGGGCCGCTACAAGTCCGTGCCTCTTCGGGGGCGTCCATTCCGGCTGCACCGAGTGTGCCTGGAAGATTGGGGGGCAGTTTGGATTCTCGCATAAAGCGCAGCAGGATCGCGCTTTCGAGCAGTCCGCTGGCGCCCACCGTGTGGCCGAGAAGTGGTTTGAGCAGGTGCAGGGTCGTTCCCTTGCCGGCGATTTCGCCGAGAATTGTCCGTTCGGCGCGTGCCTGGATTTTGGTGCCGGTCGCATGGGGGCAGATGGCGGCTGGTTCGCCTCCGCTCCGAATAGCACTTTCAATGAGAAGATGCGTCCGCCCGCCGTCAACTGGAACCCCGACCGGATCCGTTCCATCTGAGTTATTGGCGAAATGGGTGATGGCGGTCTTCCCGTTTTCCACCGAGGACAAAGCGATTGCCGCCGCACCTTCTGCGGGTGTGAACCCATTGGTCGAGGTTGAGAATGGGTTGGTAGGGGATGAAATTCCCAGCAGCCCGGAGCTCGCGTAGTTGTCGAGCAGGACGGGAACAAGCGGCAGATCGACTGCCACCACCAGAGCGCGTTTGACCTGACCGGAATCGAGCAGGAGCTTCGCGAGACCGAGGGCATCGAGACCCGCCGAGCAGCCGCTGGCCACGACATGGTTCGGCCCGAGTATGCCGAGTTCGATGGATATCGCTGTGGCCGGTTCGCTGTGGATCGTGTTGCTGGCTGCCATCAGCTTGAAAGGCCGGCGCCCGGGCCATGGCGCTAGCCATCCTGCGGCGTTGCCCCGGCTGGTTCCGACGATAAGCGCCGCGTCCTGCAACTCCGCCTCTTTCCATCCCGCTGATGAAACCGCTTCACGTGCCACATGCAGAGCGGCCATTGAGGCGGGGCTCCACTTCCGGTTGGTGAGCAGCTCCCGCGGGGTGATCCATGCGCCGGGAGTTTCAGCGTGAGGGCTGCCGTTTCCTAGCAACCCGGAAAGTGGGTGTATGCCGGTGGTTCCGGCGGAGATTGCGTGGAAATGAGATTCCACATCGTGCCCGAGGGAAGACAGGGCACCGAGGCCTACGATGGATGGGGAAAAGCCGATGCACTGCGGTAGCAAGCTGAGCGGCGACGGCAACACCAAAACAGGAGCTTTCTTCGTTTTCGGCCTTTGCCGGAGCGGCTCCTATGCCTCATAAGTGGCGCAGCGATGAAGTCCGTTTTGGAAACGATCAATGGGGGTGCGGAGTATCTGGGGAAACGCGGGGTGGAGGATGCGCGCCGCAACATGGAGCACCTGCTCGCGCATCAGCTCGGCGGCACGCGGATGCAGCTCTACACCCAGTTCGATCGGCCGCTCGAAGAGCCGGATCTCGCTCCGCTCCGGGATCTCCTGAAGCGCCGAGGTGAGGGCATCCCGCTGCAGCACTTGCTCGGCACGGTTCCGTTCCATGGCAGGGATTTCATCTGCGACGGGCGTGGCCTGATTCCCCGCCCGGAGACCGAGGAGCTTGCGGAAATGATCCTCGCCGATTTGCCGCAGAGTGCCCTGCAAATCCTCGACATGGGCTGCGGCTCCGGAGTGCTTGGCCTGACGCTCGCCGCAGAGAAGCCGGAAAGCCGGGTGACGCTTGCGGATGTTTCCGAAGATGCCCTGGCACTCACCCGGGAAAACTCAGCCAAGCTGGGATTGGAGAACGTTGCGATCATGGCCAGCGACCTTTTCGCGGGAATCACCGGAAGCTTCGATCTTATCGCCGCGAACCTTCCCTACGTGCCGGCCGGAGAGGCTTCCGGAATGGCACGCGAGCTCGGTCACGATCCGGCGCTCGCTCTGTTTTCCGGCGAGAACGGATTGGATCTGCTGAGGAGATTTGTCCCGGATTGCGTGAATTTTCTGAAGCCCAACGGGGTCGTAGCGCTTGAAATTGGCCACGATCAGGCTTCACAGGTGCGCGACTTATTGGAAAGCTCCGGCTTCACCGATATCACAGTTCGCACGGATCTCAGTGGGATCCACCGCTTTCCCTTTGCCACACACCCATAACATAGAATTACACAATGGATAAACTCGTCGTCCACGGCGGTTCCGTCATCAAGGGAGCCATCAATATTTCCGGATCCAAGAACGCCTCGCTGCCGATTCTTGCCGCCGCAATCCTCACCGGCGAGGACTGCATCATCCGCCGCGTGCCGGATGTTTCGGATACGAACTACATGATCCAGATCCTCAGCGCCCTCGGCGCGGATGTGGAGCGTTCCTCCGGCACCGTCCGCATTACCTGCGCGGACATATCCGACGAGGCACCCTACGAGCTGGTGCGGCGGATGCGCGCATCGATCTGCGTGATGGGTCCGCTGCTTGCGAGGAAAGGGCGTGCCGTGGTCTCGCTTCCAGGCGGCTGCGTGATCGGCGACAGGCCCGTGGATCTCCACCTGAAAGGCATGCAGGCACTCGGCGCGAAGATCGAGTTCGAGGGCGGCAACATCACCCTGACGGCCCCGGACGGATTGAAAGGCGCGGAAATAGATCTGCGCGGTGAGAGTGGACCCACCGTCCTCGGTACCGACAACGTCATGATGGCCGCGACGCTCGCGGAGGGGATCACTATCATCAACTCCGCCGCCGCGGAGCCGGAAGTCCTCGACCTCGCCAATTTTCTCAACGCCATGGGTGCGAAGATCACGGGAGCGGGCACTCGCCGCATCGTCATCGAGGGTGTGAAGGAGCTTACAGGAGTCGAGCACACCGTCATCCCGGACCGTATTGAGGCGGGCACTTTCATGGCAGCCGCTGCGCTGGCCGGCGAGGGCGTGACCCTGAACCGAGTTAACCGAGAGCACCTCAAGTCGATCACTGCGGCGATTGTGAAATCCGGACACAAAGTCGAGTTCAACGAAGCGGGCGATTCCTGTTTTATCGAGCGCGGAGAGACCCTGCAGGGGGTCGATCTGAACACCGCCCCGTATCCCGGCTATCCCACCGACATGCAGGCGCAGATGACTGGGCTGCTCGCCACCACGCCGGGCATCAGCGTGATCAAGGACAGCATTTTCCCGCAGCGCTTCATGCACTGCGCCGAGCTGAAACGGATGGGCGCGGACATCAAAATGGATCAAGGTACCGCCATCGTCCGGGGTGTCGCACAACTTTCTGCCGCACCTGTCATGGCCTCGGACCTGCGTGCGTCGGCCGCGCTCGTGCTCGCTGCGCTGCGCGCGAAAGGAACCACGGAGATTTCCCGCGTCTATCACATCGACCGCGGCTACGAGCACATCGATGAGAAACTCCTCACCCTCGGCGCAAACGTCGAGCGCGTGCGAGTGTAAATAGGAAGCGGCTTTTCAAGCCGCTGTCTTGCGGATGGCTTTTTCAAGCGGCTGCGAGACGGGATTGTGAGCGCAAGGAAGCGGCTTGAAAAGCCGCGCTCCCTATCAGCGCAACCTCGGGTTCAGGGCGATCTGTGCGAGATCGGCGAGCAGGTTGGCTCCGACGATGAGGAAGCCGTAGAACAGGACGAGTCCCTGGATCAGGAAAAACTCGCGGTCGGTAGCGGCGTTGACGAAATGCTGGCCCATGCCGGGGATTTGGAAGATCGTTTCGATCACAAAAGAGCCGGAGATCATGCCGGCAAAGGCGGGGCCGATGAAAGCGACGGCGGGGATCAGTCCTCCGCGGAGGGCATGGCGGATGATGATCTTCTGGCCGGGGACACCCTTTGCCTTCGCGGTGCGGATGTAATCCTGGCTGAGGACGTCGAGCATGCCGCCGCGTGCAAGCCTTGCTAGGTAGGCGGCGTTGATCAGGCCGAGGGTGATGGCGGGAAGGATCCAGTCCGTCGGGGAGGACCATCCGCCGACGTTGAGCGACTGCAGTTTCAGGCCGGCGAAAACCGCAAGCAAGGGGCCGATGACGAAGCTCGGCAGGCAGATGCCGACCATGGCGAAGGCGAGGCAGGCGAAATCGGTCGGTGAGTTTTTCTTCACCGCTGCGACAACCCCCGCAGGTATGCCGACGAGAAGGGCGATGCCCATCGAGGCCAGGCCGAGAGCCATGGAAACGGGAAAGGAGTCGCCGATGACTTCCGATACTTTCACCCCGTCCTTGCGGATCAGATCGCCGAGATCCTGGTGGACGACGAGGTTCTTGATATAGCGCCCGTATTGGACCGGCAGGGGCTTGTCCATGCCGGTGTAGGCTTTTATGCGCTCGAGGATGTGGGCGGGGATGGCCTTTTCCTCGGTGTAAGGGCTGCCCGGCATCATCCGGACGAGAAAGAAGGTGAGCGTGACCAGCACGAACAGCGTGAGCAGGCCTTGGAGGAATCGGGAGGCGAGGAGTTTCAGCATGGCCTTATTTGCGTTCTGGTTCCTGGGGAACGAGGCGGATTGAGTTATAGGGGTTGCCGGCGAGGAGCAGCGGATACCAGCCCTGCACGGACGGATGGACCAGGTAGTTTCTTCCCCTCCATCCGATCGGCGCGATGGGAGCTTCCTTCAAGAGGATTGCTTCTGCGGCTCTAAGGAATTCATAGCGTTCAGCGGGATCCGTGACCTTGAACGACTTCTCCAGTTCCGCGACAAATTCCGGATTGTCCCAGCCGGTGTTGTTGTTGCCGTTTCCGGGTGACCAGATCTCAAGGAAGGTGAGAGGATCGATGAAGTCCCCGATCCAACCGGCGCCGGCAATGTCGTAATCGAGTGTCTGGATTGCGAGGAGGTAGGCGGTCCACTCCTTGTTCTCGATCTCCACCTCGACACCGAGATGTTCGCGCCACATCGCCTGAATGGCGGTCGCCATGGTTGCCGCCGTTTCCTTGGATGCGATGAGAAGCTTCAGCCTGGGAAAACCTTTTCCCCCGGGGAAGCCGGCCTCCGCGATAAGTTTTTTCGCCTGCTCCGGATCGAAAGCCGCGCCGTGGGGTGGGTCGTAATCGCCCATCGGCGGGGTGATGCCGTAGGCCGGAGTGGATCCCCGGAAAACGTTGTCACACAGGGCTTTTCGGTCGATCGCCATACTCAGGGCGCGTCGGACGAGAATGTTGTCGAGTGGTTTGCGGGTTGTGTTAAAACGGTAGAAGTCCGTACCCAGATAACGCTCCTGCCGCAGCACGGAAGGGTTGTGCTTTTTCATGTAGTCCACGATCTCCGGCGCCACGGAATCGGACACGTGGAGTTGGCCGTCGCGGAACATACGCGACTCGGTGAAGGTATTAGAGATTGGGAGGAAACGGATGCCGTTGAGGGTGACGTTTTTCGCATCCCAGTAATGTGGGTTGCGCTCGACCTCGATATGATCGTTGCGGCGAAAGGATTTGATGCGGAACGGGCCGTTGCCCACCAGGTTCTCCGGTTTTGACCAGTCGTTGCCGCGTTGGGCAATGCTGCCGTATTCCAGCACCTTGTGTTTCGGTACCGGATTCCAAGTGTAGTGCTTGAGTATCTCTTTGAAGAAAGGCGTGGGGCCGCGGAGTGTGATGGTGAAGGTTTGGGGATCGACCACGTTGATGCCGACGCTAGAGAAGTCCTTCGCCTCACCCTTGTTGAACGCCTCCGCGCCTTCGATGAAATAGAGCATTTCTGCATACTTCGCTCCGAGTTCCGGAGTGAGCAGGCGCTGGTATGAGAACGCGAAATCCTCGGCGGTGACCTGCCTTCCGTCGGACCATTTCGCATCCGGCCTGAGCTTTGCGGTCCAGACGGTGGATGTCTCATCCGGCGTCACCTCGAAGGCCACTCCGCTCGGTGCGGCGAGATCATCGCTGGGGTGGAAAACCACCAGTCCTTCGAACAGAGCGCGGTTGATGTTGCTTTCGAGAACCCCCGAGGTCACCTGGGGATCGAAGCTCTTCGGATCGTTGGTGTTGCCGAGGAGGAGGATGCCTTCACGGGTTGCCCTGTCGACCTGGCTCTCCTGTTGGCATGAGAACAAGCAGAGGCAGAGGGCGGTTGTCGTGAGCAGGCGGATCATCACTGGCGGACAATGTCACAAATGCCTGTATGTGGCAGGGGAAATTTCACCAAAGGTATTTCACTCCGATGATCGCGTTGAGACCCGGTTCGTTCTGGCCGGATCCATGGTAGCGGTAGTCGTCGTCGAGCAGGTTTTCGATGGCGGCCGTGAGTTCCAGATTCTGCATAGGGCTCCAGCCAGCGCGTAGGGATGCTACTGCGTATGCGGGGGTTCCGCCTGTCGGAATGCGTTGTGTGTCGGTGCGGTCACTGCGGCTAAGGTGATCGGCCTCGGCGGATGCGAGTATGCGAGCTTCGATCCACAATGGCTCCGAAGGATGATGCCAGCGCAGGGCGACGGAACCGCTTAGCGGAAGGAGGCGGGAGAAGTATTCCTCGGTCTCCGGGCCACCGAGGAATGCCGGGGTCTGCATGCGGCCATCCTGCCATGAGGCGAAACCGGAAAGCGTCCACTGCGGGCTGATGTTCCAATAGCCTTCCAGCTCGATACCGTAGATATATCCGTCGCTGCCGTTGGTGGTGATCTCAGCTCCCGAGCCGGTGACGAGCGGGACTTCGGTGATGATGTCGGAGACGTCGGTGTAGAAAATGGCGGCGCTCATTCCGTAGTTTTCCGTGTCGTTGCGGATACCCAGCTCGTAGGTCACGAATTCCTCCGGCTCGACATTGAGCGAGCCGAACGTGGGAGTGCCCGAGCGTGTGGTTAGGTTTCCGGAAAGGTCATTCAGGTTCGGGGCGCGGAATGCCTGAGAGATCCCGCCGAAGGCGAGCCAGCAATCGTTGATCCGGTAGGTGGCGCGCAGCGAGGCGGAGAAATCGTCCCACGAGCTGTCTGCGGAAATGTCGGTACCTGTCGCCGGGTCGAAGAGTTTTCCGAGTTCGGCGCGTGCATGGGTGTAGCGCAGGCCGGCGGTGAGTTCGAATCTGTCCCCGATCGGGCGGATGTATTGGGCGTAGGTTCCGAAGAGGTCGTAGGAGGAATTGTCGGCCAGTGGACGGCCCGCGGGATCGAAGGCGAAGCCAGCGCCACGATCTCTGAGCGAGTTTGAATCGACAGAGTCGTGGTAGAAATCGAAGCCGTATGTCAGCGAACCACCGGCCAACAGCGATTCCAGCTCAAGGTCGAAGCCGGTGGTTTCGACATCGTAGGACTGGAGGCGGCGGTCGGTGAGGGAGCGGATCTGGAACTCCGCATCCGAGGAGGTCTGGTAGGAAAGGGTTGCGGTGACGCGGCGCACTGGCGCATCCACCCTGTCATTTTCATGGGCGAGGCGGAGGTAGGTGAGCGAGCGCTCCTGGTCGTATTCGCGTGCGATGAATCTGCCCGGCGTGGTGACGTGGCGGCCATGCAACCAGCCGGGGTTGTTCCGTGTCGAGTGCCAGCGCGAGACCTTGTCTTGGTTAAAGTTCTGGTGGGTGAGAGTGAGGGTGGTCTGCGGCGTGATCGCCCAGTCGAGGCGGGCGTCGATCGCTTGCTCGGGGTAGCCAGTGCCGCGCATCAGGCCGACGGCCGAGTCCTCGATGTCGCCGAATTCCTTGGCCGAAATTCCGAGATGGAGGCCGAAGACGCCGCCGATTCCGGTCTGTGTCTCAATCCGCCCGATGTGGCTGCCGCGACCGTTGCTACGGTATTCGTAGTAGGCGGAGCCGTGGCTGAAAACCTTTCCCTCCGGCTCGTCCGCAAAGCCCGAGGATTTCGTGAAGGCGTTGAGTGTTCCTCCCGCCGCATCGGAGCCGTAGAGGACGGAGCCTTGGGATCGGATTAGCTCGAAATGATCCAGGGAGAGGGAATCCAGGGTGTTCCAATACTGGACAGGGCCGCCGCGGAACGTGGAGTTATTGAAGCGGACACCATCGACGAGAAGGAGGTTTTGCCTGCCGGTGAAGCCGCGGATAAATGGCGAGCCGTGGCCGTAGGAGGTTTTCTGGACGAGCACGCCCGGGGTGTAGCGGAGGGCGTCGGGAAGGGTGCGGATCGTGTTTTCCAGGAAATCCTGCGAGGAGAAAGAGGTGGCAGAGTAGGGCGTTTCTTTGAGAGGGCTAAGGCCCCTTGAGGCCGTGACAACCAGCGGATCGAGAAAATCCTGCGCGCCGAGCGGCATCACTGCGAGCGCGATAAGCGCGACTTCTTTCTTCATGGGATGAAAGGATCGGAGCGGCCGCCGGCGGCTCTGAATCGCTGATTCAGGTGCTCTCGCTGTATTTGAGCAATGTTTTGTAATCCCCGGTCAGCGGTTTGCCGACGGTGAGGAATTGCTCGTACATCTTCGCCAGGGCGCCGGCCTCTATGAGGCGGGTGTAGCCCGGGGAGTTCTTGTTCTCATCTTCGGTGCCCCAGTTGCGGATCGCTGTCTGGACTTCTTCGTCCTTGAAATAGATGCCGAGCGCATTCAACGCGGCCTGCTGGGTGATTTGCTCGGATGCCCCTGAGTCTGCGGTGACCGCCACGCCGTATGCTATGAGTGCTTCCCTGCCACGGTCGAGGTTATCGAGCGCAAGCCCCTTGCAGTAGGCGACCTGTGCGCGCTGGTCGCCCGGAAGGATCTCGTTGTCCCGCTCGCTGGCGATGATGACGAGCCGATCCCAGCTCTTGGTGCGGACGGCGTCCCACATGACGTAGAGATCGAGTTGGCGGAGCTGGTAGTCGCGGGAGAGAGGCTCCTTGATGAAGCTCTGGAGCGCGGTGGCCAAGCCTTCGTAGTCGCCCAGCTTGCGCATGCATTCCAGCTCGTAGTAGGCGGAGAGCGTGTGATAGTTGTCCTTGAGCTTGGCGATGGGCTCCGAAGCCGCCTTGACCTCCGCGAACTTCTCTTGGGCTTCCTTGTATTTGCGGCCTTCGAAGAGATCGATGGCAGCGGAGAATTCGGGAGGGTCCATCAGGTAGATCGTCGCGAAATCAGTGACCTTTGCGTCTTTGAAGCCCGCGGCGACCTTGGCCATTTTGTAGCGGATGGCGGTTTTGGTGCCGGCAATGATCCAGGCGCGGAAATACTCACCGTCGGGTTTTGATAGCAGCGCCTCTGCTTGGAATTTCTGCGCGAGCGCGGAAAGGGAGAGGGCGGGGACGAGGAGGATGGATAGGAATTTTTTCATGGGTAATTCGGGAAGGTTGTTATGGTAATTCGGGGGTCCGGTTTACTAGCGGTTTTCCTTTTCTTTCTTGAGCTGTTCCATCGACTTCACGTTGGGGTTGGCCACGTATTGGTCGGTGAGTTTCTGAATCTTTTCGAACATTTGGAGTTCCTCGGGTGTGAGCTTATCTTTGAACCTGCTGACTACCTCAATGTAGCGGTAGCCTGTAGCGTAAGCGCCCTGGCGATCCGACTGCACCCCCGGCTTTTCCGATATCTTGTTCCGCTGGAAGGAGAGCTTCATAATTGCCTCCACGGCGGGGGCGGACACTCTCACGAGACCAGTGTGCGCACCCATTACCTTGACATACATCGAGATGGCATCATCGATCATTTTGCGCTTCTCGAAGGACTGGGCGAGCATCAGGCCGACGTCCGCGGAGTATTTCGAGAAGCCGAGGGATTTGCCCTCCTCGCGGTTGAGATATTCGTTGGCGCGCACTGCGGCTTCCGCGTAGTCGCCCTTGGCCATCAGGATCTGGACGATGCGGTAGAGTGCGAACTCGCGCTCACCCTTTTCCTGGGAATCGGCGAAGATGCGTTCGAAATCGCCGACCGCCTTTTCAAGGTCGGTGGGCAGCTTGGATTGCCCGTAGACATCGGCGCGCCCGATGAGGGCCGCGAAGCGGTATGACTGATCCTGGCGGGAAAGCGCTTCGTCGTAGTAGGGAAGCGCCTCGCGGGGTGCGGAGGTATTGGCTCGCAGGTAGTCGCCGAGCTTGACCAGGATGTAGTTGGAAAGATCCTTGAGGTCGAAATCGGCCTTGAGGTTCTGGAACAGCACCTGGACCATCGCCTTGGCGGGACGCTGCTTGGCTTCGTTTTCCTTGTCCTTGGCGATCTCTTCGAAGACGCCGATGATCGCGATGAGCAGGAGCGCACGTGCGGCCTTGTCGGTGGTGCGGACACCTGGGAAGTTGTAGTAGTGCTCCTTGAGTTCTTGCGGAGTGCGCTTCTCCAGATAGACTTCGGTGTAGGAGTTGATCGCCGCCTCAAGGCCGGCGGCCTCGGTGAGCTTGGCCATGGTGGAGATGACTTCCTGCAGGCGCTCGAGGGCTTCCTCTCCCCTGTCGACAGACTGCATGGCTTTTACCTGAGCCACGGCGACCTGCGCGCGATATGGGGAGCCGAGGGCATATTCCTTCCAATATTTGTCGGCATACGGAATCGCATCCTTGAGGCGCGGGTTGGGATCCTCGTTTTTCTTCTGCTCGCCGAGCATTGCGGTCAGATAGTAGAGCGCTTCGCCGGCGACACCGTCGTTGCGGCGGATCTCAGCGATTTCAAGCGCCTTGAGGTATGCGGGTTCGGCCTCGTCGTTCTGGTTGAGTGCCTGGTGGACGTTGCCTTTGAGGTTGAAGGCCTGATCCGTGACAGGAGAGTCCACGAATTCATTGAGGATGCGGTCGATTTTTTCCATCGCGCCCTCGTTCTCTTCCTCGGCGTAGTGGGAGTTCGCGCGGTCGTAGAGTGCCAGCGGGATGTAGGCCTGATCGCTGCTGTCCTTGTATTTGGTGAGGAACGCGTCGAGCAGTCTTGCTGCCTTGGTCCAGTATTGGAGGCGGGAAACGTTCGATGCCTGGAAGTAGTCGGCGGACATCGCGAAGAGGCTCTCCGGATATTTCTCAACATGCTGGTCGAGCAGCGGCGCGGCCTTGTCGTACTGGCCGGTGTAGAAATAGGAGCCGCCGAGGACGAAGAGTGCGAGGTCGTGCTCCGGGGTGCCCTCCGTAGCCTTCTTGTTGGTAATGATGTCACCGGCGATCTCGATGCAGGTCAGGTATTTCCCGTCGAAGAAGAGTGAGGAGAGCATCAGCTTCTGGACATCCGGCTTGTGCTTGGACTCCGGGAATTCCTTGAGGAAAATCTCGCCGTATTTCTGAGTGGCCGAGAGGGCGCTGATGACCGACGAGGTGCGGACGAGGTGGAACAGGTTGTCCTCGCGCTTTTCCGCCTTGGGAAAAAACTTCTCGAGTTGCAGGTATGCCCCGAACGCTCCGTGGATATTGTTGTTGGATTCGTGGATGTAGGCGATGGCGGCGAGCTTGATCATCTCGACGGCCTTGTTGCCGCGCTGCTCGGATTCGAGGAGCTTGAGCTCCTCCTCGAGCCTGGTCTTGTCGAGGCGTGTGCTGCCATCGGCGATCCGGGCGAGATTTCCCATGTCGGTGATGCGGCTGCGGAGGTCGTTGATGGCGACCTGCGTGGAAGGTACGAATTGATAGAGGATGAGCGCGGTCTTGGTCATGTCCGCGCCGACCGCGTCGCCGGCGAGCATCATGAAGATTTTGGAGAAACGCTGCATGGCATACGGCGCGATCACCAGGGCGCCGCGGTTCTTAGCGATGAAATCCAGCATAATTTGCTCGTTCTCCTCTGCGATCGCGGCGGTGACCATGGCCTGGAAGGCGGAGACGATTGCCGCGTCGGGGGTGGGGAAGGTTTGCTTGTTCTTGATCGCGATCTCAAGGTGCTCGTTGCCCTCGGGGAGTTTTCCGATGCGGTAGTGGCAGATTGCCATGTTGATGTGGAAGGCGCCCGGCGGATATTTGTCGCGCGCCTTGTCGCGCTCTTGGAGGAACTTCTTCCACTGGGTGATCGCTAGCTCGTATTGCTCCGCGCCCATCGCGGCCTCGCCCCATTTAAGCAGAGCCATCTTGTTGAAGATGTTGCCGCCGCCGGCCTTCTTCTCGTTGGGGTAGTCCTTGTAGCAGGACTCGAAGGACTCCATCGCCTCGGAGAATTTTTTGAGCTTCAGCTCGCAAACGCCCTTGCGGTAGACGATGACACCGAAGCGGGGGCCGTAGAGCTGCATCGCCATCCTTGGGGTTTGCCCAAGGCTCACGGCCTTGGAGTTAAAGGCCAGAGCCTCCGGCCATTTGCCGTTCTTCATCGCCAACAAGGCCTTGTCCACGAGTTCCGGGAGTGTGGCTCCGTCCTGTGCGGAGAGGGGCAGCGAAGTGGCAATGAAGGCGAGTGTGAGGAGGATTTTTTTCATTTCTTAAAGAGGGCGGGTTTCTGTTTCTGCAAGGAACTGCAGACGGGGGTGTTTTTCACAAAAAAATACGCCGTCGGGTGGTTCCTGCAAGATGGAACGTCCGACGACGCAAAATTTTTAGGGATTTTTGAAAGATTTCAGGCTCACTCGACGAGGTCGGTGAATGTGACTGAGGTGATTTTGGCTCCTGCAAGTGCATTGAGGACATCGATCACGCGCTGCTGTTTTGCGCCGGGATCGACATAAACTTGGACGAGGGGCTTGCTATCGGCGCTGCGGGCGGCGGCGGCGTAGAGGTCAAGCTGGCTGTCGAGCAGCGGCACATTGCGGTCGCCGGCATTGGAATCGAGCTGCTGCTGGCCGGCACCGACACCGGAGTAGATGGTGCCTGCGGCATCGACGCGGATGAACATTGGCTCGATTTTCGGCTGCTCCGTGCTCGGTGCCGCGGCGGGGAGCGACATGCCCAGATCCGTCTCGCGGGGGATGATGGTGGAGGTAACGAGGAAGTAGATGAGGAGCAGGAAGCAGACGTCGATAAGGGACGAGATGTCCAGATCCGGATCGGCTTCCTCTTCGGCTTTAGATTTTTTGTGGCGGGCCATGGAAGGGGTTTTGGTTTCGGGGGCGGACTATTTTTTCTCCTTACGAAGGCCCTTGTGGGTCTGGTAGACGGCGAAGATGACCTGATCGACCCCGGCTTGGGCTGCCGCCCTGATGGCGGTGCGGGAGAACTTGAACACCGCATCTTGGTCGCCGCGAAGGTGGAGCTTGGGCTCGATGCCGAGGGCTTCGTATTTCTCTTTTTCTATTTTTACGAGATCGAAGATGTCCTTGTCATCGGCAAGGACGACGTTGAAATTCTCCGCCGTGTATGTGCCGTCCTCGCGGACGTTGATGACGATGCGACCGCGGCCGTCCTCCTGGCGCTTCGAGTTTTTCGCGACCGGGGGGAGCACATCCGGGTCGGTCTGGACGATGATTGCGGTGGCGTTGACGATGAAGAAGATGAGCAGCAGGAAGACCATGTCGATCATCGGCGACATGTCGACTTTCGCTTCGTCGTCGTCGCCCGAGGTGGACCGCCTGAGTTTTTTTGATGCCATGGGGATTATTCAGGTTCGCGGGGCTGCGGGTGCAGTGATGCACCCGTTCCCGGTTTGGCTCAAGCGATGCCTTCAGGGATTTTTGCGTAAAGCGTGTCCGCGTTGACGGTTGCGACCGCAGCGTTGAGTAGCTCCTCGGCGACGTGTGAGGACTCTGCGACGAGCGAGTTGTATTTATTCTTCAGGACGAAGTAGCAGATGATACATGGGATCGCGTTGAAGAGGCCCCAGAGGGTGGTGAGGAGGGCGACGGAGATGTCGCCGGCGAGGGCGGAGGGGTCTGCTGCACCAGCGGTCTTCAGTGTTCCGAAAGCGCTGACCATACCGATGACCGTTCCGGTCAGTCCGAGCATTGGGGAGGCTTGGGCGATGAGCGAGATGTAGTTGATCCACTGCATGCTCTTGCGGGATTCGTTGTTGGTGAAATCCGCAATCGCGTCCTCGACCTGGTCGCGGCCGAGTGTTTCCGGCTGGGTGGCGTCGATGTTCGGGAAGGAGTAGGCGACCATGCGTCCGAGGTAGGAGGGATGGGATGCGGCAAGCTCGATGGCGGAGCGGACGCGGCAATTGGACATGTGCTCCATGAGGGCTGTCTGGAGATCGGCGGGGCAGAACTTCGATTTCGTCAGGGACATGAAGTTGTAGACGGCGAGGGCAACGAAGCCGATCACCGCGACGCCGATGAGAATCATGGTGTAACCGCCGTCGAAGATCCAGCGGTCGAGCAGAGTGTCCTGTTCGACGGGCGCGGAGCCTTGGGCGAAAAGTTGCGGTGCGGCCAGCAGGCTGGCGGTTACGATGGCGGACGCTGTGAAGCGGGGGCGGGAAACGGAGTTTTGGATCATGGGGTTCTTGAATTTGCTCAATGTGCTGCGCGGCAGTTTGTGAATTAAAGAGGTGCGGGCAAGGAAGATTTTGGAAAATTAGAAAGAAGTTTGTGATGACGGCCGTGGTGCGCGAGGGGCGACATACGGTTTCAACGCGCGATCAAGGGTTTTTCTTTGGCCTAAAATGGGGGTGTGTTGACAAAAAACGACCGCCTGCGGAATACCGGAGGCGGTCGGGATGATGGGGAAGAAGCCGGTCAAAGACACGGCTTTCCGGGAGGTTCTCCTTTATTTGCCGAAGATGCTCTGGCCGGTGGAGCGGAGTTCGTCGCAGGCCTGCTTCATGCGGTCGCAGAGACCTTGCTCACCAGCTTTGAGGTAGGAGCGCGGGTCGTAGTTCTTCTTGTTGCCGACTTCGCCGTCGATTTTCAGCACGCCTTCGATGTTCGAGCAGATGTGGGTGACGACGGGGCGGGTGAAGGCGTATTGGGTATCGGTGTCGATGTTCATCTTGATGACACCGTAGTCGAGTGTTTCCTGAAGGTCCTCGGAGGAGGTGCCGGAGCCGCCGTGGAAGACGAGATCCATTTCCGCGCCTGCGCCGTGCTTGTCCATGACTGCTTTCTGGCCGTCCTTGAGGATGGTTGGCTTGAGCTTCACCGAGCCGGGCTTGTAGGCGCCGTGCACGTTTCCGAAGGTGGCTGCGAAGATGAAGCGTCCAATTGGCTGGAGCGTTTCGTAGACTTCCACCATGTCCTCGGGGGTGGTGTAGAGTTTCTCGATTGGGAGGCCGGAGGTGTCGTGGCCGTCCTCTTCGCCGCCGACGCAGCCTGCCTCGACTTCGAGGATGATGCCGAGCTCCGCGCATTCCTTGAGGAGCTCTTTGGAGATCTTGAGGTTTTCATCGAGCTCAACGACCGAGCCGTCGAACATGTGGGATTGGAAAAGCGGGCCTTTGCCGGCTGCGATGCGCTCGCGGGAGGCTTGCAGGAGGGGCTTGAGGAAGCCATCGACCTTGGCCGGGTGGCAGTGATCCGTGTGGAGGGCGATGAGCACGTCGTGCTTTTCCGCGAGCATGTGGCAGGCCTCGGCAAGGACGATGGCGCCGAAGGCCGCGTCTTTCACGGAGGTGCCGGAAGCGAACTCGCCGCCACCGGTGGAAACCTGGATGATCCCGTCGGATTTGGATTCGGAAAAGGCTTTGAGGGCGCCGTTGATCGTGGTGAGTGAGGTCACGTTGATCGCCGGGTAGGCGTAACCGCCTTTCTGGGCGGAATCGAGCATGGCTGCGTATTGTTCTGGTGTGGCGATAGGCATAACGACGGCTGCGTAACGGATTGCGTGCCGGGGTGCAAGGCTGTTTCCTGAGTGTGGGCGCGCTGGGTGGGTGAAGAATTTCCACCGCAGAGGTGCGGAGACCACAGAGCGGCGCGGAGAAGATAGCCTTGCCGGGGCTTGGATTTCGGATTTTGAAATTTCCTAATGCTTGCCTTGCGATCGCAAGTCAGCTAAATACTGCCGCCTCACACCGGATGTGGGTCCCGTGGTCCAATGGATAGGACGGTGGCCTCCGAAGCCGTAGGTGGTGGTTCGATTCCACCCGGGACCACTTGGGTGTGATGGGAGCCGACTTCAGTCAGCGCTCCAGAATCGTGTTGATCTCTTTCCGCACCTGCGCGGCGATCTTGAATTCGTAGGCACCGAGATCCGGGGCATCGGGATCGATGCGGAAAAGGGTGTCTTGTGGCACCCAGTGCTTTTCCGATGAAATGGGGATGGGGAGCGTGGCGCAGAGAGCGATGATGCTCATTGCGTAAGCCATCGGCAGGGCTGCGGCTGCGGTGGTGCGGACGATACGTTGCTGAGGCTTTCCGATGATACCTTGGATCGTGTTGAGAAAAACATTCCCGACCCACAGCAGCGGGACGGCGGAGAGTCCGATCAGAGCCGGGTGCGAGAGGCCGAAGCGGACAAGCAGCGGCAGGGCGGCGAGCGACCAGAGTAGGATCGCGGAAAGGACGATACTGGAGATTCTCCCGCCTCCCGAGCCTAACCCGAATGGGGCGAGCCGCTTGGAAAGCCGCCAGCGCAACAGCAGCGCCGGAGCCAGCAGCAGGTTCATCGCAATGGCGAGCAGGTGGATGCCGGGGAAGAGAAAGAGGAAATGCTTGAGACCGTATTCCCTCCCGCCGAGCGGGGTCAGGCGGTTGATGGCGAGAAAGACCGCGATCGGGAGCGCGATGCCGCAGAGGAAAACCCACACCCAGTCAACCGGCCGGAGCAAGCACGCCAGCCGTTTCGCAGGGATGCGGACGGTGCGCGGGGAGAGGAAACGGAACAGGAAAACCGGAAGACAACCGATGAGAAGGATCAGCGCGACGGATGTGATCCCGAGCCGGGTGGCGATGTCATGCTCGGCAAGGCGCATTGGCTTGAGATCGGATTCGCTGATCGGCGGCGGGGAGAAGACCTGTCCGCGCACCACGGGCAGGGTTGTGCCCGCGATCACCGCGGCGCGCTCTTCCGTAACCGGATCCGTATCTTTCTTTCTCCGGATCTCGCGACCATCCTTCATTGTCTGGAACGCGTCCCTCTGCCTGCGGTATATTTCCGCCATTTCCGCGAGGCCGAGACGATCCGCAGCTCCATGGAAATTGACCGCTGTAGCGGATCCAATGACTGTGTAGACCAATTCGCCGACAAGGCTTGTATCCTTGTTGCGGGCAAGTTGGGACATGAACGCCTCCCGCTGCTGCACGAGGACCGGAAAATCCTCTTTCCGATCCGTTTTGGAAAGTTCATCGGCTTGGGCGTCCATCAGATCGGCGACAAGCCGGAGGCTGATGATACCCGATGCAGGCGAATATACATGAACCAGAGAATGCATGAACTCCGCCATCGTCTCATCCGGCAGGATACCGCTCCGCTCAGCCATCATGGTGCTGGAGTAAGTCCGGAACTCCGGCAGCTCCGCCGCTTTCGCGATCAGGGCAAATGCCTCATCGAACGCCGCCTGGTCGGTGATGGAGAATTCCTGTTCTCTGAAGGCAGGGGCGAGCTGCCCCCCAGGAATGATACGGGGTTTGTTGGGGCTGGAGCCGAATCTTACCTTATCGAAGGAGTGTTTCCCAACCTGCGATGCTGCAAAGTAGAGGAAGAAGGCATTTTCCGGGGCGATGCGGGCGACGGTTTCGAAATAATCCGGAGGGAGAGCCTCGTTCTCAGAAGCGTAAGCCCCAACATACTCGGCGTAGTAGGCGGGATTATCCGGATCATAAAGATGCAGGAGCCGCCTTTGCTCAAGGTTATCCAATGCCGGATCTCCGAGCAGCAATAGCTCACGATCCGTTAGGTCTGAGGGACGCGGAGGCGGCTCAGGAAGATCAAAAAGAGATGCGTGAGATACGCTGTCCACCAAGCGGATTTCCGGAGCGTGCGAGTAGATCGCCAGCGCCAATGCGATGCCCGCCACCGACCACAGCGTTACCTTCCAGATGGCTGCCCGCCTTTTCTCGCCGCCCGCCTCAAGCCCGGCCAATGCGGCAGCCACACCAGGATGATCCGGCTCGAAGGTTTCTTCCAGCATCGCCTTTGCCGCGAGTTGCTGTTCCGCGTTGTCTGTGAGGGGCTTTACTGCGGCTTCGATGAGGGGATGGGACTTCGGGAGCACGGTGGTTTCTAGCGGATGAGGAAAGGAACAGCGATTTCGAAATCGCGACCTGCGCGGCGAATATTTCTCGGGGTTTTATGGGAGAGGGGTGCCCGATGGAAAGGTTGAGGGCGGGACGCCCTTTTCACGGCCTGCGGCGGGCCGCCGCAGCTACGCTCCGGTTGCGGGTCCTTTCGGCATCGGTTAGCCTTGTGGATGGTTTTGAGTATCGCTGTTCTTTGGCTTGGGATTGTCTGTGCCTGCGGGGCGGAGACGGTGACGAGGGACGGTGTCCGGTATTTCGTCTGGAAGGCGAAGCCGGAAAAGGTGCGGGTGGTTTGGAAGGATGCGGATGGGAAACCGATGCGGGATTTCCCTACGGCGAAGGCGTTTCTGGAGAGGAAGGGCGAGAAGCCGGTGATGCTGATGAACGGGGGGATCTTTGAGCCGGGAGGAATTCCAAGTGGGCTGCTGGTGCAGGATGGCAAGCAGTTGCATGCGGTGAACCGCAGGGACGGTAAGGGGAATTTCTTCCTGAGGCCGAACGGAATTTTCCTGATCAGCGACAAGGGTGCTCGGGTGATGGAGACGGGGAAATGGCCGCCGGTGGGGGAGAAGGTGACTTACGCGGTGCAGTCGGGGCCGCTGCTGTTGGAGAACGGCAAGGTGCATCCGGCGTTCAACCAGGGCTCGAAGTCACGGCTGCTGCGCAACGGGGTGGGCGTTGCGGAGGATGGGACGGTGGTTTTTGCGATCTCGGATGCGAAGGGGGAGAGGTATCCGAACTTGTTTGGATTTGCGGATTTGTTCCGGAGTCTCGGGTGCAGGAATGCGCTGTTTCTGGATGGGGATATCAGTCAGATGAGATTTGGGAAAAGAGTTGAGGAGAGGAGCAACCGGTTTGGGTCGTTGATAGCGGTGGTGGGAGAAGTGAGTGATCAGTGATCAGTGGGAGACTGGTGCTACTCCAGGGCATCTACATTTGGGAAAACATTACGAGAGAAAGATGATTTTAACCGCAGATGGACGGGATGCACGCAGATGAAAGAAGGGATTTCGCAAATTTAGGTTCGAAGCTTTCGAAAACGAACACAGCCAGCAATCAATCCCATTTTCATCGTCCCGGATCTGCGTCAATCCCGTCCATTTGACGAAATAATTTCGTTTCCAGTTCGTCTATGTCCGCTGCGCTCCCGTTGCGGTTTGATATCTTCAAATGTAGATGCCCTGGGTGCTACTCGAAGGTGTATTGCTTTTCTTTGACCGTGGCGTTGGGCGGGATCTTGTTTTTCTCGAAGAGGTCGTAGCCGGTTTTGAGGTTTTGCCAGAAGGGCAACCATTCGCTTTCAGCGGCCGCCGCCATGCGTGCCTCCGTCATCCGGAAGGGGAAGATATGGACGCGGAAGAAGGGCTGGCCGCTGTTGTGGGCGGCGTCTGCGGTGGTGTAGATTTCCTCGATTTTCGCATCCGTCATGGCGAGGCAGCCGATGGAGACGTAGGAGCCGTGGACCATGATGAAGGAGCCGGTGCGGCCGTTGGCTTTGTCGAATTTGTTGGGGAAACCGATGTTGAAAGCGAGGTGGTAGCGGCTGTTCGGGTGCATCGCGGAGGGCGGAACGAAGTAGAAACCCTCCGGCACCTGGCCGTCGCCCTCGGCGAGCTTGGGGCCGAGGCTGCCGCTGGCGGCGGCGATGGGATAGGAGCGGAAGAGTTCGAATTTCTCAGTCTTCTCGTTCTTTACGAAAAGCTCGAGAATGCGCTCTTCCTTAAAAGCTCGGATGAAGACGGGAGAGCCGAGTTTTAGTTTTTTTTCCGCAAGAGCGGTTTTCATGTCGGGCGCGATGCGTTGCTTCACATCCCTTTCCCTCGCTTGGCCTTTGGCCTTGTCACCGCAGGACGGGAGAAGGGCTAGGAGGAAGAGGCAAGGGATGAGTTTCATTGTTACCAGCTGTCAACGGGTCACGCCGCGCTGGGAGTTTTCGAGGAAATGGATGAGGTGCTCGATGTTGGCGTTCGATGCGGCGGCGGTGGCTTTCAGGGAGCTGAGGCCGTTGGCGAGGGAGATGTCCTTTTTCAAGAACAGGCGCTTGTAGGCGGATTTCAGATCGCGGATGTCGGTTTCGGTGAAGCCGCGGCGCTGGAGACCGACGAGGTTGAGGCCGCGAGTGGCGGCGGGATTGCCATCGATGATCATGAAGGGCGGGATGTCCTGAACGATTTTCGAAAGTCCGCCGACGATGGAGTGTTTGCCGATTCGGCAGAACTGGTGAGCCGCGGCGAGGCCGGAGACGATTGCGTAGTCGCCGACGGTGACGTGGCCGGCGAGGCTGCCGTTGTTTGAGAGGATGATGTGGTCGCCGAGCTGGCAGTCGTGGGCGACGTGGGAGTAGCAGAGGAAGAGGTTGTGCGAGCCGATGCGGGTGGGCAGTTCCTCATGGGTTCCACGGTGGATCGTGGTGTTTTCGCGGAAGACGTTGTGGTCGCCGACCTCGAGGGCGGTGGGCTCGCCGATGTATTTGAGATCCTGGGATTTTCCGCCGACTAAGGCGAAGGGGAAAAACTCGTTGGCTTTCCCGAAGGAAGAGGAGCCTTCCAGGACGACGTGGGAGTGGAGCACACAGTCGTCGCCGAGTGTCACGTTTGCGCCGATGACGCAGTAGGGGCCGACGCGGACGTTCCTGCCGAGTTCGGCTTTGGGGGAAATGATGGCGGTTGGGTGGATCACTTGCCGAGTCTCGGATAGTCGGGCGCGGGGTGACGAGCCAAATTTGTCAGATGGAAGCCGGGATGGGCGATATGAAGTAGCGATCCACGGATTTAAGATCAGCGCTCCGTAGGAAGAACCGTGGTGAGCGCCGGCTGGAGGGCGGGCTTTTTCTCGGCGATCGCCGGGGCTTCCTGCCGGGACGTGGCTGAAATCGGGGCGAGTGGCATTCCTTCCATGTTCTGCGGCTGCACGAGGCTGAGGATGGTGAGTGCCATGATGCCGCAGGTCATGACTCCTGACATGCCGAAGAGCCACCAGCGGTGTGCGCCCTCGTAGGGTGTGCCGATACCGGGTTCCGGGCTTTTGCGCAGGCTTGGGGATCCAGGCAGCCGGCCTGCGGCGGGAGAAATATGGGACACATCCGTCATTTTACGGAAAGGCGATGCGACCGGCAGCGCCCAGCCGGCATAGTCGTCCCCGCTTGAGGAAAGAACCATCCCCTCCGGCTTCACATACGTCCGGTCGTAGCTGCCGCGGGCGATGACCTCGGAGACCACTTGCTCGTCGATGAACCCTTGGTTGTCGATCCGGTTGAAGTTCCGGCTTTTATCCCGGGTTTCGGAGGGCAATGGGGCAAGGGGAAGGGTGTCCATGGGGTGGAAGATTTACTTGTTTGCTGTTTAGATTAAAATTACGGAAACATCAATCATTAATTTGCCTTAAATAAAATCTCAGCATCATGTACGCGGGGTTGCAATCCAGAGACAGCTGGGGCAAGTTGTCGCGGTAAATGCCCGACGAGCAAGACACCAGCCAAAACCTCGCCATCCGGTGCCCGCAGTGTCGGCAGCGTTTCTCGGTGGGTGAGAATCTGATGGATCGCATGGTGGAGTGCGGCGCGTGCGACACCCGTTTCCGCATCAGCGACGAGGTTATTCTCCGCTCGAAGAAATTTTATCCCGGCGAACGCGCCGCCGTGGATCTGAATCGCTTCCAGCGTGTACCTCTTTCCGCAGCGGCTCCCGAGGGGCTGCAGACGATGCGTTATGCAGAGTTCAGTCACCCCGAACAGCTGGAGCCCGCGTCGCCACAACGGATCATGGCTGGGATTTTCGGCGTCGGCCTGATGGCGCTGATTGCGCTGTTGCTGATTTTCGCAGTCAATCCGGGAGGCGCTTTCAGCGTGATGCCGCTCGGGAACAAGCTGGTCGTCGCCGGTTTTTCCTCTCTGATGGGCCTTGCTCTGCTGATCTATGCGAATCCGAAGGCGAGGGTGAAGGCTGCGATGTTCGGGCTGTTGCTCGCGGCGGGTGTTGTCAGCTTGCCTTTTTTCTTCAAGGGTCAGCCGATCTTGGGAGACAATGAGGTTAATTTCGAACCTAGTTCGGTCGAGCAGATGTTTCCACCCGAGGTGGCCGATCCGCTTGTTGAGTTGAGGGCGCGCTTCGGGACGAAGCCCCTTGAGGCCGAGCAGGAAAAGCTGCGCAAGGCTGGAAGCGACAAGCGCGCCTACGGAGTTTACCTCACCAACCTGGTGCCGCGGAACAAGTACACCGCCAGGGATTTCCTGATTCGGGATACCGAGGCGGGGCCTTCCTCGCATCCCTATCCCCGGGATGACGGAGACTATCTGATAATCCTCACTGATGTTCCGATGGATATCGAGCAGGTGGCGGAGATCGCCGGTCGGCTTGGCAAGATGGAGAAGATTCACGCGGAGATCGGGGTGATCGTGGTGAGCGTGGACAACGCCCAATTTCTCGCAGGCTCCGCCGAAAAACTGAACAACAAGGACGATCCGGCCTTTTACGAGCTGAACCAATATGAGCTCGGTAACATCGACCTTGATCGCGTGAGGCGCGCCGTCGCGCGCCTTGCGGATGCGGATCCGGTGATCTACCGGACGGATATCAGCCGCACCCTCATCGAGTTGCTGGGCAAGCCGGGCGTCACCTTCCACAATGAGTTAGCAAGGGCGCTCCTCGTATGGGAGGAGGAGCCGGGGCCGGCCGCAGAGGTCGGCCTGAAAGTGCTCCGCAAAATCGTCGCCTCCGGTGAACCCGCTTCCGAAAACCTGGTTTCACTGGTTACACGGGGGAAATCCGAGGACGCCATCGCGACACTCAATACGCTGTGGACACAGAGTCCGGGTCTTTGGGAGAAATACTACGGAGAATTCGGCCCGCCCATCATCCCCGGCCTGATGGCGCAGCTCGATTCCGAAGAGGCACCGGTCCGCCGGTCCGCCATCAAGCTGCTCGGCAAGCTTGCTACGGACGAAGCCTTGCCGGCTTTGGAAAAGCTGACCGAGGATCAAGACCCCGAGGTCCGCGTGCTCGCTGCGCGCGCTGTGGCGAGCATCAAGGGGCGCTGAAGTCAGCGTTTCTCCGCTTCGCGAACCAGGTCGGGCAGGCATTCCGCCAGCGTTCGCTGCGCGCGCCAGCCGAGTTCCGCCTCCAGCTTCCCCGGATTGATCGCATAGCGGAAATCATGGCCCGGCCTGTCGCCCACATGGTGGACCAGGCAACCGTGCCCTTCGGGGAACGCATCCGGCCGTATCTTGTCGAGCTCGCCGCAGATCGCCCGGACGACATCGATGTTCCGCCACTCGTCGCGAGCCCCGATGTCGTAGGTTTCCCCGGCTTTCCCATTCTCCGCTACGGCAAGTAGCGCCGTGATGTGATCCTCCACGTCGATCCAGTCCCTGACCTGCAGCCCGCTTCCGTAAATCGGGATTTCCGCGCCGTTCAAAGCCCTTGAGATCGCCAGCGGGATCAGCTTTTCCGGGAATTGTCCGGTTCCGTAATTGTTGCCGCAGTGAGTAATGATCACCGGCAGCCCGTAGGTCTGGTGCCATGCGCGAACCAGGTGATCCGAGCCCGCCTTGCTCGCCGAATAGGGGGATCGCGGCGCATATGAGCTTGTTTCGCTGAACGCCCCTTCCTCCCCGAGGCTGCCGTAAACCTCGTCGGTGGAGACATGGATGAAGCGGAACCCTTCCCCGTAGGTCTGTCGCGCCGCTTCCAGAAGTGCCCCGGTTCCCAGTAGGTTCGTCCGCAGGAAATCCAGCGGATCCTCGATCGAACGATCTACATGGGACTCTGCGGCGATGTGAAACAGCCATTCGGGACGGAAATCTATCATTGCCAGCCTCATCAAGGCCGCATCGGCGATATCCGCCTTGAAAAACCGGTGGTGGCCGGTTTTTTCGAACTCGTCGATGAGGCCCGCATCCGCGGCATAGGTCAGCTTGTCCACGTTGAGAATCTCGTGCCCCGCCGCCAGCAGAGCCCTCACCAAGTGCCCGCCGATGAACCCGCACCCGCCCGTCACCATCACCCGCTTGCCAGCTGTCGCATTCCACTCCATAGTTACACCCGCCAAAATGCCTGCGGAGCCGCGTAAGTCCAAGCCCGATCTTGTACCTGTCCGTTTCTCCCTTGCACCAAGGCACTCAAAACGCTTCCTTGCCCGCAGCTCGTCCAACCACGATCAATCTTCCCATCATGTCAGAATACGCACGCGGCCTCGAAGGGGTCATCGCCAACGAATCCTCACTCTCAAACGTCATCGGAAAGATTGGCGAGCTCAGCTACGTCGGCTACCACATCGACGATCTTGTCGAAAACTGCAGCTACGAGGAAATTATCTATCTTCTCCACAACAACCGCCTGCCGAACAAGGCCGAGCTCACCGCTTTCGAGACAGGCCTCCGCTCTGACCGCAATCTCCCGGATCAGGTCATCGATTTCCTCAGGAACGCCCCCAAAGACGCCTCTCCCATGGATGTCCTGAGGACCGCAGTTTCCATGCTCGGCCTCTACGATCACCGCGCGACGATAGGCGAGCCGGATCTCGCCGCAAACGAGGCCGTCGCCCTTTCCCTCTGCTCCCAGTCCGCGACGATCGTTGCCGCCTTCCATCGCTTCCGCAATGGGCTTGAGCTTCCGCCGGTCCGCGAAGACCTCACCGAAGCCCAGCATTTCCTCTATCTCATCAACGGCGAAGTCCCCAGCGACACCGCTGCCCGTATCCTCGATGTCGCGCTGATCCTCCATGCGGATCACGGGATGAACGCCTCGACCTTCTCCGCACGCGTAACTGTCGCCACTCTTTCCGACATGTATTCCGCGATCACAGCGGCGATTGGCACCCTCAAGGGTCCTCTCCACGGCGGGGCGAACGAAGGCGTGATCCACATGCTCCAGGAGATCGGCGAGCTCGAAAAGGTTGATGCATGGGTCGAAGGCAAGCTTTCCCGGAAAGAGAAGATCATGGGCATCGGCCACAGGGTTTACAAGGTGCTCGATCCGCGCGCCCCGCACCTCCGCCGCCTTGCCATCCAGCTCACCGAGGAGTTGGGCGAGCCGAAATGGATCAAGATGTCCGAGCGCATCGCTGAGATCATGCGCGAGCGCAAGAAGCTGGAGGCAAACGTCGATTTTTACTCCGCCACCGTGTATTACTCGCTCGGCATCCCCACCGATCTTTTCACCCCCATTTTTGCGATCTCCCGCACCTCCGGCTGGACCGCGCACGTCCTCGAGCAGTTGCGTGATAACCGCCTCTACCGCCCGCTCACGCTCTACACCGGCCCGAAAACACTCAGCCCGGTTCCTCCCATCGAATCGCGCTGAAGCTTCCCGTGAAAACTCTGTTTACGCTTCCCCTATTCCTCGGACTGGCGTCCTGCGCCGCGCCGAAGGCGATCGTCATTGAGGTCGCCCCTGTGAAGCCCGTGAAAAAAGCGGTGGCGGACGCTCCCAAGCCGTCCGTTCCTGGCGATCCCAACGACGGCCTGCGCCTCCCGGACATGCTCGCACTCCCGAGCGACGACCAGCTCCGCCGGTCAACCGCCCCTTCCGGTGATGGAGCCGCGCCGGTGATTGCCCGTCCGCCGAAAGAGTGAACCCGGTTGCCCCGGGTGTGATTTTTATCGGTGTTTCTCACACGGTAGGGCTGATCCGGCTCGGTCAGCCCACTTGAAAGATCTAGCAGCCCGCCTCACCCACACGGAAGTGAGATCCCGGGGGAAATGCCGTGTCTTGCCGTGGGTTCACTCCCTTTCCTGAGATACGGCGCTTCCGTTTTTGATCAGGGCCGACCGAGCCGGATCCGCCCTACCATGATTGAATGGCTTGGGCTGCGGCAGGCGAATACACCGAAAGAGTGAACCCGGTTGGCGCTCGACTTCTCGGGCGCGTCCGGATAACAAGTGAGCAAGGAAAGCCGGATGGAGCCCGGCTCGCCTGACCGCTCTGCCCCATGTCTTCCATTCCCAGCTCAGATTCCGGTGCCCGCAGGACGACCGTTTCGATAGGCGAAGGCTCGCGCCGCAAAGCCGAGAAGGCGGTTCTGGGTGAAGTCCGCAGCATCGATCCGGCGGAAACGACCAAGCGACGGAAGAAGCGCAAAGGGAGCAAGCCTGCGAAGTCGACGAAAGCGTTCAAACGGGTGGTGTTGATTGCCATGAGCCTGCTGTTGCTGGCAATCGGTGCCGTGTTCATGCTATCGCGCCTCAAAGTAATGTACGAGGAGATGAGGGAGGCTGCCGCACCTTCGAGAAAAGAGGTCACCCCTGTACCGAAAGAGAAGCTGGAGGATCTCAGCGAGGTGGAAACCAAACTTTTTTCCAGCGATCCGAAAGGTGTCGCAACCTCATTCGCCTACGCAAAGACCGTTGGGGAAAGATTGGAGCATGTGCTGGATGCCTCGAACGTCGAGGCATACCCGGAACAGGCGCGGACTGCGATTCCCACGAGGATTACGGCTTTCGGAATGGGCAATGCCGGCGATGTGCGATATGCTCAATACAAGGCGTTGTTCTCCGATGGCGGGCTGCGGTTGATCGCGGTGGTGCCGACGGAGGGCGATCCAAAAGTCGATTGGGACTGCTACGCCCGGTTCGGCACTGCGGAATGGCCTGATATCCTCGAGGGTGAAGTCGACAAGGCGGAAGTTCGGGTGCTCGTCCGGCCATCCGGCTACTACAACTATTCCTTTTCGGATGACAAGGAATGGGCGGCTTATGAAATTTCGAGCCCTGATTTTGACGGCAGTATCTTCGCCTATGTGCACAGGGATGAGGATGACGGGATCGCGCTGGGCGGGATATTTTCCCGCAGCAACGGCAAACCGGTGAGGCTGATCGTTGAACTTACGAAATCAGCGGAAGGCCTGTCCCACCGCCAGTTTGTCATTTCCGACTTGGGCAACGTAGGCTGGGTGAAGGGGAGGTGACCGCCAACCTGCGGGCGCGAACCACCGATCTCGCAGTGATGCTGAAAACACGGGAACAGGTGAGAACCACATTCGTGCATATCTGGATTGGATGATGACAGCCCGCAGTCCACGGGATACGCTGTGGAGTTATGGGATTTCTATCTTGGATATTGCTGGGTCTGATCGCAGGTATACTTGGGAAGATGATTCTGCCTGGAAAAGATCCGGGCGGTTGGATCATCACCATTCTTTTGGGTGTCGGCGGGGCGTTTTTCGGGGGCTGGGTCGGGAGCTTTTTCGGTCTCGGAACGGTCGGTGGCTTCAGCCTGGCGTCGGTGGCCACCGCAACGGGAGGAGCGATGCTCCTGCTGATCATTTATCGGATGATCAAGGGGTGATCCACGAAATTCAGTTACGCCCCGAATGCTATAGATTCTTGAGTGTCTGGCGGGCGCGGATCTTGGATTCGGCGTCGTCGGCCTCGCTGTTCCGCATCGCGAGGCCTTTGTTGATCTCTTTACGGGCATCGGCGTCACGACCCATCATGGCGAGGGTGCGGCCGTATTCGAGTTGGTGGATCAGGCGCTTGGAATTAATGGATCGAGCTTTCTTGAAGTGCTCCAAAGCTTCCTTGTAGGAGCCTTTCGGGACGCCTCCGTAAACCACCTTGGCAAGCAACCGGGTTCCGCCGCCGATCCCCGCCATTTCTTGGTGCCAACGGCCGAGCATGTGGTGGGCGTAGTCGGATTTCGAGTTGAGGCGCAGTGCGGTATCGGCTTCGGACTTCATCTCGCGGGAGGCATCGATCTTGGCGCGGCTGCCCAGGTATGGCGTGAGCTTGCCAAGGGAGAGTGCGACGGCGAGATGGGGGTCGGATGACTTCGGGTCGGCTTTTACAGCACGCCGGGAGTAGGCGAGTGAGGATTCTGCGGCGTCCTTCGCCGCGGCCTTTCCGAGCGATGGCATCAGGTCGCCGTATTGCTTGGCGATCTTGACGAGAAGCTCGGCGTCTTTGGGGGATTTCTTCTCGGCCTTCTGGTAGGCTGCGAGGGCGTCGCGTGTCTTGCCGGAGGCTTCCAGGGCGTCTCCCTTCTTCTCCCACACGGAGGCGGATTGTGAAAAGGCGAGCGAAGCGCTCAGCAGGAGGATAGTGAGGACTTTTGATTTCATGGCACTATTATAAGCACGGTTTTTCGGCTTTTCCAGTGGGGCCTATGGGTGCGGATTACTTGCGGTTTGAGAAAAGGTAGTGGGAAACGATCCACTCGTGGCCGTTGCGGTAGCCCCACAGCTCGGCGCAGGCCATGTAGAAGACGCGCCAGTAGGTCCACCATTTCACGGCTTGGTCGGCGCCGTAAGTTTCTGTAATGAGGGGGAAAAGATCGTCCTTGTGGTCGTCCATGTTGGTCAGCCAGGCTTCGGAGGTTTTCTGGTAGTGCTGGCCGTTGACCTGCCAGTGCTGCTCGATGCGGAGGTCGTCCTGGAAGTAGAGCAGCAGATCGTCGGACGGCATCTGGCCACCGGTGAAGAAATATTTCGCCATCCAGTCGTCGTCGTTTTCGGCGACGTAGTGGTAAGCGATTTCACGGTGGGTGAAGATGTGGACGAAGAGCTTGCCGTCGGGCTTGAGCCATTTCGAGATACGTCGCAGCAGAACCTGGTAGTTCTTCATATGCTCGAACATTTCGACAGATACGCAGCGGTCGAAGACGGATTCGCCGACGCCCTCGAAGGTGATCATATTCGCGGTGATGACCTCGATGTTGTGGAGATTGCGCTTATCGGCCTCGGCCATGATGTGTTCGCGCTGGGTGCGGGAGTTGGATACGGCAGTGATTTTCGCATCCGGATAGCGCTTCGCCATCCAGAGTGTCAGGGAGCCCCAGCCGCAGCCGAGCTCGAGGATGTGTTGGCCGTTAGCGAGCTCCGCTCGCTCGCAGGTGATTTCCAGCATCCGTGACTCTGACTCGGCGATGTCGATGACGCCTTCCTCCCAGTAGCCGGAGGAGTATTTCATGTGGGGACCGAGGCAACGTTTGAAGAAGGAGGTGGGGAGTTCGTAGTGCTGCTCGTTTGCCTCGTCGGTGGCGATCGCGAGCGGCATGGTCTTGAGCTCCGCGATGTGTGCCATGAGTTTCGCCTGGCGCTCTTCGGGATCGAGTTTCTCGAAGGGAGCGATGGTGTTGGCGAGGCGATGGCGGATGCCGAGGCGGATGACGGTGTCGGGGAGTTTTCCCGAGGCGATGAGGTCGTTGGTGTTCATGGAAAGATTGCTAGTTCTTAGTGTTCAGTTTGAAGGCTTTGGGGGTAGCGGGATGAAGGGTGAGGTGGTGCGCTGATATTCGCGGTAGGCATCGCCTTTGCGTTTCACGGCGGAGGCTTCGGTGGGGGGGATACCGGTGACCTTGAGCAGAAGGTAAGTGATGATGGCGGGGGCGTAGATCGTCGTCCAACCCCACGGCGATCCTGCGGCAAAAAGGAAGAAGCCGGTCCAGATGACGGATTCGAAAAAGTAGTTCGGGTGGCGGGAGTATTTCCATAAGCCTTTTGTGCAGACGGATTTCGGGGAGGGGTCTTCGGCCTTGAAGGCGGACATCTGTTTGTCGGAGATGGTTTCTCCGATGAGACCGGTGAGTGCGACAAGCGCGCCGATGATGGAAAGTGTGTCGAAGGCGGGATCGGGATCGGCGGCGATCAGATAGAACGGCAACGCGAGGAGAAATACGGAAAGTGCCTGTCCCTGGAAGAACCAGAAGAACGCGGAATTCTCGCGTCCTTGCCAGATTTCGCGTAGCTTGATGTAGCGGGAGTCTTCCTCTGGGTGGTGCTTTGCGATGCGCTTCGAAAGATGAAAGCCGAGCCTCGCGGACCAGGCACCGATAAGGATGGTGGCGGTGATTTGCTTTGGATCCGGGCTTTGTATGAGTAGAAAAAACAGCGAAGTGAGGCCAATGCAGATGGCCCAGAAAGCATCGACGGGGGAGAAGTTTTTCAAACGCACACACCAAGCCCAGGCTGCGGCGAAGATGATCATGTTCGCGCCTAGGGCGGAGATGATTGCCAGCGAAGGGTTCATGCGGAGGCCTCCTTTCCGGGTATTAGTTTTTTGAGGAACGGGAGGGAGATGATGCGAATTATGGGAATAAGTATGAGCGCTGCGATGGCCCAGGCCTCGATTCCGTACCATGCGGCCATGCCGAAATCGCGGGCGAACTGGGCGGGGCTGTCCTTGAATTGGGACATCATTTCCGAGATGGAAAACGGGAGGAGGGGAACCCCGTTGAGCTGTTGGCCGAGGTGGATGAAAACGAGTATCAGAGCGATGTGCAGTGGGTAGGTAAGGGATTTGAAGAGGTGCAGAATGGCTTGGTTGAGCTTGAGGAAATATCCGGCTATGAAGCAGACGAGGGAGGTTGAGCCTATGATCGGGAAGATGCCGAGAGTGAAGCCGAGTGCGATGGTCCAGGAGAGCTTCTCAGGTGTGATGCCGCGATTTAGCTGGTTGATGATCGGCTCCACGAGCCAGCGTCGGAGGCGGGATCCTGTCGGCATGTCGAGATCGTTTTTCACCGTTGAGGCGCAGAGGTCGCAGAGCGACGCAGAGCTTGGGTTGAGGGAAGGTTTACCACGGAGGACACAGAGGCTTTAATCTGATTTGAGGTTTCGAGGTTTAGATTATTTGGGCGGGTGTAGACGGCCTGAACGACGGAGATGTTGCGGGTGGCGAAGCCGGCTTCGCAGTATTTCAGGTAGTAGTTCCAGGTGCGTATGAACGGGGTGTCGAAGCCGAGTTTTCGGATCTCGGGGAGGCGGGCGTTGAAGGTTTCGTGCCAGGTGGAGAGGGTGCGTGCGTAGTCGGCGCCGAGGTCTTCTAGGTGATGGAGGAAGAGGTTTCCGGTTTTGTTGAGGACTTCATTGATACGGCCTACGGACAGCAGCAGGGAGCCCGGGAAAATTACTTTTTGGATCCAATCGACGCCCTTGGTGAGGGATTTGTAGCGGATGTCGGGGACGGTGATGTACTGGATGGCGAGCAGTCCGTGGGGAGCCATCACCTCGTGGCATTTCGCGAAGAAGGATTCGTGGAATTTGTGGCCGACGGCCTCGAGCATCTCGATGGAGGCGATCTTGTCGAAGCTGCCGGTGATGAGGCGGTAATCCTGGATGCGGATTTCAACGAGGTGCGAGAGGCCGGCCTTTTCCACGCGTGCGCGTGCGTATTCGGCCTGTGCCTCGGAAATGGTGACGGCGGTGACCTTGCAGCCGTATTTCCCGGCGGCGTGGCATGAGAAGCCGCCCCAGCCGCAGCCGATTTCGAGGACGTGGTCGTTTTCCGAGAGGCGCAGCTTGCGGCAGAGCGCGTCGTATTTCTCCGTCTGTGCTTCGGCTAGTGTTGCGGTTTCCGGTGTGAACTTCGCCGACGAGTAGGTCATCGTTTCGTCGAGCCAGAGGGAGTAGAAATCGTTCCCGAGGTCGTAGTGCTCGGCGATGTTGCGGCGAGAGGTCGCAATGGTGTTGGAGCGCTTGAGGTGGCGGAACCAGTTGACGGCTTTGAGGAGATTGACGCCTGTGAGGGTGGATGAATCGCTCTTGTCGCCCTGGAGGGTATTCATGTTGAGCGCAAACCATGAGATGACGGCGGCGATGTCCGGAGTGTCCCAGATGGCGTCGGTGTAGGCCTCTCCCATGCCGATGTTTCCGTAGAAGGTGCAGCGTTTGAAAAATTCGTCGGAGTCGTTGAGGGTGATGCGGGCGGTGACGGTCGCTCCCTCCTCACCGAAGTGCAGGGAATGTCCGTCCGGATAGGTGATGGACAGGCCGCCTTGGGTGAACTTGCGGAAAAGGGACAGGACGATGCGCTCGGGGAGGGTGGCGCTGGTGTTTTTTTCCGAAATGGTGACGGTTTCGGTAGAGGTCAGGGTTGAGGTGGACATGGGGAAGAGTGGGAAGTGCCGAGTGATCAGTGATCAGTGATCAGTGGAAGAGGCTGGGGTTGTGCTGCCGGCTGGAAGCACGGCTTCCCTTATGGGCGTGGATTTGGAGAAATGGGGGATTCTTTTGAGGAAGAGCAACAGGGCGTGCCAGTGGATTCCGAAGATGATCTTTAGCGTTAGAAGTGGGTATTTCAACGCATACCATGCGAGGCGGAGTGCGGTGAGGGTGCGGGCGTTGCCGCGGACGGAGGAGAGAAGGGAGGGTTTTCCGTCGGTGTGGTTGTCGATGTGAACGACCCATTCGTCCGAGGGCTGGCCGATGCGGAAATGGAAGGCGTCGTTGGGATCCGAGAAAGGGGAGACGTAGAATTCTTTTGCGATGTGGTGGTCGAAGCGGCCGTCCGTGGCCGGCTTACCGAGGGGGAAGAGTTTCATTTCGCGATAGGTGTTGGTGACCTCGGCGATTGCGGTGATCGGTTCTCCGCATTTACTATGAATGTAGTAGAACGAGACCGGGTTGAAAGAATAACCGAGGACGCGCGGAAAGGTTAGCAGGGTGATGCGGGCGTCGTCTGGGATTTTGGTTCCTTTGTCTGCGAGCCATGCGGTGAGGTTCGTGCGGATGGATTTTTTTGGATCGGTACAAATGTGGTCGCGGTCGTCGATGGAGAATAGGTTGAAGCGGTTCTTTGAGAGGAAGGCGACGTGAGGAAAGCTGCCCAGTTCGATGGCGAGCATGAACACGCGGTAGTTGAAGGCATGTTTCTTCGGCGAGATTCGGGTGTGGTTTACGCGGCATTCGTAGAGGCGTGGGATGGAGATGCTCATGTCCACGGATCGCGGTTGAGGATTTCCTGGCAAAGCGAGTGCGCGGACCAGATGCCATCCTCGTGGAAGCCATAGCGCTGCCACGCGCCGCAGTAGTATCGGCCGGTGTGGCGGCCGGCTTCGTGGAGTTCGCCGGTGCGGGACTGGGCCGTGACGGCTGCGCCATCGAAAATCGGATGCTCGTAGCCGATCACGCGGATGACTCTTGCAGGATCGAGCCCTGCGGGCGGGTTGATGGAGACGAAGTAGTTCTCGTTTTCCGAGACGCCCTGGAGCTTGTTCATCCAGTAATGAGTGGAGTGGGTTTCCCTGCCTCCAGCGTTATCGATGCGGTAGTTCCATGAGGCCCATGCACGGCGGGTGCGGGGCATGAAGCGAGGGTCGCTGTGGACGACGGCACGATTCGGGTGGTAGTGGAATTTACCTAGGATATCTTCCTCGAGTGAGGTCGGGGAAGCGAGGAGTGTGAGCGACTGATCGCCGTGGGAGGCGAAGATGACATTGTCGAACTCATGGGCTGTGCCGTCTTCGAGGGTGACTCGTTTGTCGATGACGGTTCTGACCGGGATGCCCTTTGCGATATTATCCGAAAACGGGGCAGATAGTTTGCTGACGTATTCCCTGGAGCCTCCGACCACGGTGCGCCAGGGGTGTTGGGTGTCGAGGCCGAGAAAGCCGTGATTATGCCAGAAGCGCATGAGCGTGCGTGCTGGAAATGACTCGATGCGTTCGGGTGGCGACGACCACACCGCAGCGGCCATCGGGGAGAGATACCAGCGCAGGAAATCTGGGCCGTATCCGCGTGCTTTGACGTATTCCGCGAGCGGCATGTCGCCGTATTGTGGGTTGGAGAGTTCTGCGATGGTCTCCTTGTTGAAGCGGTTGATCTGGAGCAGGGCTTTCCAGAAGCGCGGGCGAAAGAGGTTTTTGCGCTGGGCGAAGAGGAGGTTGAGCGAGCCGCCGTTGAGCTCCATGCCGTCCGGGATGTGCTGGACGGAGAAAGACATTTCTGTCGGCTTGGTCTCGACGGAAAGTTCCTTGAACAGGCGGGTGAGGTGCGGGTAGGTGACCTCGTTGTAGACCATGAAACCCGTGTCGACCGGCAGTTCCTTGCCGTTCTCCGGGATCATCACGGTGTGCGAGTGGCCGCCGATTCGGTCGTCCTTTTCGAAGAGCGTGAGATCGAAGTCCTTCTGCAAGAAATGGGCGCAGGCGAGCCCGGAGATGCCGGTGCCGATGATGGCAATTTTCGGCCTATCGCTCATGGCGAACGGATGGGTTCGAGCGAGCCTCTTGGAGGACAGCTTCCGGCACGGGGCGGAGATCCCAGACGAGGTGGAATTTCTCAAGCAACTTCAGGATCCAGTAGGTGGGATCGATCTCATGCGGGAGGAATCCCTGGCGGGTGGAATTGGGGTAACGGTGGTGGTTGTTATGCCAGCCCTCGCCGAGCGTGATGAGGGCGAGGAAAAAGTTGTTCCGCGAATCGTCTTTGGTGGCGAAGCGGCGCTTTCCCCAGACATGGGCGAGTGAGTTGATGAATAGTGTGCCGTGGAGAAGCACGGTGGTGGAAATGAAAAACGTCCAGATGAAGAACTGCCACATGGTGGTGCCGAGCGAGGGGGCGAATGTTTCCAGCGCCCAACCGATGGCGAGCATGACGATGCCGAAGGCGATGGGAACGACCTGGTCGTAGCGATTGAGCCAGACGAGCTCTGGAAATTTCACGAGGTCAGGGATCGCCTTGTAATTCGTGGGGAAATTCTTTTTCGAGGTGAGCCAGCCGATGTGGGACCAGACGAACCCGCTGATGCGGGGCGAGTGGATGTCCTCCTCCTCGTCCGAGTGTTTGTGATGGTGGCGGTGGTTGGCAGCCCACCAGAGGGAGCCGCGCTGCATCGAGGTGTTTCCGAGGATGGCTAGGAAAAACTGGAATGTGCGAGATGTCTTGTAGCTGCGGTGAGAGAAATACCGGTGATAGAAGCCGGTGATCGCGAACATACGGATGAAATATAGCGCGACGGCTGCGATCACTACGACCGGACTCACGCCCACCCAGAACACCGCAAGGCAGCCGAGGTGGAGGAAAATGAACGGGATGGTGCGCTGCCAATCCACCTTGTCGGGAAGGGTGGAAGGATCGGGCGAGCCGGGGGCGCGGTAGTCCGAGTCCCACCAGTTACCGATGAGGGATGTGATTGTTCGTAAGTGGTGAACCATGTCTGCTGGCGTTTGTGATTATTTCTCGAAGCGGCGGCGGATGGACTCGATGACGCCGCCGAGGACGGGAATCTGGCCGTAGATGTTCGTGCCGGCATCCCAGAAATCCTGATGCATGAGAACCTTGCCGTCAGCACCGAAGCGGACGTGTGAGACGCCGCATGATTCAACCGGCTTGCCGCCGTTGAGCCGCGGTGCGCTGAATACCATGGTCCAGCGGATATAGTGCTCGGAGCCGGAGCTAACCGTATCGTCGATGGTGATCTCGTAGGAGGACATGGTATCAGCCGTTTCCAGGAAATAGGCCATGATCTCATCGGGGCCGTGGTGGGTGACTAGGGTGTCGTTCAGGTAGGCGTCCTTGGAGTAGACCTTGGCGGTGTTTTCTCTGACATATTCCTTGTCGCCGATTTTTTGGAGAAAGGTGCTGAAAGCCATCACCGACTCAGTGGATGCCGTTGCGGTGGATCCTTCTTTCGTTGAGGAAAGCGCGGCCTTGTATTCCTTGGTGCGGGCTGCGGTGTCCGGATTCGGTGCGCAGGCGGGAATCAGTATCGCGATTGCCAGCAGGGCGAGCAGGATGAGGGGAATGGTCTGGAGCGCGATTTTGAAAGTCATGTCTGATGATATCATCGTTTCCGAAAGATGCGAGCAGATGGGAGAAACCGTTTCAGGTAGGTAGCCAGGCCGGGGCAGGAAAAGACCACCCATGCGATGAACAGCAACTGAAAAGGTAGCCTCGCCACCAAAATCCAACGCGGAATGTCGATGCCAGCCCATCCGTTCAGCGCGATATGCAGGTTCGCAGGGAAAACGACGATCAGCAGCAGGACTAGCCCGCTCGCCGCAGCATTTCTGGTTCGGGGGATCAGTATGCCCATCCCGCCCGCGATCTCCGCCGCGCCGCTGATGAGATTCAGTAATTCCGGCGAGGGCAGCCATGGGGGGATCATCGCGACGTAGGTGGCCGGGTCGCGGAAATGGTTCGCCCCGGCGATGATGAAGGCGATGCCCAGCAAGATGCGGGACAGCGTTCGAATGAGGGAAGGCTTCATATTGGGGATTCTTGATTCCGGTTCACCTGGATCAAAGGTTTTTATCGAGGAAATCGATGGCTTTCGGGATCGCTGCGGCGGAGAAGAGATGGGCGAAAATATGGGAGCGTCCTTTGATCCAATAGGTCTCGTGAGGAACGCCCTTTGCCTGTAGTGCCCCGATGAACGCCTTCGGGTGCTCCACGGGAACGAGGTCATCGGCGGTGCCGTGGTAGATGAAGACAGGCGGGCTGTCCTTTCTGACATAGCTTACCGGAGAAGCCTTGCGATAGATCGCTTCGTTGCCCTTGAGTGGTCCACCGAGCAGTAGGCCGGTGAGCTTGCCGTCCGGCCAGAACCGGAGATCGGCGGGTGCGCCGCCGGCGACGATCGCTTTCACGCCGTTATCCGGATCGAGCCCGATCAGTGCGGCAAGATGCCCCCCGGCGGAGTAGCCGAAGGTCGCGATGCGTGAGGTATCGATGCTGAGTGTTTTTTCATTTTTCCGCATGTAGCGCAGAGCTGCCCCCAGATCGTCCGTCTGGGCGGGAAATTTCCAATCCGGGGTCAGCCGGTAAGTGGCGTTCATCACGAAATATCCGCGTTTCGCCAGGGTTTTGGCGATTGCTGACATGTCGGAGCGACGCTCCTTTCCGTTCCAACCTCCGCCGTGAACCAGGAGCACGGCGGGCGTGGGTTTTTGTGTAGAAGAGGGGATGTAGAGATCCGCAACGAGCCTTGCTGGCCAGCCTTCCGGAGTGAATGCGACATCCCTGCGTATGGAAACACCTGCCGCGCAGGTATTTGGTCCGACTTCAAAGCGCTTTCTGATTACTGAGCTGGGGGGGCTGCGGCACTTGATTCCGAAGCGTGGCGAAAGGGAGAAAGCGATTGAGAGGTTGGTGGCTTCCGGACAGCTCGCGGAGCTGGAGGTAGAGGGGGTTCCGTATCTGTGGAACCGTGACGACTGGCAACCAGGTGAAGTGGCTGAGAGAGCGCGTATCCTGGCTCCCTTTGACCCGCTGGTTCGGGACCGTCAGCGTTTCGAGCAGGTATGGGGCTGGCGCTATCGATTCGAAGCCTATGTGCCTGAGGCACGGCGCGAGCGCGGCTACTATGCCATGCCGCTGCTATGGCGGGAGGATGTGATTGGCTGGGCGAATGCGAAGATCGATGGAGAACGACTCAATGTCGGTATTGGAACCGTTGGCAAGCGTCCCCGGGCGAAGGTGTTTCGTTTGGCTGTCGAAGCTGAGGTAGAAGCCATGACTACGTTTTTGGGTTTGGAGAGCGGGGCGTGGGAGTTGGAGTGGTAGCAAGCTCTGTGGTCTTGTTGCTTTACTAGCTGGTGCCCAGAACACCAGTGGCGACCGAAGATCGCCGCTACATTCATCCTGAAATCACGAAGTTACCTGCGCTAGCACATCCAACATTGCTCCCGCCGCGACGACCCCGAAGGTGGCGGTGACGTGGGTGGCTGTGCCGTAGCCGGTGGCGCAGTTGAGGCGCATGTCGGCGTCATCGGGGCGGTCGCAGGAGACCTCGCCGTCGCTGCCCGGATAGACGGGGGACTCGTCCGAAAAAACGGCGGTGACGTCCATCGGCTGCGGCTTCGAGCCCATCGGGACGGGGGCGAAGCCATGGTGCTTCCGGAGGTTTTTGCGGAGCTGGTGGAGGAGAGCGTCCTTTCCGGAAAACGCCAGATCCCGCACACTGATCCGGGTCGCATCGCGCTTGCCACCTGCGCCACCGCAGGTGACGACGGCAAGCCCGCGCTTCCGGCATTCCGAGATGAGCAGGGCTTTGTGTTTCATGGAGTCGATCGCATCGATCACCCCGTGCACCTCGCCGCCGAGAACCTCCTCCACGGAGCGCTCGGTGAAAAACCCCTCGATTACCTCCAGTTCGCAGTCGGGATTGATCGCCCGCACCCGCTCGGCCATCGCCGCGGTTTTCTGTCGCCCTATCTGGCCGTCCATCGCGTGGAGCTGGCGGTTGACGTTGGTGATGCAGATCTCATCGAGGTCGACCATACGGATTTTCCCGATTCCAGACCGCGCCAGCGCCTCGACCGTCCATGATCCCACTCCGCCGATTCCGACCACGACGACCCGCGATTCCACAAATCTCGTCAGCGCGCGCTCTCCGTAGAGACGCGCGATTCCTCCAAAACGGTTTTTGGTTTCCTCGCTCAGCATCGCGGCGAAGCATCAGGATATGGATGTAACCATGCAAGCCCTTGGTATAAGGTTCAAACCACCAGAGTCTCGCGTTATTTTTAACGCACGTTAAGAGTAACTCGCTTGGCTTGGAGGTGGATGACGATGAATCACTGGAGCCTCAATTTCGCCTCGCAAAAGGCCGCAGGGAGGGGCGAACGCTGGTTCGCCCCGAGTTCCGAGAATGCGCTACGAGTGGCGAACCAGCGTTCGCCCCTCCGTATCCCGACGCACCGGGCAGCAGAATGCAGCCCCTCCTTGCGTTTGCGTCTTCCAACGTCCATTTTGCGGCGTGCCGGAAATTCTCATCACACTTGGCGACCCTGCGGGGATCGGACCGGAAGTCATCGATGCTGCCCTTGCATCGGGGAGGCTTCCCGCGGGCTTTGATTTCCGTGTAATCGGGGACAGATCTGCGGGCGTTGCCGGCAAGCCGACTCGTGACTCCGCCAAAGCCGCGCTCGATGCGCTGGAGGAATCCGCCCGCCTGCTTCGAGAAACGGATGCCGCCGCCGTGGTCACGGGCCCGGTCTCAAAGGAAGGCCTGCAATCGGTTGGCTTCCCCTTTCCCGGTCAGACCGAATTTTTCGCGAATGCTTTCGACCTTGTTGACTACGGGATGCTTCTCACTGGCCCGACACTCACCGTCGGCCTGGCTACGATCCACAATGCGCTGGCCGAGGTCCCGCGCCTGCTCACCGTCGAATCGATTTTTTCTATCGGCAAACTCACGGCAGATTTTCTCACTAAAACAGGCGTCGCCGCCCCACGTATCGCCGTCTGCGGCCTGAATCCCCATGCCGGGGAAAACGGCGCTTTCGGCAATGAGGAGAAAACCGTCATCGCTCCCGCCGTCGCCGCCCTCAACGAAACCGGCCTCGCCGCCTTCACCGGCCCGCACGTCCCGGATGCCATTTTCCGCGATGCGGCGCTGGGGAAATATGATGCGGTCCTCGCGATGTATCACGACCAGGGATTGATCCCGCTGAAATTGCTGGATTTCGACGAAGCGGTGAACGTCACCCTCGGTCTTCCGAAGCCCCGCACCAGCCCGGATCATGGCACTGCGTTTTCCATCGCCGGGAAGAGCCAAGCAAACTCCGCCTCGATGATTGCGGCAATCAGACTTGCCTGTGAGTTGGCAGGCTGACGATCATTTCCCGGGCTTTTTCCCACGGTAGAGAAGCCCAAATGCGATCCAGCAGGCGGCGATGATGGCGGCGAGGACGCCCCAGAAATTCTCCCAGCCCTGGCCGTTATCATCGACGCAGACGACTCGAAGCCAGCGGCAGAAAAACGCGCCGAGCAGCGGGCCGATCCCGGCGGACATGAGGCCGAGCAGCCCTTGCGCCTGCCCGCGCATCGACGGATCAACCCGCCTGTCGAGATAGACCTGAGCGGTGACAAAATAGATCGTGTAGCAGACCCCGTGCAGTGCGACGCCAGCGGTGTGCCATCCGATGGTTCCACTCAGCCCGGCATATCCGCTCATCGCAAAGCGCAGCGCGGAAAGCCCCAGTCCCCACATCAGCAGGGTTTTTAACCGGTATCTCACCATCAGTGCCCCGAGCAAGATCATGGCAGCGATCTCGCTCCATTGGGCGACGGTCATGCTCGCCGTGGGGGTCTTGTCGCCTAGTGCTTCGAAGAACTCCGGCGAATACATGTAGAAGGCGACGAGGGGAATTGAGAACAATCCGGTGACGGTGAACAAAACGGCGTGATCGCGGTGTTTGAAAAGGGAAAAGGCTCCCAGGCCGAGGGCGCTTTTCCATGATTTTCCGAGACCGAGGGGAGGGGTTGCCGGCATTCGGAAAGCAAGGATTCCGCAGACGACGCGTGCTCCGGCTCCCGCATAACCGGCGACCGGCGTTGCATCCGCATGCAGCGCGTAGCTGGTCAGGAAACCCGCCGAGATCCAGCCGATCGTCGCCCCCATCCGCACCAGCGGGTAGCGTTTCCCGCCCTGCCCGAGATGGGTGAGGCTGATGTTGGCCAACAGTCCCCAGGTCGGACCCGAGGCGAGCGAATAGATGGCCAGTCCGGCGAGGAACCACAGCGGGCCGAGTCCGGCATCGAGCGCACCGAATGCGAACACCAGCGCAACCGCACCGATGAGTGAGCACCATCCCATGAGTTTCTGGGCGGCCATCCGCTCGTCGGCAAGGGCACCGCCGATGAGGGGCGAAAACAGGGCACAGATCGGCGGCACGGCGAAGGCCCATGCGACCCATTCCTCCATTCCTTCGGCCCTGAGTATGTTGGTGAGCGCCGGCAGCCAGAATCCGGTGGAAATTCCTTGGAAAAAGGAAACAAGCCAGAGCCTTGTGAAAATCCCTTTGCCCTCCGCTTCGTTTTCCACGGACTTTCGATAGCGGGAATCTGGAACCATGCAAGCGAGATGGCGGGAAACGAGTGCGAAGGGGATTTTTTCCGCGACTTCCGATGAAATTCGGAGTTCAATACCTTCAATCAGAATGTACCAATTCCGTCATATCGCCATTCTAGGGATGGTCAGTTTCGCCACGGACGCTTCTGCGATCGATACTGACGGCGACTCCATGTGCGATGTCTGGGAGGCAAGATACCATGCGGGGGCATTGCTTCCCGGCGACGATACGGATGGAGACGGCTTTACGAATCTCACCGAAGCGACGGCGGGGACCGATCCTTTCGACGCGATGTCGCACCCAAGATCCTCGGTCGGTGCTATGCTTCCGGGAAACGCGGAGATTATCGTCCCTTCGGAGCCGGGTAAAAGCTACAGGCTGCTCACTTCGGACAGCCTTGTGGGTACGTGGACTCCTTCCGGTGAGGCCAAGACGGGCGACGGTGGCGACCTTGTCTTCATGGGGCCGCTTGCGGAGGATCGCCTTTTCTACCGCATCTCCGTTTCAGATGCCGATGCGGACGAAGACGGGGTCTCCGATTGGGCTGAAGCCCAGCTTTCGGGTTTTGACGCGGGGAACGATGACAGTTTCTCCTCCGGAAATGAGAACAACGACCTAGCTGCCGCTACAGAGTTGATGCAGGCGCTCCTCACCGGCGAGGTCTCCGCCGAGGTAACCCAGCGCGATGCCTATGAATTGGGTAGCCTTCCCGCTACCGTGCACCTGACTCGTAGCGGAGCGACGACCTATCCGATGACGGTTTTCCCGAAAACACGCGGAGCGGAGAACTCAACGAAATCGTCCGCATCTGCCACGGATTTCACCCTCGGAAATATAGCAGTAATCCCGGCGGGGAGTGCGACCTCTGATCTTTCCATGTTGCCTGTGGCGGATCTCCTGAACGAGGTGCCCGAGGAGCTGAACATTGACATCTCATTTGTCGGAGAGGGGCTGCTAACTCGTGTCTGCGATGCTCCGAACGTTCCCGCGAACGAGCGGTTTTTCTACGCGGTCTATTCCCCCGAATCGACCTCACCTGCCTCCGGCTACAGCCTGATCCGAGTGCAGGGCGACAACTCGGCAGGCTTCGTTTCCTCCGTTTTTTCCGGCCTGACAAGCCCACAGAGCGCCGCCCACATCCACATCAAAAATCCTGTCACTGGCCCGCACGTCGAGTCGCTTCCCATCGGGCAGCTCACCGATTACGTCTGGAACATCCGGGCGGCCCAGTTCCTAACTACGGATCAAGCCGTCTTCGACGCCCTCTTCACCGGGCAACTCTATTCGAATGTCCACTCCGAGCTGCATCCATCCGGTGAAATCCGTGCCGACTACCTGCTCACGACAGGTTCCACAGAGTTTGTCCCGCCAGCGGATGCGCCTGCCATCGAGACCTTGGCCGACGATGATCTCAACCGGGATATCTCGCGCTTCCTCACCCAATCTACCTTCGGACCCACTCCGTCACTGATTACGGAACTTCGGGACCTGGTGAACTCGCCGCCGCACGCCGGCGACCGGATCTCAGCGTTCTCCGCTTGGCTCGACCAGAAGCTCGACTCTTCGCAAACACCCACGGCATCGCTCGAAGCACTCGCAAGAGCCGAGGACGAACAGCTTATCGAGATCTACACAGGCGATCCCTCGGCGGCATGGTACAAGTCAGATTACCGCCCTCCACAGCACTCGCGCCGGCATTCTTGGTGGAGCGTCGCATTGTTTTCCGAGGATCAGGTGCGGCAGCGGCTCGCCACGGCGCTGATGGAAATTCTCGTTACTTCGGCAGCTGACGATGTCGTTGATCAGCGCCATCTCGGGCACTCCCAATATTACGATATGCTCGCGGCGGGGCTGGACGGTGATTACCGGGATTTGCTGGAAGGCGTTTCCACCCATCCCATCATGGGACGATACCTCTCAAGCCTGCGGAACCAAAAGGAACTCACCGACAACTCGGGGATGGTGATCGTCTCGCCCGATGAAAACTACGCCCGGGAGATCATGCAGCTTTTTTCCATCGGCTTGGTGCAACTGCATCCCGATGGCTCGCTGAAACTTTCGTCAAGCGGTCAGCCCATCCCGACTTACGGGCAGGCCGACATCATCGATCTCGCCCGCGTTTTCACCGGGTGGTCGTTCTCAAAACGGAACAACCCTTCAGCTTCGGACACGGTCGTCGATAATACGACATTTAACTACGGCAATGGCAACCGCTACTACCAAGCGCAGTGGTTGAATCCGATGAAGCAGTTCCCCGATTTTCATGACACCGCCGCGAAGACCGTGCTCGGCTTGTCTTTCCCCGAAGGCCGTAGCGGGGAGGACGAGCTTGCGGATTTCCTCGATCACCTCGGCGCACACCCGAACATCGCGCCTTTCATCGCCAAGCGGCTTATCCAGAGGCTGGTCACCTCGAACCCTTCCGCAGGCTTTGTCCACCGCGTCTCCACTGCCTGGACGTCGAGCGACGGAAACCTCCGCGATGTAGCAAAAACAATCCTACTGGACTACGAGGCTCGTTCGCCCGCTGCGGCTTCCCTGGTCGGGGCGGGAAAAAAGAAGGAACCGCTTCTCCAATATGTCGGGCTGGCGCGGGCGCTCCAGGGTCACACCGAACTGAAGATTTCGGATCTCTCTGCCCACGGGCCTGCCGCGCTACTGGCAGCTTTCCCCGCTGGAGCAGGCCGTTTCCGTGAGAACAGCACCAATTCCACGCTCGGCCAGACACCGCTTGAGGCACCTTCCGTCTTCAACTGGTTCTTCCCGGACTACTCCACCGGTGGTGCCATCGCCGATGCCGGGCTGGTCACCCCCGAGTTCCAGATCGCCACGGAAATCAACACCATCACTCACATCAACAGGCACTGGGCGAGCACGGCATATTCAAATGGGGAATCCGCCAGTACGCTGCCGAATTATTCGGCGACCGGATACGGAGAGAATGCCGATCACCTGATTCCGGACGTGACCCTTGGCGCCGCTGCGACGCAGGAAAGGGAAAAGATCTACATGGCCGTGATGGATCAGAACGGCGACGGGATCATCTCCGCCGCCGGGGATCCTCTGACATTCGACAACCCTGATAAAATCCGCGAGGCCTGCACCGCCTTGGTCGATCACCTCGACCTGCTTCTTTGCACGGGGTCGCTGAAGGCGGATTACGAAGAATCGACCGATCCAAATAATCCGCGCGACATCATCATCGATTTCCTCACCGCGAATTCCTACTATTACGATGATAACGACAACGTAACCGATCAGGAGAAAGTCCGGCACGAGCGCTATGAGAAGGCGGCCTACCTAATTTCCGTTTCCCCGCAGTCGATGATCCAACGATGACAAGCCACCCATGAAGAATCACCAGAAAGAAGAGCTCCGGAGTCGCCGTGATTTTCTCAGGCAATCCGCGTGCGCCTCGCTCGGTGTCACGGGACTGGTCAATGTGCTCGCGAACCTGCGCCTCATCACCGCCGCATCCGCTCAGGGGACTGGGGGAGGCTACAAGGCACTGATCTGCCTTTTTCAATCCGGCGGAAACGACTCGAACAACTTCCTCGTGCCGCTCGACGACGTGGGGGATTTTACACTCAGGAGCGATTATGAGGCGGCGCGTGGCGCGCTCGCCCTGCCGGTCACCGATCCTGTGACGGGGGATCCCGTGCTGAACCCGATCACTCCGGGCAGTAACACTGCCTTCGCCCGCCATTTCGAAGGCGAAGCGATGCCGCTCGGGCTGCATCCTTCGTGTGGCGGGATCGCAGAGATATTCGGCTCCGGTGAGCTCGCCTTGCTCGCGAATGTCGGCACGCTCAGCTACCCGGTGCCGACCCGTGAGGACTACATCAATAAAACAGTCCCTGTGCCTCCGCAGCTTTTCAGTCACTCGGATCAGCAGACGCAGTGGCAGTCCTCGGTATCGGACAAGCCTTTCACGACAGGCTGGGGCGGGCGCGCCGCCGACTTGCTCAACGCCTCCTACAACGCCGGCTCCAAAGCCTCGATGTCGATCTCGCTGGCCGGAGTAAATTCATTCCAGGTCGGCACGGCGGGAGGTGTCGACCAATACGCGGTCGGAACCAACGGGGCGGTCAGTCTCGCTGGCTACGGAACCAACTACGACTCGGCCTACAATGACCCGGAAGACACCTCCCTGGGCTACAAGAATTCGGACACAGGCAGGAGACTGGAGGCCTTTGAAAAAATCATGAATCTGACCCACGAGAACCTGCTCGAGGATCATTACAATCACATTATCCGTGGCGCTCGTGCCACTGAGGGGGTCATCGGCGCGGCGCTGACGGCTGCGGCTGTGGGTGGGGTGGATTTTGATACCCATTTCACCAACGCGCAGACGAAGCTCGGCGACCAACTCAAGATGATCGCCAAACTCATCGCGGGGCGCAACGCACTCGGCAACAGTCGCCAGATTTTCTTCTGCCAGATCGGTGGGCACGACACCCACGCCTCGATGCTGCCCGCCCACTCGAATCTCATGGCGGAGCTTTCCGGCGCGCTCCTTGCATTCCGGAATGCCATGAAAGATCCCGGACTGGATGTGTTCGATGATGTCACCACCTTCACGATGTCGGACTTTAACCGCACCCTGCAGGCAAACGGTACTGACGCAGGCGCGGGCTCCGACCACGCCTGGGGCGGTCATCATCTCATCATGGGCGGATCGGTGAACGGCGGCGATGTCTATGGGCATTTTCCTCCCCTGAAAACGGGTGCTGGGCTCGATTCCCACAACACGCGCGGACGATTCATCCCGGAGACCTCCGTGGATCAGTATGCGGCGGTGCTCACGAAATGGATGGGTGCGGGATCGAGCGAAATTGAGGCGATTTTTCCGAACCTCCCCCGCTTCGACGATCCGTTTTCCGTTGCCAGTGCGAACCTCGGTTTCCTGTGAAACGTCTCGCATGGTTTGTCGCGGTGGTGGCTCTGGTGGCGGTGGCGCTATTTTTTCTCAATCGCGAACAAATTCATCCCGGTGAGCCACCCGCTGCCGCGCACAGCCGGGAGGCTCTCCCGGAACGCAGTGCTTCGGACGATGTCCCGGAGCTCACTGTGCTTCCAATTGCGGAATCCGCCGCGTCCCTAAATTCCAGCGATAACACACCGGGGGATGATATTTCCATACTCGCTCTGATGGTTTCCGATTACGGGAAAATCCTCGGTGGAAACCCTGTCGGCGAGAACGACGAAATCACCGCCGCGCTCATGGGGAAAAACCCGAAACGCCTAGCGTTCCTTCCTCAGGACGGGCGGTTCCTAGACTCCTCAGGTCGCCTCATTGATCGCTGGGGCACGCCCTATTTTTTCCACGCCCTCTCGGGATCGAAAATGGAGATCATCTCAGCAGGAGTTGACCGGAAGCACCACACGGAGGATGACATCACATCCGATTGAGGCTGAAGGCCTCACAGCGATCGGCTCCGCGCCGGTCACCTTGCGACGCAACCACCCGGTAAAGCGTACCCTTGCTGGTGATGACGTTGCGCACTCTGGGAGGCTTCGTGCAATCGTGTTCCGGGACAACGCAGGTGCCGAACGATGACGTGGTTAGGCCGGGCAGGTTAGGAAAGCGTTTTCAACGCGCGGTATTTCGCCAGGACTTCCCGTGCGCACGACAGCGCGATCCTCAGCCCCAGCCGCCCGCCCATGAATCCTGTCTTGAAAAGGTATCCGCGTATGAATCTCCAGGCTGCGCGCAGTTCCCCTTCCATGGGGCTGCAGCGCCGCCCTTTTGCGGCTTCTTGCCGGGCCCAAAGTTCGGCGTATTGCAGCAGCCGCCGCTCGCGGTCTGCCCAGTCCCTGTAGGAATAATGTGGCAGCTCGCTCCGCAGCCCACCGATCGAGCCGCGGATTTCTACGGATTCATGGACTTGGCGCACCGGCAGCTCCCATGCGTCCGCCCGGAACAAGCGCAGCACCCGATCCGGGTACCAATCGCCGCACCTGATCCACTCGCCTTCGAAAAACATAATACGATTGATCCGGTATGCGGCGTGTTCGGGCTCGCTTGCGAAAAGTCCGCGCAGCTCCATCACCATCTCTTCGGTGACTTCCTCATCCGCATCGATCCATAGTATCCATGGCTGAGTCGCCATCGCGAAATGCCCTCTTCGGGTGAGCGAGAAACCCTGCCACGGGGCGGAGCGGACGATTGCCCCGCATTGCAGTGCGATTTCGGCAGTCCGGTCGGTGCAGCCGGTATCCAGGACGATCCATTCCGCAAAATCCGCGACGCGGGCGAGCACCTTGGGCATGTGCCTCTCCTCATTGAGGCACATCATGCAAACGCTGATCGGGAGGGGATCGCTCATGGGAAATTCGTGCGAATGAAATCCACCGTCGCCATCACATTGCGGCGGATCGTAAAATGTCGGCGGATATTTTCCAGTGGAGCCTTGGACGCGTCGCGCCTGTCCGAATTCATCCACCGCGTCATCGCGGCGGCCCATGCCTCCGCGTCGCGGGGGACTGGCAGCACCTCGCCCGCAGCGGGATTTTGCTCCAGCACCTCGGCGAAACCGTTGGCGTCCGTGGTCAACACGGGCAGCCCGTATGCGGCGGCTTCGAGGCAGGCGTTGGAAAACGGATCATACAGCGTGGGCAGGGCGAAAACATCCGCCGCAAGAAACCAATCGAGCGGCGAGCGCACCGGCCCGGCGAGATGGATGCGCGGGTGTCCGTCCCGTTTCGCGCGGCCTTTGCCGACCAGCGCAAGCCACGCCTGCGGGTGATCCATGCGGCGGAACGCATCCACAAGGACTTGCGCGCCCTTGCGTTTCCAGCCCGAGCCAACGAAGAGGAAAAGCACTGCGTTTTCCGGAATGCCGAGCGAGGAACGTAGCGCGTTCCGTTTTTCCAGCGCCTCCTGCGCGCTGATATCCAGGGGATCATAGCCGTTCGGGATCACCGTGATGCGGCTTTCGGGGAAGCCGTGCCGCTCCATCAATTCACGAGCCACCATGCGGCTGTTCGCCACAACCCGCAGCTTTGGTTCAGCGAACAAACGATCCTCCAGTGCCAGCAGTTGGCGGTGCATCTTGCGACGCCTGCGGAACCAATTCCCGAGCCCCCCGTCCTCCGCCGCGAGCCTGTCCAGCCATGCCGAATGCAGCCCGTCTCCCGCCCGGAAAACATCCGCACCCGGTAGCCGCTCCATGGAAAACAGGCATGTGCCCGGATGGCGGGCCTTGATGCCCATCACCTCGCGGGCAAATTCTTGGGGATCCGTGCAGCTTACTCGCTCGATCTCACCCGCTGCCCACTCGTTTTCCGGCCAGCGCCCATCCGCGATGAGCGTGGTCTCAACTCCCTCTTCCATCAGGCCTTTGGCAAAGCGCTGCAAAAAACGCTCCGCCCCACCGGTGGGCGACCATCCCCTGCGGCAGGCAAGCAGTTTCATGGGGTGTTCGGAACCGAATTCTTCCACCACTCCACGTAGCGTTTGATACCCTCGCGGATCGGCACCTGCGGCTCGTAGCCCAGAAACGCGGCGGATTTGCTCACGTCTGCGTAGGTTCTCGGCACGTCGCCCGGCTGATCCGGGAGCTGGCGGATGGCTGCGGCTTGACCCGTCGCCTCCTCAATGAGGCCGATCAAATCCGTGAGCGTCGTCGTCGCCGATCCACCGAGATTGAAGATCTCAAAATCCGACTTGTCGTAACGGAACGCCGCCATCACCCCGGCAACGATATCGCTGATATAGGTGTAATCCCGGGCCGTGCTGCCATCGCCGTAGCGGTCGATTTGCATGCCTTTTGAGATCGCATCGGTGAATTTCGCGATCGCCAGATCCGGCCGCTGCCGGGGTCCGTAAACCGTAAAAAAGCGCAAGCAGACACAGCGGATTCCAAAGAGGTGAGAGTAGTTCGAGCACATCTGTTCGCCCGCCAGCTTGGTCGCCGCATAGGGTGAAATCGTTCGCTCGATCAGATCCCTTTCGGCGAACGGAACCTTAGGGTTGACCCCGTATACCGATGACGATGAGGCGAATACGAAGTGCTTCACCCCGTTCGCACGGCAGGCTTCTAGCAGGTTCAGTGTGCCATCGACATTGGTGCTGAAATATAATCTTGGATCCGCGATGGACGGGCGGACTCCGGCTCTCGCCGCGAGGTGGATCACGCTGGTGAACCCGGACTTCGCGAATAGCTCGTCCACCAGCCCGCGATCGCGCAGATCCCCTGCCACCACCGTCAGCCTATCCTTCACGGGTTCAAGGTTCTGGCGCTTGATGGCGGGATCGTAGTAGTCGTTGAAATCATCGAGCACCACGACTTCGAAGCCCTCGGCGACTAGTTTCTCGCAAACGTGGGAGCCGATGAACCCGGCTCCCCCTGTGACCAATACCTTGCCGGATGTTTCGTTCATGACTGGAATTTGGAATTGCCGCTGCGCACTCACTGAGTGCGATTGCGGAGCGGCAAGGCTAGGAACCGGCGCCGCGGACGTCAAGAGCGCCTCCCCTGCCGGGCGCAGAAATGGCGGGCGCGGTATCCGTGCTTGACCCGTCGGAGGGTTGTCACTCAGGTTTATTGACGTTTAGTAGCCGGAAACTTCGGGTTCCGATCCGTGACTCCACCGGTTTTCCAACCCACTACACCAACCCATCACATGATAAGAATTTTTCTCGGCTACGACCAACGCGAGACCATCGCCTACCACGTCGCCTGTCACAGTATACACACGCGTAGTTCGGAGCCGGTTGAAATCGCTCCGATCATGATCCCGCAGCTTGGCGATCTGTTCCAACGCGAGAAAACCAGCCTCCAGTCCACGGAATTCTCTTTCAGCCGCTTCCTCATGCCACATCTTTCAGGCTACGAAGGTTGGTCGATCTTTGCGGATTGCGACATCATCTGCCTTGAGGACATTGCGAATCTCTGGGCGCTCCGCGATGACAAGTATGCGGTCATGTGCGTCCATCACGACCACCGCCCCACGGGTGAGACCAAATTTCTCGGCGAGCAGCAGACCCAATATGAGAAGAAAAACTGGTCGAGTGTGATGCTGATGAACAACGCCAAGTGCAAGGCTCTCACCCCGGAATACGTCAATACCGCGAGCGGACTGGAGCTGCACCGCTTCCATTGGCTGGAGGGCGACCACCTCATTGGCGAAATCCCTGCCAAGTGGAACCACCTCGTCGACTACGATCCGGAGCTTCCAGAAGACCAGCTCGGCATCCTTCACTACACCGAGGGCGGCCCTTACTTCGAGGATTACGCCAACTGCGGCTACGCCGATCTCTGGCGCCGGGAGCTCAAGACGATGCTCTCCCCGCTCAAGTCGGTGTGAATCCGGGGTGCTGTGCCGAGGCGCGGTTACAAACCTAGGAATGTCCGTAGCCTCTCGCCCATGTGTTCGACCGAACCGATTTCGTCGAATGTTCTCCGGGCGTTGGCACCAAGAGTGGCGGCCATTTCGGGATCGGAGATGATTTTCAAAACCGCCGCCGCCAGATCGTCAGGTGATTCGGGTGTGACGAGCAAACCGTTCACCCCATCTTCGGTGATATCCGGGATGCCGCCAACCCGCGTGCCAACGAACGGGGTGGCGCATGCGAAACACTGGAGCGCGCTCTGCGGAACTCCCTCCCCGCCGATGCTGGCCAGTGTCACGACGTCCGCTGCCTTGAAGAACGGGTAGGGATCTTCCTGGTGCCCGACGAAATGGATGCGCTCACGCGACGTGAGTTTCGCCGCGAATTCTGGAAGATATCCCATGCCCGGCCCACCGCCGACGAGAACGAGGTGGAGGTCTGGATTGGAGGAGGCTAACGAATCGAATGCCTTCATCAGGTCGCGGTGCCCTTTCCATTGGCGCAGGACTGAGACTTGGGTGATGAGTACAGAGGATTCGGGCAAGCCGAGGATTTCGAGCACCTGCCGCCTTGCCGCCACTCTGTCGGTGATCGAGGTGTCAGCCACGCCGGTGGGGATGGTCTGCGCGAAACCTTCCGTCAGCGAGAAATTTTCGACCAACTCACGGGTGATGGAGTTGGCGGTGGTTATGATCGCTGTAGCGGATTTCCGGTAAATGAGGTGGTTCCAGGGAGATGGCTTCACCGGAATGCTCACGTGGCGGTAACGAACCCGCCGTATTACTCCGGCTGTGGCAGCCGCAGCAAGAGCTACCCGGGTATCGATGTTGGAATGCGCTCCGACCAGCTCGGGTTTCAGTTGCTTGAACCATTTGTAACAACGGAAAAAATCCCCGAGCTGGGTTGATTTTTTAAATTCGATTGGGATGACTTCGATGTCTTCGGCCTTGAATGCCTTGGAGATCTGAGAATCGTCGCTGGCCATCAGGATGCAACGGAAACCCTGATCCCGGAACCACTTGCATTCTGTCAAAGTGCGGATTTCCTGGCCACCCCATCCGCGGGAGGCTTCAGTGTGAATGATCGTGGGTGTTTCCGCAGGCATGTGTTTCAGGAATTGCGACATTGGGAGGAGCCGGAAGGGGTGTCAAGAGCTCCATCGTAACCCGACCTACCATCCCATTTCAACCTTGGCAAAGCACCCTGTGAGGCTACACCTTCGGCATGCATCGGCTGGTGCCACCTCGTCATGCGTAACAAGTTAGAGAGTAAACTATGAGTAAATCCGGCCAGGCGGAGAAATGGCGTCGGCGCTATCGCCACGCACGCGACCATATGAAATTCTGGCGTCGCCAGGTAAGGCGGGTCTTACGCGATCCGCAGCTTGCGATCGGAATGCTCAAATTTCGTCGAGGCGTTCGCCAAAAGGAATGGGCGATGCTGCGCGAAGCGCTCCCCGCGCTCGGACAAAGGGCACTCGGCGTCGGAGATGCCCAGTTGCTTTCTGAGCTTCGTCTGGCGGCCGATCAGCTAGGTCTTTATGAGCTCGCAACCGCATGGCACAATGAAATTACGAGGCTACGCGGTCAAAAAACCTCCGCCGACTGGAAGGGCGAGCCGCTCGGAGATTCCACGTTGGTCGTCAACTTCATCGAAACGGTCAAGCAGGGTGCCGCGGCGGGTTTGCGGCTTACCGGCCATGTGGCGGCAGTCGCCTCGGGTGCCTGCCGTACAGTACTGGTGGTTGAAAGGCGGCTCGTTCCAATCTATCAACGTACCTTCCCAGACGCCGAGGTGGTGGAAGGTCCTGCCGTGATCAAGCCCCTTGATGGGGAGCGACTGGTCACGGCAAATACCCGCGTGCTGCGGACGGTGTTGGGTTGCGACGAGCCGACCATCAGGCGACTCCATAAACCCTTGCTCGCTGACCCAGAAAGCACGCGCCGTTTCCGCGCTTTATATAGAAAGGGAGAAGAAATCCCGTTGATCGGGATTTCGTGGTGGAGCTCTCATCACGGCAAGGATCTGCCGCCCCTCGAGGCATGGGTGCGGCTGATGCGCGGAATCCGCGCTCGTTTCGTCAATGTCCAATACGGAGATGTGGCTGCGGATCTTGGCGCTCTGCGGCAGATGAGCGGCCGGGATTTGATTGACGACCCCACTGTCAACCAGCTCGAGGATATGGACTCCTTTGCCGCCCAGCTTGCCAGTCTGGATGCCATTGTAACCATCAGTTGTACGGGAGCGCACCTCGCCGCCGCCTTGGATGTTCCTGTCATTCTCGTTCGAGATGATTGGTTCCGCCGCGAATGGCCGGTGCTTTCCGAAAAAACACCATGGTGCCCTGAAATGGTTGTCGTCGGCAAAGATGGCAGGGATTGGGAAACCCATTTTGCAATGATCGAAACCCGGCTCCGTTCGATGGTTTCCGATTGTGCCGCAAGTGGAGAGAAAGGATAAACTCCGCCACGCGGGAACTAACCTCGGCTTGCAAAACACGGTTCGCCAAGGTAAGCCGACTGTCTTGGCCGAAGCGAAAGATGCCCTTTGCCCGGGTACAGCCTTTTTCATCCATGATCACACCATTTCCCATTCAGGGTCTTCAGCCCATAGCCTCGGGGAAATTCCGTCTGGTTTATGAGCACCCTGAAAATAGAGATTTGCTGATCAAGGTGATCCGCCCTGAAATGATCGCCAAACGTTGGGGAAGCGGGATGCCTTGGTACAAACGTCGTAGGCGAATGAAGCAATACGCCTTGTTCGTCCGCGAAATCAACGAGTTCGTGGCCACTTGCGCCGACAACGGAAAGGCTCCGGCATTCGCTCAGAAAATCACCGGTTTCATCGAGACCGACCTTGGTTTGGGGTTGATCACGGAAGCCGCTAGAGATCGAGAGGGCAACCTCGCCCCGCCCATGAAAAAGCTGCTTGCTGAGCGGCAATTCGACGATGAAGCACGTGCCGCCTTGGACCGTTTCATCGAGGCCTTGTTGGAGAGCAACATCGTTGTCGCGGATATGCACTCCGGCAATCTCGTCTACGCGCACAATGAAACCGAAGGCAATCACTTCGTGCTGATCGACGGGATCGGAGCCACCACCCTGATTCCTACCAAAGTCTGGAGCCGGAGACTAAATCTAGCCAGCAAGAGGTCAAAAATTTCGAAACTCCTCAATACGGTCGCGAAATATTCGTAAGACATGCTATGCGAGATTTGTTCAATAGCTCAAAGCGATCTTGGGTATCAAGTTTACATGATGGACTTTTTAATGACAAGGCGTTTGAACATGTGCCGGAAGGTACGGGTGACGACGTCGCGCCCTTGGCCGCATGAGAGCCGCAATCCCGCAGATTTCCACTAACGACACACAAGATGCAAATAGACCTACGCCAATCAAAATTCACTCGGAGAGTCGACAGGACGGAATTTCTACTATCCCAATTCCGCGATGCCTTCGTTGACTCCGTTCTTGATGTAGGGTGTTACGAGGCACCCTTGCGTAAATTACTTCCCGGCATCCGCTACCTCGGGCTTGATATGGCTGGTGATCCAGATGTTTTTATCAACCTTGAAGAAACGGATCGTCTGCCAGTTGAGGACTCCGAATTTAACACGGTGTGTTGCTTCGAGGTTCTGGAGCACATTGATAATCTACACCATATTTTTAGCGAGCTATTCAGGACATCTAGCAACAATGTCCTCGTTTCTCTGCCAAACTGCTGGTGCAGCGCCAGAAAACCGATTTCTCGTGGTTCCGGTGCCATCGCTCATTATGGTTTGCCGTGTGATTCCCCTGCGGATCGTCACAAATGGTTTCTATCCGCGGACGACATCATTGAATTCTTTAGCCGTCAGGCGGATAGAATGCCATTGGTGTCGCTTGAGCGAGTGGTAGCAGTGGAGAATCCCCGGAGCTCGGCAATTCGACTAGCTCGTTCCATGCGCTACCCCGGACGGCGGTATCTCAACAAATACGCTCACACGCTTGTCGGGCATTTTAGGTTACACAATTCCTGACACGGCTGCGTATATTTAGCTAAGCTAAGCTAAGCGATGCAGATGAAACGGATTTCCACATGCAATATCCCACCAAAAGATTCCTACTGAAGCTCAGTGCTCCGCCCCGGCGAGCTTTGGCGCGGCTTGGCGGAAAAGACCTGCCGGCCGCCTTGTTTGTTTGGATTCCAAAATCGGCAGGCACCAGCATTTACATCTCAATGGCGAGTCTGGGAATGCAAAAGTTCAAGTCCCTGGAAAAAACGCGCTGCCTGTTCACCGGCCGGGGAATGGTAACTTTCGGGCATCAATCCGTTTCCCGCTTGATCGAAGTAGGTGCCGTCACCCGTGATTTTGTCGACCGCGCATTCAAATTTTCCTTCGTGCGCAATCCGCACGATCGCTGCGCCTCGCTCTATCGATATTTCAAGAAATTGGGAAGGCTTCCGGAGGAAACGAAGTATTCGGACTTCATCACCACATTGGAAGGGGAGTGGCAACGGCACCGCTCGGTGCCTGATGTCGACCCGGTCGCCATGTCGGATCGATTGTTGTATGCTGGCGAGGAATTCTTGCTCGGGCGTAGTCGGCTGCAGCAGGTAGGTCTCTACAACCGTTTGGATTGGTCGCAATGCCGTCCTCAGGTCGACTGGCTGAAGGGTCTTGGTTCGCCTAGTGACATCCATATCGGAAGAATTGAGAATGCCGATGAGGATTACGCGAAAATCATCACAGCGCTGAGTGAGAAATCCGCGAGAATTCCCGCGAGCGGAGTTTCACTTCCCAAATTAAACACCACCCGCGTGGAGGCTGGGATGGAAATTACCAGGGATCCCGGGATCCGCCGCGTCGTGGAGGAGATTTACGCGGAGGATTTCAAAGCTTTCGGTTATTGAGCAGCGCTCTGATGCTCGACGTGGTTGTCGAATACAGACTACGGATCGTGCTTGAGGCGATCTCCGCATGTTGTTTTTTGTAGTGCCGTAATTACCTGATTTTTAGAGAGGTATTTCTCCGGAAGTGGAACTAAGATCGGGCATGCTGAATCTCGAAGAGGAAACGCCCTTTGCGAAAGGAGGGCACCGCGCCTGCTATCGGCATCCCAATGATTCAGGGAAGTGCATCAAGGTCATGACCGAAGATTGGCGAATGGCAGACCGCCGATTGCGTGCGCATTGGATTGTCCGCATGTGTCGCCCCAAGTGGTATTTCCATGAGAATCTTGCGGAGTACCGCTTCCTGAAATCCCAGGAAAAGAGGGTCGGGGAAGTTGCCTGGGATTACGTCCCCCGTGCTTATGAAGTCATATCAACCGATGTGGGAGATGGTTTGGTTGTGGATCTCATCCAGGATCACGATGGTGGGATCTCGATGACCTTGACCGAGTATTTGTGGAAGAATGGGCTGACTAAGGAATGTCAGGCTGCGTTGGACACGATGTGGGAAGGAGTGGAGCGTTTTCGGATTTTCGTGCAAGGGCGTCCCGATAACTTGGTGGTTCAGCAAAAACTCGATGGGACTTGTCAGTGTATAGCGATCGACGGGTTTGGATTCCCTCAATTGATTCCACTAACGAAATGGTGCAAGAAAGAGGCTCGGAGGAAAATTGCGCGTAGAAAAATGAGGCAACAGGAAGCCATAGAAAAATTTCTCGAAAAACGGAAGGAGGGGGTGAAGGTATCAGAGAAAGGATTCCTTCTCTCGCGCTAGCGTCCGCCGCAATGGACAGAGATACGGGGAGATAGGGGTTGGCGACCGCGTGTCGGCTGCGGCATGCTCACCTGCGGAAATGAAAACAGCACTGATACTCGGCCGGAGCAACGGTGTTGGCCTGGATCGCGATGCCTCGTTGCTCGCTGCCGCGCTGGCTGAATCGGGTGTCGTCACGAAAAACCCTAAGATCAAAAGCTTCCGTGCACTGCTATCCAAGGAGTTCCGGGCGGATGGGGCGTTTCATTTGGAACGTGTCGCGCCTCTATGGAGACGCAAGGCAGGCACGCATTTCCTGATTCCGAACCAGGAGCGGTTTCCCCAGCGGCTGCTAGGTAGGTTGGGGATGATCGATCATGTTCTTTGCAAGTCTCGCCATGCGGTGGAGGCGTTTTCGAAATATCACAGCTCTGTGCATTTCATTGGCTTCACGTCGGAGGACAGGCGGGATGAGGTGGTGGTTGCGGATTACTCGCGGTTTTTCCACCTGGCCGGCCGCAGCACGTTGAAAAACACCGAACTCTTGCTGGATCTCTGGGGAAAGCATCCGGAGTGGCCGCGCCTCACCCTCGTTCAACATCCGGACAACGCTCCGCAATCCGTATCGCCGAACGTGGAACTGATCAGCCGTTATCTTGACGATGCGGAGTTGCGTGGCTTACAGAACGCCTGCGGCATCCATCTGTGCCCGTCGCTTTCTGAGGGCTGGGGGCATTACATCGCAGAGGCGATGTCGTGCGCAGCGGTGACACTGACGACGGACGCGCCTCCGATGAATGAATTGGTGACGGTTGAACGAGGCGTGCTGGTGCCCTCTCTCCGCAGCGAACCGCGCCATCTGGGTATGAATTTCCATGCGGATCCCGAAGCGCTGGAGTCCGCGATCCAACGGCTGATCGTCATGCCGGATGAGGAAAAACGTGCGCTCGGGTTGGCGGGCCGCCAGTGGTTCGAGGAAAACGCCCGCAGCTTCGCGGGGCGGATCGCTCACTTTTTATAAACGTCCGGAAGATCTTCCCCGCGTTTTTTGAATCGCCGGTGAATCCAGAAATACTGTTCGGGAACTTTCCGGATGTTTTCCTCGATGAGATGGTTGGCGCGGATCGCATCCTGATCCTCATCGTCAGAGGGGAAGTCCTCCAGTTCAGGAAATATCTCCAACCGGTATCCGCCGTCCTCCAAACGTTGCGCAAAGAATGGAACCACCGCTGCTCCGGACATTTTCGCTATGCGGCTCATCGCCGTATTGGTGCGGGCAGGCACACCGAAAAACGGCAGCACGCTCGTGAAGGCTCCCTTCTTTCCCTTCTTGCTCTGGTCCGGCGCATACCAGATCGTATGCCCTTTCTTCAACCCGCGGATTAGCCCGCGCAGGTCGTCCATCGGCACAGCAACGCTCATCTTGTCGATCCGTCCGCGGTGCATTAGCCAGGCGACGACGGGATTGTCCGGATCCCGGTATAGTCCACCCATGGGCATGGTGTCGCTGAACATTCGTCCGCAGATTTCCAAGGTAGTGAAATGGGCGGTGAAAAGGATGACTCCTCTCCCTTCCTTCTGAAATTTCTCCAGAATCTCCAGGCCGACAAATTGATATTCCGGAATCCGCTCCGGACGAGCCCACCAAGCCATGCAGGTCTCGAAAGCGCCTATCCCTACAGCCTCGTAGTGGCGTTTTGCCAGCTGCATGCGCTCGCGCTTCTGAAGTTCAGGAAAACAAAGACCCAGATTGATCCGGACGACGCGGCGACGTTCGGTTAGGAACAGGAAAGCGAACCGCCCGATATAGCCGCCGAGTACTCGCTGTGCCTTCCAAGGTAGCAAAGTGATGAGCCGGAGAAATCCGATGCCAGCCCACATGGGCCAATGCTTCGGATGGAAAAGGTCGGGTCGCTCCCGGAAAAGACTCATACTCCGCCGGAGCTTTTCGCTCCGTAGAGCTGCGGATTCAGAGCGGGATCGTTATACATTTTGAACTGATAATAGATCCCGAAGGTGCGGCGGCCTGCCGCCACATCGTCCAGCAATTCGCGTAGGCAGTCGGTGAGGTCGTTCCTTTGGAGGGTGATCCGCGCCAGCTTGGTCCCGCAGTTCGCGCGGTGTTCCTCCGAAGCCTCGGTCCGCTCGGCTTCCTCGCGCATGTGAAATTCCTTGAGTGCCAGGATTGAGAGCCGGTCGATGATCATGCCGGGTGTCTCTGAGTTCTTGGGAACTCCGGTTTCAGCGGGTTTCAGTGCCGCCACGAGCTCCATGTCCATACGCTCGATGAAATTGTTCCGCTGCTGGTTGAACGCGTCGATCGCCCGCTTCGCTTGATGGACACGCTCCGAGCCGAGGTCGTCCCGGCGGGCGACGTCCTCCTCGTGCCAAAGGCTGAAATTTCTCAGGTGGTTTTCCTCGACGATGCGGGTGAACCCGTCCGCTGAGGCAGCCGGCTTCTCCCGGTGCCATGCTTCGGTCAGGCGGCTTTGCAAATCGGCGATTTCCTGAGGGTGGCAAGTCATTGAGAGTATGGTGGAATTGGGGTTGCGGGCGAACCGGCGATGGTCGACCCTTGGAGCCGTGCAATGTAAGTTAAGTTCGGCGGCGATCAAGAGCATTTTGGTGATCAAGCCCTCTTCGCTGGGCGATATCGTTCACGGCCTCCAGGTCATGCAAACGGTTGCCAGCCAGCTTCCTGATTGCCGCATCACATGGGTGGCGCGCGATCGCTTCGCCCCGCTCGTGGAAGCCGCGCCATTCGTCCACGAGGTGCTCCACTTCCGCCGGAAGGAAGGGCTTCGGGGATTGGTCGGAATGCTCAAGACATTGGCGGGAAGACACTTCGATCTTGTCTGGGACATGCAGGGGCTGTTGCGCAGCGGATTGATGGCGGCGGCTGCGAAATCGCCGGAAAAATGGGGTCGCAAGGATTCCAGGGAGGGAGCGGGGCTGTTCTACGGACATCGTATCCAGTTACCGCCGGGCCCCGGACCGCATCATGCAATCCCGATCCTGCAGGGCTTCCCCGGAGCACTTGGTCTGGATGCGGATATACGGTTTCCGCTCGGACTCCGGCCAGGGGGCACCTTCCCATGGCATTCGTTTTTCTCGGATGATCCCCACCGGAATTTCGTAATTTTCACCGACAGTCGTGGCGTCGGCAAGGAGTGGCCGGGCTTTGACGAGCTGACGAGGCTCATCTGGGAGCGGATACCCGGCAGCCGCGTGGCATGGTGCGCGGGCGTCCCGCAGGTTCCGAAGGCGGTGGCTCCCGAGGGCCGTTTCTTGAACCTGACAGGTTGTCCGCTGGACGAAATGATCGAGCTCGTGCGCGTGAAATCCATATTTATTGGCAACGACAGCGGCCCGATGCATCTCTCTGCGGCCGTTGGCAACCGGGTGCTCGCGATTTTCGGGCCAACTTCCCCGATGCGTTTCGGACCTTGGCCGATGGATTCCGTGCGGACGCGTGCGGTTTGTGCGCCCGAGGGGGTTATGAACCAGCTCGATGCCGAAACCGTGCTCCGTAGCCTGGGGGATTGGGTCGATGTGGGGGATGTTCAACGGGGTTTGTGATGAAATCCTGCGTGCTATCCTGCGGGCATGACAAGGGTTTTGCTGCGGGGATTGCGCGGATGTAGCCACCTGCCCTGGTGATGCTCTCACCGAGAAATAGTATGGCGCGTTTGCGCTGGGGAGTTTTCAGCTTCCGCAAGAACGGCCGTCTGCGACAGAAAATGCGCCATCGGCGCCACAGTCAATCCGGTCAAGAGCTGTCTCCGCTTTCCAGGCGACCGTTCAAATTGCCAAGCTTGATTTTCCAGAAGCGTTATCGCAACTCGCCGCCGACCATTGCCTGGTAGGTGGGGTCGAGGTCGCGCAGCTCCTCGTGACTGCCGTCGCTGACAATGCGGCCGTTCTTGAATACGAGAATGCGGTCGGCGATGCGTATGGTGCTGAAGCGGTGGGCGATAATGAGCGTGGTTCGGCCTTTCACGAGCGCCGCCAATGCTTTTTGGACGGCAGCCTCGCTTTCTGTGTCGAGCGCGCTCGTCGCCTCATCGAGGATGAGGATGGGCGCATCCTTGAGGAAAGCCCGGGCGATGGCGATCCGCTGGCGCTGGCCACCGGAAAGGAGATCCCCCCGCTCGCCGACTAGGGTGTTGTATCCGTCCGGCATGCCGGTGATGAAATCGTGGGCGAAGGCCTTTTTCGCGGCCTCCTCGACCTCTGCGCGGGTGGCATCCCGCCGCCCGATGCTGATGTTTTCCTCAAGGGTGCCCATGAAAAGCGAGGGATTCTGCGGAACCACCGCGATGATGTGGCGGAGGTCGTGCTTGAGAAACTCACGAACCGGGATGCCATCGATCCGGATCTCCCCTTCCTGCGGATCATAGAAGCGGGGAACGAGTTGGGCGAAAGTCGATTTCCCCGCTCCGCTCGGGCCGACGAGAGCCACGACCTGCCCGGCCGGGATCTCGACTGAAATCCCGTGGAGGACGGGAATCTCATTGTAGGCGAATGTGACGCAATCAAAGCTGAGTGTGGAAAAGGGGGAGGGAACCGGACGGGGCGAGGCGGGGTTGGGTATCGAATCTTTCGCGTGCAGGATGTGCTCGATCCGGTCGACCGAGGCTTTGCCTTGCTGGAAAACGGCATAGATGGTTCCTAGTTTTTTGATCGGCTCGTAGGACATGTAGAGCGCCATGCCCAGGGTCATGAATCCCTCGAGGGTCATTCCCGCGCGTACCCCGAAGTAAAGCGCCGCCGCGAACCCGGTGGCGGCAACCACCTCGATGGAGGGTGAGATGAGTTTCTTATACTTCACCACCTTCATGGTCAGCTTGAGGATTACGCGGATCCGTCCGGTGAAGTTTTCCATCTGCGATTCCTGGAGATTGTAGGCACGGATCTCGAGGGCGGACTGGAGGCTTTCCGAAAGCGATGCGGAGAGATCCCCACCGCGCGACTGGAGGCTGCGCGCCCGCCGTGCCAGTTTTTTTCCCGCCGCCCGGATCAGTATCACACAGACTGGAACGGTGAGCAGTGCGATGACAGCGATGAAGAATTTCTCGTCTCTGAGCGAGAGGGAAATGACAACTCCGAGAGCGAAGACAAGCGTGGCCGGCTGTTTTATGAGATCGCTGGATGCCTTTGCGACGACTTGCCGTAGCATCTCCGTATCGCCCATCACCCTGGCGAGGAGATCACCTGACGTGTTGCGCTTGAAGAAGGAAAGCGGTAGTGTCTGGAGCTTTGAGAAAAGATCCGTACGGATCTTTTCCACCACCTTTGTGCCTGCAAGCTGGATGAAATAGGAATTCGTGAACGCGGCGGCGGCGCGAACCAGGAACACCACCGGGATCCAAAGGCAGGTGTAGATGAGCAGCTCGTTGCGTGAAATCTCCCCGAGCCATGAAGTCAGCCAGGAAACATACCATTGGGAGGTTTCCGCCGTGTCATTGAAAAGGACGGGGAAGACCACCTGCGTCATCAGTGGCAGACCCGCGCCGGTAGCCGCCGCGTAGACAAGTCCGGCTGCGACCCCCGTGAGGAACTGCCACTTCACCATCCATAGGTGCCGGTAGTATGGTAGGAATTTCTTCAATGGGCTGAAGGTGAGTCTTTCCCGGCGCGGCCTCTGCGGCAAGCGGGGAATGATGGGTGGTTTCGCCGCGCCTGCGGGGAATCACAGCTCCAGCATCAGCCGGTGCGGGGCTTCGAGGGCGTCCTTGATGCGGATGAGGAAGGTGACTGCCTCTTTGCCATCGACGAGGCGGTGGTCGTAGCTGAGGGCAAGATACATCATCGGACGGATGACGACCTGGCCGTTGAGGGCGATGGGGCGCTGCTGTATGGTGTGCATCCCGAGTATACCGCTTTGGGGAGGGTTGAGGATGGGGGTGCTGAGCAGGGAGCCATAGACGCCGCCGTTGGAGATGGTGAAGACACCGCCCTGTAGATCCTCGATAGCGATTTTGCCGCTGCGGCCTTTTTCCGCGTAGTCGAGGATGTCCTGCTCGATCTGTGCGAAGCCTTTCCCGTCACAGTCGCGGAGGACGGGGACGATGAGGCCTTTCTCGGTGCCGATGGCGACGCCGATGTCGTAGAAATGGTTCTGGATGACCTCGTTGCCCTCGATGCGACCGTTGATGGATGGCACGTCTTTCAGTGCCTGGGTGACGGCTTTCACGAAAAAGGACATGAAGCCGAGTTTTACACCGTGCTTTTTCACGAAATCCTCCTGCACGCTTTTGCGGAGCTTCATGACGGCGGTCATATCGACTTCGTTGAAGGTGGTGAGGATGGCGGCGGTCTGCTGGGCGTTGACGAGATGGGTCGCGATCTTGCGGCGCAGCATCGACATCTTCTTGCGGGTGGTGCGGCCTTCCTCGGAGGGGGCGGACGCTTTGGCTATTTCGCGCGGAGCGGAAACCACAGAGAGATCCGGTTTGGTGCGCGCAGGTTCTGCTGCGGTTTTCGGGGCGGGAGCGGGGTTTTCGGGTGCGGATGCGGGGGGCGAACCAGCGTTCGCCCCTCCGGGTTCGATGCGGGCAATCACCTTGCCGATGGAGACCTCTTCACCTTCCGGGATAAGGATGCGGATGATCCCGGCGATGGGGGACTCGAGCTCGTTGGAAACTTTGTCGGTTTCGAGGGTTACGAGGATCTCTCCTTTTTCGACATGCTCGCCGTCTTTCTTGCGCCATTCGGCGACATTGGCGGAGGTGATAGATTCGCCGGCGGCGGGAACTGCGATGTCTACAGGGGAACCGGCTGCGGCTGCTGGAGCTACTGGTGCGGCTGCGGGTGCCGCTGGTTGGACTGGATTTTCTGCGGCGGGCGCGGCGGCGGAGGAGGTTTCGAGTTTTCCTATGACCGTGCCAATCGCGACTTCCTCGCCCTCCTGGACGATAATGCTGAGCACGCCGTCAGCCTCGGCCTCAAGCTCGTTGGATACTTTGTCGGTCTCCAGGCTGGCGAGTGGATCGCCCTTTTTGACGGCGTCGCCGTCGTTCTTGTACCATTTTGCGATGTTCGCAGAGGTGATGGATTCGCCGGCGGCCGGCACTTTGATATCGATGGCCATTGTGGAAGGTGGTTGTGGGGAAAATCAGATTTCGAAGGCTTTCGCGAGGAGCGCCTTTTGTTCGCGGTAGTGCATTGCCTTGGATCCTGCAGCAGGACTCGAGCCGGGTTTGCGGCCGGCGTAATGGATGGGGGAGCTGAGCGTTTCCTGGAGACGTGGCGTGACGTAGGTGAATGCGCCCATGTTCTGCGGCTCTTCCTGGCACCAGACGAAGCGGGATGCTTGCGGAAACTGCCCGGCGAGCGCGGCGACGAGTTCACCGTGGAATGGGTAAAGCTGCTCGATTCGGATGATCGCGGCGTCCTCGATGCCCGCTTCCTTGCGGTGGGCTGCGAGGTCGTAGAAGACCTTTCCGGAGCAGAAGATGATCCGTTTCACATCGGCTGGATTTTCGAATGCCTTGAGATCCGGGAGGATTTCCTGGAAGCAGGTGCCTTCGAGGAAATCCGATTCCGAAGAGACAGCCTCCGGTCTGCCGAGGAGGCTTTTCGGGGTCATCAGGATGAGCGGCTTGCGGAAATCGCGGTGCTTCTGGCGGCGTAGGGCGTGGAAATACTGAGCCGGCGTGGTAAAGTTGCCGACGATCATGTTTTGCTCCGCGCAGAGCTGGAGGAAGCGCTCGAGGCGGGCGCTGGAGTGTTCCGGCCCCATACCTTCGTAGCCGTGGGGCAGCAGCATCACGAGATCGGAGGGCGTCTGCCATTTCGATTCCGCAGAGGAGATGAACTGGTCGATGATGACCTGTGCACCGTTGGAGAAATCGCCGAACTGTGCCTCCCACATCAGCAGCATGCTTGGGTAGGAGAGGGAGTAGCCGTAGTCGAAACCGAGCACCGCGAACTCGGAGAGCAGCGAGTTGTAGACGCAGAATTTTGCCTGGTCCTGGGAAAGGTTTTCCAGCGGGATATAGCGCTCGCGGGTTTCGTAGTCGTAAAAGACCGCGTGGCGCTGCGAAAAGGTGCCGCGGCGGCAGTCTTGGCCGGAAAGGCGGACGGGGGAGCCCTCCATGAGCAGGGAGCCGAAGGCGAGGGATTCCGCGAAAGCCCAGTCGATCGGGCCGCCCTTGGCCAGCGCCTCGACGCGGCGAGGGACGAAACGTTTCTCAAGCGTTGGGTTGAGACAGAAGGTTTCCGGGACGGTGGTGAGGGTTTTTCCGATGTGCTGCAGCCGCTCATGGGTGATCCCGGTCGGCACTTGGGCGTGGGAGTAGGCCGGTTGGACGATGGCGGTCGAGCCGCTGAAGACCGTGCGGTCGCCCGCTTCGCTCATTTTAACCATTTGCTGGTGACCCTCTTCGAGACGATCCCAGATTGCCTGCTCCAGCGCATCTGCATCCGGCTGGGAAAGCACGCCGTCAGTAACGAGCTGGCGCTTGTAAACCTGGCCGAAGGTCTCGCGTGCGGCGATTTCTTTCGCCACCAATGGCTGGGTGAATGCCGCCTGATCCGCTTCGTTGTGGCCCTGGCGGCGGTAGCAATACATGTCGATGACGATGTCGCGGCCGAACTTCTGGCGGAACTCGAGGGCGAACTTCGCGGCCCAGAAAAGCTCCATTGGCTCCTCGCCGTTGACGTGGAGGATAGGTGCCTCGATCATTTTCGCTACGTCCGTCGCATAGGCGGAGGAGCGGGCATCGGCCGGCATCGTGGTGAAACCGATCTGGTTGTTGATGATCAGGTGGATCGTGCCGCCGGTGCGGTAGCCGGGGAGCTGGGAAAGGTTGAGCACCTCCGCGACCGAGCCTTGGCCTGCGAATGCCGCATCGCCGTGAAGCAGGATGGGAAGCACGCGCTTCCTGTCGGTTGCGGCTCCATCGTCGCCGAGCACGCGCTGACGGGCGCGGGCCTTGCCCTCGACGACCGGGTTGACGGCCTCAAGGTGGCTAGGGTTCGCCGCGAGGCTGACGCGGACGTTGCCGTCGGGGAGTTCGCGGACTTTTTCGTAGCCGAGGTGGTATTTCACGTCCCCGTCCCCGGCGACGAGGCCCGGTTCGTAGTTCGGCGTGAATTCGTAGAGCAGGGTGGTGAGGGATTTGCGGATGAAATTCGCGAGCACGTTCAGGCGGCCGCGGTGCGCCATGCCCATCTCGATTTCCAGGACGTCCTGGTTCGGGCAGCTTTCAAGGATGGCGTTGAGAACGACCATTGCGCCCTCGCTGCCTTCTAGGGAGAAGCGTTTCTCGCCGAGGAATTTCTTTGCGAGAAAGTGCTCGAAGGATTCCGCCTCAAGCAGCCAGCGCAGGGACTTCACCTGCAGCTCCATGTTTTTTTCTGCACCATCCGAGCCGTGGTGCTCGATCCGCTCGCGCACCCAGTGGCGCACGGTAGTGTTGTGGATGTGCATGAACTCGAAGCCGATCTTGCCCGAATACGTGGACTTGAGCGCCGCCACCATGTCCCTCAGCTTCATTTTCGCTCCACGTAAAAAGAATGGATTCGAGGCCTCGCGCTCCATTTCCGCCTCGGTGAAATTATATTCGCTCAGGCTCAGGCGGGGGTTGATCTCCGGTTGATCGTCGAGCGGATTGATCTGTGCCTGGGTGTGGCCGAGGGTGCGGTAGTTGTAGACTAGGCCCACGACCTTGCCGTTGAACTCCAGGTCAATCCCTGCCGCAGGCGGTGTGCCCGCCGCTTGTGGCTCGCCCTTTTCCTTGGCTTGGCAAACTCCGAGCTCGAAGCCTTCGAAAAACGACGACCAGGTGGCTTCGACGGATTGCGGATCCTCGCACCATAGCGCGTATTTTTCGTCCAATAGATCCGAGTTGAGCCGTGCCGAAACCGATGAGTTCATGTGCTTTTGCCTTGGAGGCGTGCCCTCGCCGGGGAAAATCCCGCTCGGCTGGCTGCGCGCGGGGAGTAGTTAAAGGACTCGTAGGCTTGCGTCAACCATTGCAGGGTGAAAATATCCCGCCGCCGCACCCAAGTTTTCCCACCCTCCCCCGAACGATGATCGAAGCCACAAACCTCTCCAAACGCTATGGCCGCCACCTCGCGGTCCGCGACATATCGTTCTCTGTGGCACGGGGCGAGATCGTCGGTTTCCTGGGACCGAACGGTGCCGGGAAAACCACCACCCTGCGCATGCTGACTGGGTATCTCCCGCCCTCCGGAGGCTCCGCCCGTATTGCAGATTTCGACATTTTCCGCCAATCCATCGAGGCCAGGAAACGCATCGGCTATATGCCGGAAAACGTGCCCCTCTACGATGATATGCGCGTCCGCGAGTATCTCTCCTTCCGTGCCCGTATCAAGGGGCTTTCCAACGGCGATGCTCGCCGCCGGGTGTCTCATGTCATCGATACCTGCGGTCTCGAAGGCGTCCGAAGGAAAATGATCAAGACGCTCTCCAAGGGCTTCCGCCAGCGGGTCGGCCTTGCGGATGCTCTCGTCCACCAGCCGGATCTGCTCATCCTCGACGAGCCGACGAACGGCCTCGACCCCATTCAGATTCGCCAGATCCGGGAGCTGATCAAGCACCTCTCCCTCAACCACACCGTCCTCATTTCCACCCACATCCTCAGCGAGGTGGAGATGATCGCCAACCGCGTCATCATCATTGACGGAGGAAAAATCAAGGCCGCCGAGACGCCTAGCAACCTGATTTCCGAAATGCGAACCGCCGGGCGGGTTCAGGTCGAGCTTCAGGCAGCTTCCGAGGTGGTGCTTCCCATCCTTTCCGATCTGCCCAAAGTCAAAAAGGTAGCCGCCGAAGATCTCGAGGATGGCTGGATTCGCTGCACCCTTTGGTCGGATTCCGGTACCGACACCCGGCAGGCGATTTCCGCCGTCGCCGCACACAACAGTTGGTCGCTGCGTTCCCTCTTCCGTCACGAGGCAACGCTTGAGGACGTTTTCGTAGAGCTGACGCGAAAGGATTGAACCGCCGGGGTTGTCGTGCCCCGCGGATCTTTCCCGTGTATTCGGGCATGTGGTATGGCCGTGGGAACGGCTTGCGGTAAAAAACCTCCCAATAGGCACGCGGATGGCTTTCTCTCTCCGTGAATGGATGCACTCCTATTAGCCGTAGCGTTTTTCTTCGGGCTGCTCGCCCAGCAGTTCCGGTTGCCACCTTTGGTCGGCTTCTTGATCTCGGGTTTCGTGCTCCAAGCCTTCGGGCAAACCGGCGGCCCGGCGCTCGGCACGATCGCCGAGCTCGGCGTGACGCTGATGCTTTTCACCATCGGGGTGAAACTCCGTGTCCGTACCCTCGCCCAACCGGAGATCTGGGTGGGCACCTCGCTCCACACCATTTCGGTGGTAATCGTTTTCGCCTTGGCTCTGCTCGGGGTAGGCACCCTCGCCGGGCAGGCGGTCGGGATGGAATGGCAGACAGCCCTCCTGCTTGCCTTTGCACTGAGTTTTTCCAGCACGGTATTCGCCGTGAAAAGTCTTACAGAAAGCGGCGACATGGGAGCCATGCACGGCCGTGTCGCCATCGGCATGCTCATCATGCAGGACATCCTCGCGGTGCTTTTCCTGACCTTTTCCACCGGGAAAATCCCCTCGATCTGGGCCATCGCCCTGCTCGCCGCCCTGCTGTTCGGCAGGAAATGGCTCGGCGCACTCATTGGGCGCTCGGGGCACGGGGAAATGATCACACTCTGCGGACTTTTCCTCGCCCTTGTATTGGGCGCAAAGGGCTTCGAACTCGTTGGGCTGAAGGCAGATCTCGGTGCGCTTTTCGTGGGAGTTCTCGTCGGCTCCCATCCGAAGGCGAAGGAGGTGAGCAAATCCCTGATGAGCATCACCGATCTGCTGCTTGTCGGCTTTTTCCTGCAGATCGGACTCGAGGGATCGCTTTCAACCAACGGACTGCTCTGGGCGCTTTTCCTGATCCTTCTGCTGCCGCTCAAGAGTCTCGCGTTTTTCGGAATCCTCACTCGTTTCCGACTCCGCGCCCGCACCTCGTGGATGGCGGGACTCACGCTTTCCACCTACAGTGAGTTCGGCCTCATCGTCATGGCGCTGGGTGTTAGCAAGGGCTGGCTTTCTCCCGAATGGCTGGTCGCCATGGCACTCGCGCTATCGATCAGCATCCTCCTCATCTCTCCTCTCAGCCGCCGCGCGGAGGAACTCTACGATCCCATCAGCGATTTCCTGAAACGCTTCGAAACCAAAGGCCGCCACCCCGGCGACCTACCGATCCGGACGAAGGGCGAGCGCATCGCGATCTTTGGAATGGGTCGCATGGGTCTCGCCGCCTACCAGAGCCTCGGTGAGCGCTTTCCCGGCCAGGTGATGGGCTTCGATCGCGATCCCGCCGCGGTCGAGCTGCACCGCCTCGCCGACCGCAACGTCCTCCTCGCCGATGCCACGGACTCGGATTTTTGGGAGCGTGTCAGCGTCCGCGAAAACATCGATCTCGTGGTCTTGGCGATGCCGAAACACAGCTCGAACATCCAAGCCGCGAAGACGCTCAAGCGCCATAATTTCGAGGGAGTCGTCACCGCCACAGGAAAGTTCGACGACGAGGTAAAACAGCTCCGCGACCTCGGCCTGGACACCGCATTCAATATCTACTCCGAGGCGGGATCGGGATTTGCCGAGCACGTCTTCACGGTGTTCTCACAGCAGCGTCCCGACCTCGCGAACTCCTGGCGAAAAAAGGCACTGAAGAATGACGAAAACAAGATTATCTGGCCTCGAAGCCCGAAACTGGCAGGAGAAAACAGCGAAAGCGAACCCTCGGAAACCTGACGGCTCGAATGCCACATTTACACGGTGGGTATTCTAGTTAGCTTTGCACAAGGACACCCTAAAAGCCATGCGAACCCCTCTCGTCATCCCAGCGTTTCAGCTTCTCTGCCTTTCCGCATCCATCGCGCAAACCTTTCCCGCTGCGAACGGCCTGGAGCGTTCACTTGTCGCGCAGCAACCGCTCCTTAAAAACCCGGTCTCCGTATCGGTGGATGTGGACGGCACGCTTTACGTCACCGAGACCACCAGGCGCAAAGCCGCCGACCTCGATATCCGAAGTTACTACAAGCACGGCTGGGTTCCGGAGGATGTTTCCTTCACCTCAGTTGAAGACAAGCTGGCCTTCTTCCGCAAGCAACTGGATGGCACCAACAAGCTGGTCAAAGACCACAACAAAGACGGGGTTAGCGACATCAAGGATCTTACGGTTCTCTCGGAAAAAATCATCCGCCTCACAGACACGAACGGCGATGGGTTGATGGACGAATCGAACGTTTTCGCCGAGGGCTTCAACACCGAGGTCACCGGCATCGCGGCAGGAACCCTAGCATGGCGTGGCGATGTCTACGCCACCATCGCCCCGGATATGTGGAAGCTGCGCGACACCGACGGTGATGGAAAAGCGGACCAACGCGAGTCGCTGGCGCATGGCTTCGGGGTTCACATCGCCTACGCCGGCCATGACATGCACGGGCTGACGCTGGGGCCCGACGGGCGTATCTATTGGTCGATTGGCGACAAGGGTGTGAACGTCACCTCGAAAGAGGGGAAAAACTTTTTCGCCCCTCATGAAGGCGCGGTGCTGCGCTGCTATCCCGACGGCTCAGGCTTCGAGATTTTTGCGCGCGGCCTGCGCAACCCACAGGAGATTGCCTTCGACAAATACGGCAACCTTTTTTCCGTCGACAACGATTCCGACCAGAAAGGCGAGCGCGAACGTTTCCTGCACATCACCGAAGGCTCCGACACCGGTTGGAGGAACTACTACCAATACCGTGGTTCTGCCTACAATCCGTGGATGGCGGAAAGTATCTGGGCGACTGAGGGAGAATTCCAACCCGCCTACATCACGCCTACAAACGCGAACTACTCGGATGGCCCGGCGGGCTTCGCCTACAATCCCGGCACCGCCCTCAACGCGAAATATGAAGACGCGTTCTTCGTTACGGAATTTCCAAAAGGAAATCTCCGTTCCTTCAAAGTAAAACCCAAGGGCGCGACCTTCGAAATGACCGACGAGCATACGGTCTACTCGGGGCCGATGAATGTCGGCATCAACTTCGGCCCCGACGGTGCGCTCTACTCTGCCGATTGGTCCGGCGGCTACCCGCTCAACGACAAGGGTGCCGTGTGGACGCTCGACGATCCGAAGGAAGCTGGCTCGGAAATCCGCAAGGAGGTCGCAGCGATGCTCAAGGCAGGCCCGTCCGAGGTATCTACTACGGATCTCGTAAAAACGCTGTCTCACAAGGATATGCGTATCCGCCTCGACGCCCAGTGGGAGCTGGCGGAGCGCAAGGCCAAGGATGATTTCATCGCCACCGCATCCGCCGAAGGGGCCGACCAGATGGCCGTCATCCACTCCCTCTGGGGTCTCACTCAGATGAAAGCCTTCGATCTCCCCCTATTTGAAAAACTCTCCAAAAGCAAAGATGCGGAGCTGCGAGCGCAAGCACTCAAATACGCGACAGAATCCGGGCAGATTCTCGTTCCCGGTCTTGAGCAGCTCATCAAAGATGAAAGCCTGCGAGTTCGTTATTTTGCCGTCATGTTCGCGTGGAAATCAAAGACTTGGTCGCTCACCTGTCTTTCGACAAATGTCAGCAATTCAATCATCGAGATGCTCGTGGAGAACGACAACCGAGACGCGTATCTCCGGCATGCAGGAGTTCTCGCGCTGACGTCCTTTAGCGAACCGTTTCTGCAAAAATCACTCAACCACAAATCGCCGGCAGTCCGCCTCGCCGCCGCCGTTGCCTTCCGCCGCCTTTCCTCGCCCCTCGCCGCGGAACTTCTTCCCGACACCGACCCGAAGGTCGTCGCGGAGGCCGCCCGTGCGATTTACGACGATCCCGCCATTTTGGAAGCCTACCCCGCGCTCGCCGATCTCATCCGCACCAACCCCATGGCCACCGTCCCCGCCATGCGCCGCTCCATCGCCGCGAACCGCTACCTCGCCGACAAGGAATCCGCCGAACGGCTCGCCGCCTATGCAGCAAACGATGAGGTGCCGCAGGATCTCCGTATCGCCGCGCTCGAATCCCTCGCATCCTGGACGGTGGCGTCCAAGCCCAATCCCGTCGATGGTCGCCACGATCCCCTGGATCCTGCCGATGTTGAAATAGCAAAAGCGGCGAGCCTCCCGCTAGCCAGCCTCAAAAATAGCCAGAATAAGGACATCGCCAAGGCTGCCGCCGACGTTTGTAAAAACCTCGGCATCGTCGCCAATGTCTCGGATCTCGAAAGAGTAATCCTCAATCGGAAGGCTGAGACGTCCGCCCGCATTGATGCAATCGATGCTCTTCGATCCGTCAACCCTGCGGCTTTCGCCAAACTCCTTCCCGGTTTACTCGACGATAAACCATTCGAAATCCGTATTCACGCCGCATCCCTATTGGCCGATGTGAATCCGCAGGCGGTCGTCGATTACGCTGCGATGGCAATCATGAAATCCGAGCGAATCGAGGAGCAGCAACAGGCGGTTCTTCTGCTCGCGAAAATCGATGCGCCCGCAGCAAAGGAACTTTTGACGAATTATGCGAAAAGGTTTAGCGAGAAAGGGCAAACCCGTGGTTATCTCCTGCTTGAATTCAGCGAGGCTCTTGCCGGCTTTTCAAAAACGATCCCAGCCCACTCCGCTTCATTCAGCGGCGGGAATCCGAAGCTCGGCGAGAAGGTTTTCAACGAGCACCTCGCCGCGCAATGCACAGCCTGCCATCGAGTGGGAAAAGAGGGTAGTGAGGTCGGCCCGCCGCTCACGCAAATTGGCAAAAAGGGGCGCGAATACATCCTTGAATCCCTTGTAGCTCCGCAGGCGATGCTAGCAGCCGGCTACGGAATGATGACCGTCACGAAAAAGGATAAAACCTCCTTGGCAGGCGCTCTCAAGGATGAGGATGCGGAGAAACTCACCCTGATCCTTCCTGATAAATCGGTAGTCACCGTGAAAATATCCGAGATCGCATCCCGCACCGTGCCGGTCAGCACCATGCCGCCGATGGGGGAGATCCTCAGCCCTCGCGAGCTGCGCGATCTCGTCGCCTACCTTCTGGAGTTGAAATAAACCGGAGTCGTCATTTCGGGCGGAGCGGCGTGTCTCTCCCCGCCCGCCGCCGCCTGCTCGACGAGCCGAGAAAGGTGGGTTTTGGCCTCCGAGTGCCCTGAAAATCTTAATCTGACGGATGGGGATTTTTAAGGTCTTGAGAAAAAGGCTTCCGATGGTCGCGGAGGGTCAGAAAGCTCGACGCTTTTTCCCAATAGCTGCGTTGCGCGTCGAGTCGTGAATCTCGATGGACTCCCTCCTTGCGCCTTGCTCTTGGGGAAAATCGCCTTCGCCCATCCGTCAGATTAAGGTTTTCAGAACACTAGATATTTCTCATACGATTGAGTCTGGTCTGGTTTGTTTAACAAGTCGCTTCTTTCCAAGTGATTCTGTGACCGACAGCGGCTTGCAAAGGGGTGTTACATTGATCACGGTGTGCGCGCGTGGAGATAGTAGAAGAAATTAGAGATTTCCTGGCCGGGGGGAGTTGGGTGGAGAGGTTCGAGGAAGAGCTGCGTGGCCTCGGCACGCGCTTGGTTCCCAAAGTGAAGGGACTCAGTCTGGATGAAGGGGAGGGCGAGACCCGCTTCTCCGCAACGGTTCTCGACGATGGGGTCGAAGGCGTTTTCTGGGAGGAGGGCGGCGGGATCCATTTCGAGACGACCTGCTCCTGCGAGGTGGGCGCTTTCTGCGAGCACGGCTTCGCGGCGGTCGGGAAACTGGCGAAGGAGAAGAAGCTTTCGAGGTTGCTCGGCAGAAGCGCAGGGGAGGCGGTGAAGCTGGCGCTGGGAAGAGCGGGGGATTTGGGAGATGGGGAGAGGGGGGGAGGGGGAGAAATTGCGCCGGAGGCGAGATTCGCCCTGCATGTCAGCAAGGGGGAGGTGGACAAGACCACGAATCTGCTTCTGCAATCGCTCGGCGAGAAGGATCCCGGCGAGTGGATCTTTGCCGAGGCGATGGTTTACTATGACGGGCATAGTAGCCCGCTGGTATCTGCGGGCGAGGGCGGCAAGACCCCTGCGGAGATGCGAGCGATCCGAGTGCTCAGGGAGACCGGCTTGTCCTCGATGAAGTCGAATCCCGCATGGCGTTTCCTGCTGAGCATGAAATCCCGCACCACCGATGCGGAAGCGAGTGACAAGTGGTTTCCCGATCCGGGCCGTGTGCCTGTGGATGCGTTCTGGCACAGGTTCCGGGGTGAGACGGTCGCGGAGCTGGAGGCGGCAGGTTGGGAGGTTTCGTTCGGGGAAGGAGTCGGGCACGAGGTGCACGACGCCGATCCGGGGAAATGGGAAACCAAGCTCTCGCAAGACGATGAGGCGGACGATGCCTACGAGGGTGATTTTTCCGACGGCGGTTGGTTCAGCCTGTCGGTGGGCTTCGATGTCGATGGGGACAGGCACGACCTCATGCCCATCCTTGCCGGCTTGCTGAAACAAGATTTCCTTGAAGAGACGCTGGACCGGCCGGACACGGGTTTCGTTTATGCACCTCTGAAAAACGGCGATGCGCTCAAGCTCCCCATCGGCCGGGTGAGGCGCATCCTCAACCATCTCTCCGCCCTGATTGACCCGAAGTTTTTCGGAAAAGTGCAGGTGCATGCGCTCGATGCGGCGGCGCTCGGCGGGTTGGAGGGTCTGGGGATAGAAACTCCCAAGGGCTTGGCGAAACTGAAGAAGCGGCTGGAGAATTTTACGGAGGTCGAGGAGATGGAGACACCTCTGGAGATCAAGGCGACACTGCGGGATTACCAGAAGTCCGGCTTCCAGTGGATGCAGTTCCTCGCAAGGCACGGCCTGCACGGTATCCTCGCCGACGACATGGGGCTGGGGAAAACGCTCCAAACCCTCGCCCACCTAATGGCGGAAAAGGTCAGTGGCCGCAGCGGCGGCATGCCCTCACTGGTCGTCGCGCCGACCTCCGTGGTGCCGAACTGGCGGGCGGAGGCGATGAAATTCGCCCCCGGCCTCAGCGTGCTGGTTCTCAACGGCGCGGATCGGAAAAAATACTACCGCTCCATCCCCCACGCGGATCTCGTGATCACATCCTTTGCTTTGCTCCAGCGGGACATCGCGAAGCTCTCCGAGGTCAAATTCCACATCGTCGCCCTCGATGAGGCGCAATACATCAAGAACCCCCGCGCGAAAGTCTCGCAGGCGGCCTGCAAACTCGTTGCGCGGCACCGGCTCTGCCTATCCGGCACCCCCATCGAGAATCACCTCGGCGAGCTCTGGAGCCTGATGCATTTCCTCATCCCCGGCTACCTCGGCACGGAGGATGTCTTTCAGAAAAAATTTCGTAAACCCATCGAGGAGGAGGGCGATGCGGAGAAGAACACCCTTCTGAAAAAACGCATCGCTCCGCTCGTGCTGCGCCGCACCAAGGATCAAGTGGCCAAGGAGTTGCCCCCGAAGACGGAGATGATCCACCTGATCGAGCTACACTCCGAGCAGAAGGATCTCTACGAAACCGTCCGCGCCACGATGGACAAACGCGTTCGTGAAGCCATCGCCGCCCGCGGTATTGAGCAATCCCAGATTGTGTTCCTCGACGCCCTCCTGAAGCTCCGCCAAATCTGTTGCGATCCCCGGCTGCTGCCACCGGATTTCTCCGACGGAGTGAAAAGATCCGCAAAATTGGATTTCCTCGCCGAGCTGCTCGGAACCCTCGTTGAGGAAGGTCGTCGCATTCTGATTTTCTCCCAGTTCACCACGATGCTCGCCCTCATCGAGGATCATCTTGTGAAAACGAAAGTGCCCTATCTGAAGCTCACTGGAAGCTCGAAAGATCGCGGAAAACTCGTCGAGCAATTCCAGTCCGGGAAGTTCCCCGTTTTCCTCATTTCCCTCAAAGCGGGTGGCACCGGACTCAATCTGACCGCCGCCGACACCGTGATCCACTACGATCCTTGGTGGAACCCTGCCGCCGAGGCGCAGGCGACGGATCGCGCCTATCGCATCGGCCAGGACAAGCCGGTCTTCGTCCACAAGCTGCTCTGCCAAGAAACCGTCGAGGAGCGCATTCATCGCCTGCAGCAGGAAAAGTCCAAGCTCGCCCAAGGCCTGCTTGCCGACGCAGATGTGGTTCGGAAGCTTGATGCCTCAATGATACGCGAGCTGCTTGGATAATTTGCAGCCTGACGCTTCACTTCTGGCTCATGCCGGGTGGTAGCCAGTCCTTCTTCATCGGCTTCATGGCTTCCTCGATGGGCTTTGCGTTCGACGGGCGGGGTCGAGCCGGAACGGTTGCCGTGGTTCCGTCACCTTCGTCCACTCCCGCGAAGCCCGTTTTGAGGCGTGCGACCATGCTCGCCGTCGGGTCGATGTTTGCGGAGTGTGTTGCGATTAAGCTCTCGATGGTTTCTTTGGGTGCAGCTCCCGTGAACTTGTGGACGAGTTTGCCGTCGATATAGAACCGCACGTCGGGAATGCTGCGGACACCCTGTTCTTGCGAGAGCTGGCGTGCCTGATCCACGTTGAGCTTGCCGAGCCGAACGACCCCTGAGTTGGCCTCGATGATACTGGAAAGCACTGGGCCGAGCTTCTTGCACGGGCCGCACCAGTCGGCATGGAAATCCACCACATTGAGCCTGCCAGGCTCGGAAATAAACGATTGGAAATCCACCTCGCCGATGTCACGGACTGCCGGACCGGAGTTCTGCATGCCGTTGACGATCGCCTTCAGATCCATTCCCTCGACCCCTTGGGTGCTTTCCTTGCGCATGTCCTTGAGCTCGCCGACTTTGTCGCCCACGGCGTCGATGTGGTCGCAGGAGCTAAGGAGGAGCACCGCGGAGGCTGGAATGAGGATTAAGCGTTTCACACGAATAAAATATCAGGAAGGCCTTACATGTCGAGCCGTTTTGCCACTCGTGGCCGCCAGCCGTGTTGCCTCATTGAAGCGGATACCGACAAGGGAAGGGAAAGCAGAACCAGATATTGGATTTGAACCGCCAAGTAAGAAAAGCTCGCCAAGTTTTCCAAAGCAAAAATGCTTTCTGATCAATAATCTCCAGCCAGAGAGGTTCTTTTGAGATTTTTTTTCTCGTGGACTTGGCGTTCTTGGCGAACTTGGCGGTTCAATTTCTTAAGAAATCCCTAATGTCGCCGCCTTGCCGCGCCCGCTCCGGAGATCCTATCGGGGAAGGGAAATCCTGATCATCTCAGCGATCGCCCCTGCCGCAGAGGTAGTTGGGAGATTTTTATCCAGTGGCAGGTGGATGAAACCCGCCGGGATGCGGATCTCGTTTTCTTCGAGGAAGTCCATGGCGGAAAAGAACAGTTGGTTGCAGAGATAGCGGCCGGGATCGTCGGAAAAGGACACGCCATGGCCCATGCGTTCTAACCGCGTATGGATTGCCTGCAATGGCAGGGTGGATGCCATGGATTCGTGTGCTCCCACGCGAACCGGGATCCCCGTAGGCTTGCGCCCTGCAATGTCGGGAATGTCGAAATTCTTGAGGTTCCATGCGGTCTGCTCGAGTCGGATTTTCGTGCTCCCCACCGCCTCTCCGAGCATGATGAGTGCGCTGGGGCGGATGCGGCGCAAGGCCTGCCGCAGCCGGGATGGTGCCAGCACCGCATCGACCGGGAGGATGCGGGTGCGGATTTCCGGAAGGGATTTGCGGAGCTCATGCAGCACCAGCGAGGAGGCGTTCTGCGTCCGTCCGCCGAAGGGGCCGAATGCGGTGACGAGGACGGGCATGGGCAAGTGTAATGATGTTCGGCATTCCGACGAAGGATTTTTCTGTCGTCCGGTGCGGGATTTTTCTGACAAAGTCCGTCCACAGCTCCATGAAAATACGCAAGGCAGTCATCACCGCAGCCGGTTCCGACCAGCGCCATCTTCCGCTCCAGGCGGTAACCAGCCAGTCGGGAGCCTCGCAAACGGCTCTCCAGATGCTTCTGGACGAGGTTTTCTCCGCCGGTATCACCTCTGCGGCGGTGGTCGTCGCCGCCGGGGATGCGGAAGCATATCGGAAAGCTGCGGGACCGCATGCGGAGCAGGTCACCTTCATTGAGCAGGCGAAACCGTCGGGCTACGGAGATGCGATCTGCCAGGCCAAGGATTTCATCGGTGGCGAACCTTTCCTGTTGATGGTCAGCGATCACCTCTACCTCAGTCACACGGATGGATCCTGTGTTTCCCAACTCCTGAAAACCGCGGAGTCGAACGCGTGCTCGGTGTCCGCCGTACAGGCTACGCACGAAAGCAAGCTGCCGCTCTACGGAGCGATCGGGGGCACCAAGGTTCCGCAGGGGGCCGGTCTTTATGAGATACGCAATGTCATCGAAAAACCCAGCCCGACCCTGGCCGAGCAGCATCTGACGATCCCGGGACTGCGGGCCGCGCAATACCTCTGCTTTTTCGGCATGCATGCGCTTAGTCCGAAATTCATGGAATTTCTCTGCGCATCCGAGGAGAAGGGTGTTTCCCTGACCTTGCGAAAACTGGCGAAAACGGAGCGCTGCCTCGCCCACGAGATCCAGGGTCGGCGCTTCAACCTCGATGAGCAAAACGGTCTCCTCATCGCTCAGCTTGCGCTCGCCCTCGACGGCCCGCACCGCGACGGGGTGCTCGTTTCGCTGCTCGAACTTCTTGCCACCACCAACCGCCCCGCATGAGTTCGCCGTTTGTCAGCGCCATCATCTCGGACGATCCGGTATGCCGGGACACCTCGCTCGAAGCGCTCTGCGAGGGGCTTTCCGTGGATGGGCTTCTCGCTGCCTGCGGGGAGTTGGATGCCTTCCGCCGTGAAAGCGAGAATCTCTATCACCGGGTCCGTGCGCTGTTCTTTCTCTACGCGATCCACCGTTTCCACCTGCCACCGCTGTTGTCGGAAAAGCCTGCGGGGAGCATTCCTTTCGCAGGCTATGAGCATCTCCTGCAGCGCCGCTTCGAAGAAGCGATTGACGAATTCATCGCCGCGCAAACCGCGCAGAGTTGCGGGGATGCACTCAGCTCTTCGCTGGCCTCTGCATACCATTCCCTTGCCTTCCAGACGCTAGCCGATCAGGTGCGCTCCAGCGTTAGGTCTGTCGATGGGAACCGCTGGATGTTCCGCATGGGGCATCCCTCAGATCATCCGCTGCGGTTTCGCAGAGAACTACTAGATACATCGGAGAACGGCACCTTTCCCATTCTGCGGGAAACGACCCCTGTCCGTATGGATCTCACGCACTCGGCGTGGTCCGATATCTTTTTTCTCGGCATGGATTTTCCGGAAGGGGCGCGGGTGATCAATGTGTCCGTAGATCTCGGTGTCCACGGCCGCGATGCAAAACCCAGTCCTCCCGTGGAAGCATACCTCCGCGTGATCGAGAAGCCGGTGATCCGACTCACCAGCATCGATCTCAATGCCACCGCCGATGTTACCTCGCTCGGTGATGTCTTCGATTTTGCGAAAGACCATCTTGGCCTCCTCAAGGCGGCGGTCATCGCCAGCGGCGTGGTGCCTCCGGGTATCGAGGGCTCCGGTCAGACACTGAAAGCCCTACTTGAAAAACTCGTCGGCCCCGGTCTTGGCATCGAGCTTGTCTCCAGTGTGAACGATATTCCGAAAGGCTCGCGGCTTGCCGTTTCCACCAATCTTCTCGCCGCACTCATCAGCGCCTGCATGCGAGCCACCGGGCAAACGGCAGAGCTCACCGGCGAGCTCCAGGAAAGCGAGCGCCGTATCGTCCTCGCGCGAGCCATCCTCGGGGAGTGGATCGGTGGCTCCGGCGGCGGCTGGCAGGATTCCGGCGGCGTCTGGCCGGGTATCAAGCTCATCGAGGGAGCCATCGCCGGGGAGGCCGATCCGGAACACGGCATCTCACGCGGCCGCCTGATGCCCACCCACAAGGTTTTCACAGCAGAGGAAATCCCCGATAGCGCCCGCACCGCGTTGCAGGATTCCCTCGTCCTCGTTCACGGTGGCATGGCGCAGAACGTCGGACCCATCCTGGAAATGGTGACGGAGAAATATCTCCTGCGCGGCTCGAAGGAATGGGTCGGTCGTCGCGAGGCACTCGATCTATTGGAAAAGGTCGTCGAGGCGCTCAGCCAAGGCGATATCAGGAAGCTGGGGGCCATCACCACCGAGAATTTCCGCGGCCCCATTCAGACGATCATCCCGTGGGCGACCACGCTTTACACCGAGCAGCTGATTGCCGCCGCCGAGAAGGAATTCGGCGAGGATTTCTGGGGCTTCTGGATGCTCGGCGGGATGTCCGGCGGAGGTATGGGATTCATCTTTGCTCCGGAACGAAAAACCGAAGCGCAGGCCGCGATGCAGCGCATCATGTCCGCCGCGAAAGCTCGTTTGCAGGACGCCCTGCCCTTCGCGATGGAGCCGGTGGTCTACGATTTCGCAATCAATTCACACGGCACGTTTTCGGAAATGCTCACTGGCAAATTCGCCCTGTTGCCGCCCCGTTACTACAAGCTTCATCTGCCCTCAACACTGCGCCAAGATCCGCGCAGTCTTCCCGCCAGCACTCGCGCCGAGCTCGACTGCCTGGCCGCAGAATCCCGCAACACCCCTGCATTTGAAGGATTGATGCAGGATCTATTTGATTCCTTTTTGCCACGGAACGAAACCGGGTCGTCCTCCGGGAACTCGCTCGCAGATCTTCTCACGGAAAACGGATTCGACCGCGAACTCCATGAAAAGATCCGCCAGGATCTGCAGAACGGACGGATCGGCCTTGCCCAGAATCGCCTTCCTAACAGCTCCATCATCGAGGACGTGCAGCCGGAGGATGTGCAGGACTTCAGCTCCGGTGGGAATGAAGACCTGAGGAAAATCGGCGCCGCGGCACTCAAGGCCGGAAGCGTCGCGGTCATCAGCCTCGCCGCAGGTGCGGGCAGCCGCTGGACTCAGGGCGCGGGTGTGTGCAAGGCGCTCAATCCCTTCGCCAAGCTCGGCGGAAAGCACAGAACATTCATCGAAACCCACCTCGCCAAGAGCCGCCGTGTCTCTAAGGAATCCGGTGCGACGGTGCCGCACATTTTCACCACCAGCTACCTCACCCACGCGCCGACAGAGGCTTTCCTTGGTCATGTCGGGAACTACGGTTATCCTGGGTCGCTATTCCTTTCGCGAGGCAAATCCGTCGGCCTGCGTATGGTTCCCACGGAGCGCGATCTCCGTTTTGCCTGGGAGGAAATGCCCCAGCAGATGCTCGACGAGCAGCAACAGAAAGTCCGCGACTCCCTCCGCACTGCACTCATCGGCTGGGCGAAGGAAGCCGGGGAAGGCAGCGACTACACTGACAATCTCCCGCTCCAGTGCCTCCACCCGGTCGGCCATTTCTTCGAGCTTCCCAACATGCTGCGCAACGGCACACTCGCCGCCGTCCTGCGGGAAAGGCCTGGCCTGAAAACGCTTTTCCTCCACAACATCGACACCCTCGGCGCCGATCTGGATCCTACTCTACTCGGCTCGCATTTGCAGAGCGGCGCAACCATGACCTTCGAGGTCATTTCACGCCGCCTGGAGGACAGGGGCGGCGGCCTCGCTCGGGTCAACGGACAGGTGCGGCTCGTCGAAGGCCTCGCCATGCCCAACGAGGAGGACGAGTTCGCCCTCAGCTACTACAACACCCTGAGCTGCTGGATCGACATCGATCAGCTGCTCGCCCGCATCGGCCTCTCCCGCGATGACCTGCTCGCGGAGGACGAAGCAAAAATCACCGCAGCGATCCGCAAGCTCGCCGCCCAGCTCCCGACCTACGTCACACTCAAAGACGTCAAGAAACGCTGGGGCCACGGCCAGGAAGACATTTTCCCCGTCACCCAGTTCGAGAAAATTTGGGGCGACATGAGCGTCCTTCCCGGGATCACCTGCAACTACCTCGTCGTCCCCCGCCTCCGCGGCCAGCAGCTCAAAGATCCCGCTCAGCTAGATGGCTGGCTCCGCGACGGCTCGGCCGCGTATATCGATGGGCTTTGTGAGTGGGGGTGATGGAGCAGGAGAGCATTTTGCTGACACCGGGAAAAAGTTCTTCCCTGAGGCGGTAACGAAGGGGGTCTTCGCGGAGGGATTGGATGCGGTTCCAGATTTTCCGCAGGTAGATTTTCTCCTGTTCTTCGCCCCATGTTTCGAGGGTGTAGGCGCGGATGGAGCGGAAATCATCTAGGCCGGCCTCGGTGAGGGTGAGCTTCATGCCTTGCCGCGTACGAGATCGATGAAGTGCTGTTCGGATTTTACCTCGACGGTCTGCCCCGCCTGAAGCTGCGCATAGCCAATGGCCGCTTCACGACTTAGCAATTGGTTTTCCTGCTCTTGAATGAGGGATTTACGCAGTGCCTCGCGGATCACCTCGCTGGCATTGTTATACATCCCCGAAGCAACCTTCGCCTTCACGGCACTTTCGAGTTCTGGGGTGAGCAAAATGTTGATGGTGGGAGCCTACAAAGATTGCTGATCTTTGTGAAGATGGGTGGTGGGTGAAATCGGCGACCGAAGATCGCCGCCACATCGCCGCTACGAGAAGTTATACGCGTCCATATCGAAGACGACGGTGACGTCTTCGGGGAGGGAGGTTTTTCGGAGGATGGTTTGGATGTGGTTGGTGAGGGGGCGTGCTTTGTGGGAGCGGAGAGTGATCTGGAAGCGGAATTGGTCGTGGGAACGGATCAGGGGGCTGGGGAGCACTTCTCCGAGGGAGATGCCGGGCGGAAGATTTTCCTTTAGGCGGAGGTGGAGCGTCTGGAGTGTGAATTCGGCGCGACGCTCGTGCGTGGATCTTGCGGTGAGGACTCCGCAGTGGGCGAAGGGCGGGAAGCTGAACTGGCGGCGCATTTCCATTTCCTGCTCGGCATAGCCATCGAAGTCGTGCTTGCGGGCGAACTGGATGCTGGGGCTATGGGGCGTAAAGGTCTGGACGATGACTTCGCCTTCGAGCTCGCCGCGGCCGGCGCGGCCGGCGACCTGGGTGATGAGCTGGAAGGTGCGCTCGCCGGCGCGGAAGTCCGGGACGTGCAGACCGAGGTCGGCGTTGAGTATTCCCACCAAGGTGACGTTGGGGAAATGCAGGCCCTTGGCGATCATCTGGGTGCCGATGAGGACGTCGATTTTTTGGGATTTAAATTTCTTGAGGATGTCTTTGAGCGTGTTTTTGCGGCGCATGGCATCCGCATCGATGCGAGCGAAGCGGGCTTCGGGGAGGACTTTCCGAAGGACTTCCTCGACCTTCTGGGTGCCGTATCCCTGGAGGGCGATGCCTGGGTTTTTGCATTCCGGGCATTTTTTCGGGACGATGGATTGGTGGCCGCAAACATGGCAGACGAGTCGCTCGTCGGTGCGATGGTAGGTGAGGGCGACGGCGCAGTGCGGGCACTCGCAGACATGGCCGCAGCCGTGGCATTGGAGGGAGCGGGCGAAGCCGCGGCGGTTGAGGAAAAGGATGGATTGCTCACCTTTTTCGAGGCGTTGCTCGAGCGCGGTGCGGAGCCGGTCGGAGAGGATGGCGATCTGGCCTTTCTGCTTCTGTTTTTCCAAGCGCATGTCGATGACACGCACCAGCGGCATCGAGTGGGCGTCGGCGCGTTTGTCGAGGCGGAGCAGGTGGTATTTCCCCGCGAGAGTGTTTTGCCATGACTCCAAAGAGGGTGTTGCTGACCCTAAAACGATGACGCATGGCTCGAAGGCGGCGCGGAGGACGGCGACATCGCGTGCTTGGTAGCGGGGGACGTTTTCCTGTTTGTAGGTGGATTCGTGTTCTTCATCGATGACGATGAGTCCGAGGTTTGGCAGGGGTGCGAAGACGGCGGAGCGTGCGCCGATGACGATGCGGGCGGTGCCTTTGCGGATGCGGTGCCACTCATCGAAGCGCTCGCCCTGGGAGAGGTTCGAGTGGAGGACGGCGACTTGGTCGGTGAGGTGGGAGAAGCGGGCTTTGAAGCGGCGGACGGTCTGGGGGGTGAGGGCGATTTCCGGGACCAGGACGAGGACGGTTTTGTCGAGGTCGAGGGCGGCTTGGGCGGCTTGGAGATAGACCTCGGTTTTGCCGGAGCCGGTGACGCCTAGAAGAAGATAGGGGGAGGGGGCGAGTGGGGGCGAGGGGGGATTTTCCACCGCAGAGGTGCAGAGGTCGCGGAGGGACGCGGAGATTTCTTGAAATGCTGTTTCTTGTTGCTCGTTTAGGGTGAGGGGTTGGGAGGGGATGATTTCCTCGGCGGCTTCGGGGTTGCGGCGGATTTCCTCGGTGGTGATGGTGATGAGGCCTTTTTTTTCGAGGGACTTGAGGGAGGGGGCTGAGCCATCGCCGAGGTCAGTGGTGGGGAGGGTGCGGTTTTCGGCGACTAGGAGGAGAGTGAGGATGGCGTGCTGCTTGGGGGCACGCTTGGCGAGTTTCTCCAACTCCTCCGGATCGGGGCTTTCCGTAGTGGTGGCGATGCGGCGAGTCTTGGCCGAATTGCCCTCGGTGCGGACCGCCTCTGGTAGGATGGAGCGGATGACGCTTTCGATACTGGATCCGTAGTAGTTCGCGATCCAGCGGGCAACCTTGAGGAGGTTGGGGGTGATCAGTGGCTCGGGATCGATGAGCGATTTCACCTCGCGCATGGCGAACTCGCTTTGCTCCGGCGGCGGGATGACGGAGAGCACCGTTCCCGAGGTGGTTTTCTGCCGGATGGGTATGCGCACGCGGCAGCCCGGCTCGACGGGGAGGTCGGCGGGGATGGCGTAGTCGAAAATAAGTTCCGAAGGGCCGTCGATGAGGACGCGGGCGATCACGGCACGACTTTGGAGGAAAAACTTCAAACTCTAAACTTTAAACTTCAAGGAAGAAGCTAGGAGTTTGTTCCGGGGAGGGTCAGATCGTGCCATCCTCGACGAATTTGGACTTGAGCTAGCTCTGGTGGCGGTCGTCCTCTTGCTTGCCTTCCTGGACTCAGGAAAACCAGCCCTTGGTGCGTTGGCATACGCGGACGAGGAAGAGCATCAGCGGTACCTCGATCAGCACACCGACCACGGTGGCAAGCGCGGCGCCGGAAGACAGCCCGAACAGCATTACCGCCGTGGCGATGGCGACCTCGAAGTGGTTTGATGCGCCGATCATCGCGGCAGGTGCTGCATCTTCGTAAGAGAGTTTTAGCCATTTTGCCGCGCCGTAGGTCAGCGCGAAAATCAGCAGGGTCTGCAAGGTCAGCGGGATGGCGATCCAGAGAATGGTGAGCGGATTCGCCAAGATCGTCTCACCTTTGAAGCTGAATAACAGCACCAAGGTCGCCAACAGAGCGATGATGGACATCGGCGTGAGGATGTGCAGGAACTTTTTCTCGAACCAATCCAGACCCTTGGCGCCAACGATCCAGCGACGCGACAAATATCCAGCCAGCAGCGGCAGCGCGACATAGATGCCGACCGATAGCAGCAGGGCCTGCCACGGCACCGGCATGTGATTGATGCCAAGCAGCCAGCCACCGAGGATGCCGTAGAGTAGAAGCATGAGCAGGGAATTGACCGCCACCATGACCAGAGTGAGACCTTGGTTACCCCTCGCCAGGTAGCCCCACACCAGGACCATCGCGGTGCAGGGGGCGATACCGAGCAGGATGGCGCCGGAGATGTAGGAGCGATAAAGTTCCACCTCGGAACCGTCCTTGAGCACCTCCGTGCCGGGGAGTTGGTCTTTGAGCAAGACACCGAGGAACAGCGTCGCGATGCCCAGCATGGTGAAGGGCTTGATCGCCCAGTTGACGATCAGTGTGAGAGTGACCGGCTTTGGGTTGTGGCTAGCCTGCACCACCTCGGCGAAGTCGATTTTCACCATGATGGGGTACATCATGAAAAAGAGGCAGATTGCTATGGGAATGGAGACCACCGGCGCGCCGTTGACGTAAATGGCCATGCCATCGAGGGTTCCTGCCAAGTCGGGAGCGATCTTGCCCAGGGCTATGCCGGCGACGATGCACAGGCCGACCCACAGAGTGAGATGGCGTTCAAAAAAGCCCATGGATGATTTGTCGAGACTCATGACTGGAGATGTTTTGGTTGGGCTTGTTTCACGGGTGAAAAATGGTTCATTTGGATTCTGGGCCACACAGTTTGCGCCGTATCGTCTTCAACTTACGGAGATCCGCCTTGAACATTGGGCTCTCGAAAGTGCAGTCCTGCAGACAGGAAAGATTGGCCGCCAATTCCGGTGACGGCTCGGCTGACAGAGAATACCGGCGCCACGTCCCGCACGCCTCCACGTCGACGAGGCCATATCGGCGTAGGTAGGCCAACTGCTGGGATGTCCGCACCGATCCGATCCCCAGCACTCCCTCGATATGGCACACGCACTGCGGGCCGGAGTTCAACAGGTTCAGAATCCGCAGACGGTTGGGATCACACAAGCACTTGTAGATCTCGACCACATGCTCGCAGGGCTGGAGTTGCTTGGTCACGACGGACTTAGATAAGTAGATCCTTATCTAAGTGCAAGATTAAATAAATTCCAGCCTTCGAATCCGGATTACCCAAAAAAGGAATATGGAAGCACAATGGTAGAGCCGCGGAGATGGACGAACTGGAAATTTAGATATTTCGCCACATGCGGAAGTTTGAGGGTTTGAGTTCCGTGCGCATGAGCTTGATCACCTCGGCTTCGGAGAGGCCGGTTTTCTCGCGAATTGCATCGAAATAGATGATAGGTGGCAATAAATGTTTGGCATCCGGTTTTTCCTGTAGTGGAAAGAGATGGCGCTTCCCAGGCGGCGGGCTATTTTCGCCGTGATGTTACCGGAGATCCTGACGAATGTGCCTGGAGAAAAATCCCTGGAATGGGGGAGCAGGCTAGGGCAAGTGGAGTGCCGGAACACGACGTATCTCGGGGATGACTGGCCGGTTTTCTGGGAAAAGGCGGAGGGCGTGAACGTATGGGATGTGGATGGCAACCGGTATCTCGATATGACGAGCGGCTTCGGGGTGGCGGGGCTGGGATACGGGTTCACCGGGGATGCCTTGCGGGAACAGAGCGCTTCCCTGATGCACGCGATGGGGGATGTGCATCCGGCGCGGGTGAAGGTGGAGCTTTGCGAGGCGCTATCGAAGATGACTTTCGAGAAATGGGAAGGGAAGAAGGGCAAGTGCCTGTTTGGAAATTCAGGGTTCGAGGCGGTTGAGGCGGCGCTCAAGACGGCGGTGATTGCCACGGGGCGGAGCGGGATCCTTTCGTTCGAGGGTGGATATCACGGGCTTGGATACGGGGCTTTGCTCGGGCAGGGGATAGCCTGGTTCCGGGAGCCCTTCGAGGGGCAGATGGCCAAGGTCACGCAGCGGCTGGATTACCCGAGGACCCTGGCTGATCTGGGAGTTTTCCGTGATGAACTCTGGAAAATCGATGGCTCGGGGATCGGAGCGGTGTTGGTGGAGCCGATCCAGGGGCGGGGCGGGATCGTGGTTCCGCCGGAGGGTTTCCTTGATGAGTTACGGAAATGGTGCGACTCGGTTGGCGCTCTGCTGGTTTTCGATGAGATCTACACCGGCTTTTGGAGGACGGGGAAAATGTTCGGCTGCGAGTGGGAGGGCGTCGTGCCGGATCTGATCTGTCTGGGAAAAGCGCTAAGCGGGGGATTCCCGATTTCCGTCTGTGTGGGGCGCGCGGAGGTGATGGATCGCTGGCCTGCCAGCGAGGGAGAGGCGCTGCACACCAGTACATTTTTGGGTAACCCGATGGGTTGCGCGATGGCTCTTGAGGCAATTCGACGTTACCGGGAGCCTGGGACGGAAGCCATGGTGGTTGCGGCATCGGAATGCCTTGGGGAAGCTCTCTCCGCCCTTGCGGATCTCGGTTGCGTAAGGGGAATCCGAGGGAGGGGGTTGATGTTGGGGGTGGAGACAGACAGTGGGGATCGCGCCCTCGACGCTGTCAAAGGGTTGCTGCGGGACGGGATCATCGCGCTGCCCGACGGGCCGGCCGGTGATGTTGTCGCGCTGACTCCGCCGTATTCCGTTTCCGCAGGGGAAATCGCTTTTGCGGTCAATCACCTGAGTGAAAGGCTGGAATAGCCAGCCTTCGCCGCTTGCCCTACCTGCCCGTATCGTCTAGCTAATAGCGAACTTCCGACCAGATTCGCTCTTGTTACACCTCAATCCCACCCCGCTGACCCTCTGGCTAGGCATCGTTGCCCTGCTGGGTGTGGCGTTGCTCTGCGTTCTCTCTTGGAAGCGCAGCCCGCATCCCGGGAGGACGGCGGCGCTTGAGGTCCTGAGGTTTTTCATCGCCGCACTGGTGGTGATCCTGCTCTGGCAGCCGGAGTGGCGGACGGTCATCCATCCCACCACCAAGCCGAAAATCGCCATTCTTTGGGATGATTCTGGATCCATGAAAACCCTGGATGCCGAGCTGCCGGATGTCCTTTCCGGGAATGGCAAAGCGGGGGAAATCATCGCCCGCGGCGAGTGGGTGGAGAAAGCCCTGGCTTCCGAGTTGTGGACGCCGTTGCGCTCCGACGGCGCGAACGATCTGTTCACCAAGCCCTTCGCCGGCCCTGCGGAAAGCGGATCCAACGGCAGCGATCTCAGCACGCCGCTCGATGAGCTGTTGCAGAAGGAAAACAACCTCCGCGCCGTGGTCATGCTCAGCGACGGGGATTTCAACCTCGGCCAGCCACCCGTCGGTGTGGCGCAGAAATTCCGTTTGCGCGGGGTGCCGATCTTCACCATCCCGGTCGGTAGCGAAACGCGGTTGCCAGATCTCGATCTCCTCACGGTCACCGCGCCGACCTACGGGATCGTCGGCGAGAACGTGCAGATCCCCTTCACGATCCGCTCCTCGCTGGATCGGCAGGTGCGCACCATCGTCCGCCTGCGGGACGAATCCGGCCGTGAGCGGACCAAGAATATCATCCTGCCGCCGAACGCGGAAACCTATGACTCCATCCTATGGCGCCTGGAAAAGGAAGGCTCCTCGACGCTCACGCTTTCGGTCCCGGTCGAGGATGGCGAACTGGTTTCCGCCAATAACGCTCGGAAATTCACCATCGCCGGGCGCCCGGAGAAAATACGTGTGCTGGTCGTGGAGACCCTGCCGCGCTGGGAATACCGGTTCCTGAGGAATGCGCTGTCGCGGGATCCGGGAGTCGATCTTTCCTGCCTGTTGATGCGCCCCGAACTGGGCATTTCCGAAGGGATCGATTACATCCCGGAGTTTCCGAAAACCCTTGAGGAGCTTTCCAAGTTTGATGTTATTTTTCTCGGCGATGTCGGTGTCGGTCCGAACCAGCTCACGGCGGAGCAGTGTGCGCAGATCCGCGGGCTTGTGGAAAACCAAGCTTCGGGCGTCGTTTTTCTTCCGGGGCCGCTGGGCAACCAGTTCACCCTGCTCGACACCGAGCTTTCGGATCTGTTGCCGGTGACCCTTGACGACAAGAACAAGGAAGGGCTCCCGGAAAACCTCGCCACGCCACTGAACCTCACCACCGAAGGGCGTGCCTCGCTGCTCACTATGCTGGGCGATTCCGAGGAGGAGAACCCCGAGATCTGGCGGCGCCTTCCCGGATTCTACTGGCACGCGCCGGTTGTCCGCGCCAAGGGCGGCACGGAAGTCCTCGCCGTCCACGCGAACCGCCGCGGCCCCTACGGCCCGATCCCGCTGCTTGTTACGAAAGCGGCCGGCAGCGGCAAAGTCCTTTTCATGGGCATCGATTCCGCATGGCGCTGGCGTCGCGGCGTGGAGGATCTCTATCACTACCGTTTCTGGGGTCAGGTCGCGCGCTGGATGAGCTACCAGCGAAATATGGCGGCCGGCCAGCGGGTGCGGATGTTTTTCACCCCCGAGCGACCCGAGCCTGGCACGACCGTGACGCTCAACGCCAACGGCTTCGACGCGAACGGTGCGCCCCTCAAGGAGGGCTCCATCGTGGTGGACATCACTGACCCCGACGGGAAAACGAAGCGCATCGAACTCCAGAAGAACGATTCCGAATGGGGCTCGTTCAGCGGGCGGTTTCGGGTCGATCTGCCGGGTGCCTGGAAGCTTCGAGCTGCCGCCTCGGGAGCCGCCGATCTCCCCACCGAGACCACGATCCTCGCCCAAGGCGTGGATATCGAGAAAACCGGCCAGCCTGCCCGGCCAGGGGTGCTTGAGGAGATTTCTAGGGTTTCGCGCGGCCGCAGCATCCTTCCAAACCAGCTCCCAGATCTCATCAAGGAAATCGACGCCCTCCCCGAGCCACGGCCGCTGGAGAACCGCATCCCGCTCTGGTCCCACTGGGCGACCCTCGCCGTCATGGTTTTCCTGCTCGCCCTGTTCTGGGTTGGCCGGAAGCTCAACGGGGCGTTCTGATCCCGGCACCCGCATGCCCTGCCTTGGAAATTGACAGCGGGGCTTGTAAAACGTAGTTTTACATCATGATCAAGACTATCACCAAAGTCGGGAACTCGCAGGGGATCATCTTCGACAACGCGATCATGCAGCTCGCCAGGCTCAAGGTGGGTGACGAGGTCAACGTCGAGATTCATCCCAACAGCGGCGCGATCACGATCATGCCCAGTAAGGCGGCGGTGATCGACCCTGAGAAAGCGGGTGCCGCGGCCAAGCGCCTTATCGGCAAGAATAACGAGCTTTTCAGGAGGCTTTCGTGAGCGATTCCCTGAAACATCCTTCGGTCGATGCGGTTATCGCAATCCATGCCGAAGTCCTCGCAGCGCATGGTGGCGGCACCGGAATGTGCTCGCGGGAACTGCTGGAATCGGCTGTTGCAGCTCCGCAGGCGACCATGATGGGTGCGCCGCTCATCAGCGATCCCATCGCGATCGCAGCCGCGTATCTCTATTACCTGTGCAGCAACCACCCTTTTGTGGATGGGAACAAGCGTGTGGCGTTGGCTACCTGCCTGGTTTTTCTAAGTGAGAACGATTTATTGGAAAACGAGGAACTGGATGCGGACGACTGGGAAAACCTCACGCTCTCCGTCGCCGCTAGCCTTTTGACGCGTGACCAGATCACCGAAACGCTGCGGAAACTGCTCGATTGAGCGTCTTTCGCCCAGAGTTTCGCATTCCCGCCTTGCCATTGCGGGGAAAATCGTCCATAGCCCCGCGCCCAAAGCCGCCAACCGCCTTTTATATATGTCACTCAAGATCCGCAACCTCGCCATCATCGCCCACGTTGACCATGGCAAAACCACCCTCGTCGACCAACTCCTGCAAGCCGGTGGCACATACCGTGACAACCAAGCCACCCAAGAGCGTGCGATGGACTCGATGGATCTTGAGAGGGAAAAAGGCATCACCATTAAGGCGAAGAACACCGCGATTCTCTGGGAGGGCTACACGATCAACATCGTCGATACCCCGGGTCACGCTGACTTCGGTGCCGAGGTGGAGCGGGTTATGAAAATGGTGGACGGCGTCCTCCTCGTCGTTGATGCGGCAGGTGGCCCGCAGGCGCAGACACGTTTCGTGCTCCGCAAGGCGCTCCAGGAAGGCCTCAAGCCCATCGTCGTGGTCAACAAGGTGGACCGTCCGCTTTCCAATCCCCTGAAAGTCCACGACCAGGTGCTGGAGCTTTTCCTCGATCTCGATGCCACCGAAGATCAGTTCGAGGCGCCCTTCTCCTACGGCTCCGCCCGTGACGGCTACTTCATGGATCATCCGGATGATGAGCGTAAGGACTGCATCCCGCTCCTCAAAAAGATCGTTGAGTTCATCCCCGAGCCGACAGCCGATCCGGAATCGCCTTTCCTCATGCTGGTCTCCAACATCGAGTGGGACAGCTTCGTCGGTCGTGTGGCGGTCGGCAAGGTTCTCGGCGGCGCCGTGAAAAAGGGCGATACGATCTGGCTTCACCGCAAGGACGGCACCAAGCAGCAGTCCAAGGTCATGAAAACCTTCACCTACTCCGGTCTCGCTACAGAGGATTCGGAAGGCTGCGGCGCGGGTGGCATCGTCGGCATCGCGGCCGGCATCGAGGACATCGACATCGGCGAAACTCTCGCCGCCACCAAAGAGCAGGAAGCCCTGCCTTTCGTGGCAATCGATCCACCGACCATTTCCATGGAATTCTCCATCAATGACGGTCCGCTGGCAGGCAAGGAAGGCAAGCACGTTACTTCCCGCGCCATCCGCGAGCGGCTGATGCACGAGCTAAAGACCAATGTCTCGCTTCAGGTCGAGGACACGGACCAAGCCGGTATTTTCAACGTCTCCGCACGTGGCGCGATGCAGATCGCCGTGCTCGTCGAGCAGATGCGCCGCGAAGGCTTTGAGGTCTGCGTTTCCCGTCCGACCGTAATTTATCGTCGCGATGAAAAGGACAAGCTCCTCGAACCGTTCGAGACCCTCTACATCGAGTCGCCGGGCGAATACACCCAGGGCATCCTGAAATCCCTCATCAACCGCAAGGGCATGATGGAGAACATGGAAACCGAGCCTTCCGGCGAAACGCTCATCACCGCGCTCATCCCGACCCGCGGCCTGATCGGCTTCGAAACGGAGATCGTCAACCTCACCTCCGGCCACGGCATCATGTCCCACCTCTTCCGTGAGTATGGCCCGCACGCCGGGCCGATCGTTACCCGCACCACGGGAACACTCGTCTCCATGGAGGCGGGCACCGCGACCACCTACTCGTTGCAAACACTCGAAGACCGCGGCGTGCTCTTCGTCGCCGCGAACGATGCGATTTACGGCGGCATGCTTGTCGGTGAGAACCCACGGGTCGGCGACATGCCGGTCAACCCCGTCAAGGAGAAGCACCTCGACAACATGCGCTCTTCCGGCAAGGACAAGACCTCGAAACTTTCCCCGCCGATCCGTTTCTCCCTCGAGCGCGCCATCGAATACATCGATGCCGACGAGCTCGTGGAAGCGACCCCGCAGAACATCCGTCTCCGCAAGCGCATCCTCGACGCCAACGCCCGCAAGCGCGCTGCGAAGAGTGTTTCCGGCGAGGACCGCAGCAATCGCGGGAAGTAAAAATTCAAATTTCAACTTCCAAGGGAGAAGAGAAATAGTAAACTCGGCTCCGCGCCCCTCTGCGACCTTTGCGGCTCTGCGGTGAACCTCTTCTCCGTAAGCCAAAGTCTTCCACGGATCACTCGGCACATCTTCCATGTCCACTCACCTCATCCGTATTTCGGAAGTGTTCTCCGGCCTCGTTCCGGAGATCCTCGGTATTCTCGGTGCGGAGAAGATAAAAAAGCTGGGATCGGAGTATTTCCTTTTCCATACAGAAACCCCGGAACTGATACGGGATTCGTCCGCCGCACGATTCATCCGCTGGCACATTCCGTTGGAGCACTCGTGGCCGTGCAACCCGGAAAAGATGGAGAACTTCATCGAGAAAGCCGCACAGACGATTTACTACAAGTTTGAGAGTCGTAACCCGCAGACTCTCCTCGTCGGGCGGCTCGATCCCGGCTCGCCGAAACAATATTACAAGGCGCTGGCCTCCAATTTTCGTGGTCGCGCACTGCAGGTATTCGAGCTGCCTGAGGGCTTGCCGAAAACCGCCGAACAGCAGGATCCTGCGAAGGAAACTCTTTTCTGTCTGGTCGGAAAGGAAGGTCTCTATTGCGGCGTTTCCAGCCCGCTTGAGGCGGGGGGGCTGCATCCCGGTGGGACGAAGTTCATCGCGCAGAATACGGAGGACACCATCAGCCGCGCCGGGGCGAAGATCGCCGAGGGACTGCACTTCCTCTCCATGCATCGCCGCCTTCCGAAGAAGGGTGCTCACTGGCTGGAGCTCGGCGCCAGCCCCGGGGGCATGACCTCCGAACTGCTGAAGCGCGAATACGAGGTCTCGGCGATCGATCGCGCGCCGCTCGATCCCCGCCTTGCGAACCACCGCAACCTCAGCTTCCTGAAAGAGGATGTGGCGGAGTTCGTCCCGCCCCGCAGCATCCGCTACGATGCGATCCTCTCCGACATGAACGGCGAGCCGCAGCAGGCGATCACACTCGTCACCCGGCTCAAGGATTTCCTCAATCCCGGTGCACTTGTCGTATTCACCCTGAAAACAACCGGTGCAGAAACGATCGCGGACATCGATGCGCTTGAGAGTGACGTGCTCGCGATTACCGAGCAGAATGGGTTCTCTCTCATCGCCCGCACCCACCTGACCTACAACCGGCAGGAGTTCACGCTGTTTTTCGAAAAGGCTTGAGGCCTCTCAGGAAAGCGCTTCCCGCGTTTTCTTGGTCAGCGAGGCGAATACCAGATCGTAGGAGTGCCGGATCAGCTCTTTGACCAGCCCGGCGGGCAGTGAGCCGTCGAGTATGAGGGTGTTCCAGTGCTTCTTGTTCATGTGGTAGCCGGGGATGATGGTCTCGTGCTCTTCCCGGAGTTCCACGGCGCGGTCGGGATCACACTTCAGGTTCAGCCGAACCGGCTCATCCTCTGGCGAGTAGATCGCAAAAACCTTCGCGCCGACCTTTTCGATAAAATTCTCCGGGCCGAAGGGCGTGCACTCCGCGACGTGGGGGAGGGACAGCAGGAGATCGCTGAGGGTTGACGGCGACATACGGGCATCGTGAGGAATATCCCCGGGCTTGTCACGCAAAGGGATGCTACGGCAGGGGGGTGTTGGGTTCCGCCGCGTCCCCGGGGAGTGGGTTGCCCTCGCCGAAGACCAGGAGCTTTTCGTAGGGCTCGTTGACGAGGAAGGATTCGTCGATGTCGCCTTGCTCGTTTTGGATTTTTTTCAGATCGAGACCGAGGTGCTTGGCAAGGAAAGGGTAGGCGGCGAGGCGCTTGGACAAACCGTAGTCGTGCTTTTCATCCGGTAAATGGCCGTTCTCTACTTTGCCGGCTGCTTCGTAGAGTCCGTAGATATACTGCAGGTGGGGGAACTCGACCTTGGGGGTGTTCTGAGTCCAATCGTCGCCGTTGGAGATGACAAGCTGCGGACGGGGGGCGGCCAGTGCGGCGATCTCGGCGTTGTTGGTCTTGTATTGGTCCGTCCAATGGATGGGCATCGCGCTTTCGCAAACGCAGCCCCCGAAGAAGTGAGCGGATACTTGGCAGACCGGGACGCTGACGGCCAGGCGGTCGTCGATGGCGGCGAGAATGAAGGTCTGGGTGCCACCGCCGGAGCAGCCCGTCATGCCGATGCGGGTGGGATCGACGTTTTTCATGGCGCTGAGAAAATCGAGTGAGCGGATGCTGTTCCAAGTCTGTAGGCGCATGATCTCCGGGGTCTTCTTATGATCCCAGCCGGCTTCATTGGAATCGCCGTAGCCGACCATGTCGTAGAGGAATACGACGGCGCCCATCTTTGCGAGGGCGGAGCAGCGGGCTTGCCGGGAGGGGCGGAAGCGGCCGCCGTGGCCGTGTGGGCAGAGGATGCCTGCGAGTTTCCCTGAGGATTTGGTCGGCTCGTAAAGACTGCCAGTGACGTAGAATCCGGGGGAGCTCTGGAAAGCGACCTCGCGGACACGGTAGCCGCCATGCTCCCGCTCGTCGAAGTAACGGGGCTGGAGAGGGGTTTTCTCCGGCAAGGGGTCAAGCCGCAGCCCTTTGAGTATGCCTTGGCGTATGGTGGCTTTGCGTTTTTCCCAGTCGGCGAGACTGGGGTTTTTCGCCCGGATGGCGGAGAGTTCTTTACTGGCTTCCTCGGGAGTCTGAGCGTGGCCGACACGGAGAAGGGGAGCGGTTTCGGCGGCGACGAGAAGTCCTGCAAAAAGCGGAATGCAGCCAAGAAAGGTTTTGAGCATTCCCTTGATACGTGTTCTGGGAAGTTTTCTAGCAAACGATGAGTTATGCCGTATCAAAAATACCAGTTTGACGGGAAAACGGTAATACTGTCTCCATGAAAACGACCATCGACCTGGCCGACCTCCTGTTCAGGAAAGTGAAGGCGACTGCGGCTGCGGAGTTTCGCTCAAATCGTTTATCACCAAGGCGTTGGAGCATCGGCTGAACACCGGCTCCAGGCCGCTGGCGGCAATTATACTGAGGGACTCTTGGTATAAGTCGCAAACAGAACCAATGTGTCGGGCAGTTTTTTGGCGGCCTTTTCGAAGGCGACCAGGGTTTGGCCTTCGCCGTTGGCTGCTCCGTGGATGAGGCGGTCGATGAAGTCGGGTTTCATCTGGGAAGGGTTAGGAAGATCGAATACAAGCCGGGCGGAGGGCGTGATGGTAATCGTGCCTTTCTCGTCCCATGCTCGACGAGGATGGGGACGCCGTGGGGCAATGTAAGGCGTTTCAAAGTAGCTGGAAGCCTGCGAGTTTCGCGGCTTTGCGATCCAAGGTATGGGTGGGGGAGATGGAGCGGGATTCGTTCCGGGCGAGGATGAGGCAGTCGGAGAAATCGGCGGTGGATCCTAGGAAAAGATCGATGGCTTTTCCCGCGATGGCGTGATCTTCCACACAGATGGAAGCGGTATGGAGGAGCTGGTGGAGAAAGGCTCCCACATCCGGGCGTAAATATCCGTAGCGTCGGGTAAGAATCCAGGCCAGTTCTGTGAGAACGACAATGCTGACCCATGCGGGATGCGCTGACGAGAAATTCCCACGCATCAGCTTTTCGACTTTTCTAAGCTGAGCCTCATCGTCATGAGATATTCTAAAGATCCCTTTGCGACGGGAACGACTTTGATGGCTCCTCCCTCGATCTGAAAATCAAGCATGTCCCCGGTTTGGAGATTGAGCTGTTGCCTGATTTTCGCGGAGACGCACCTTCTCCTTATTCTTCTGCAATCTGCCCACCACTTTCAGTTACACCCGCTCGCGTTCTAGAGAACGCGGCTCCGGTTTCAATGCGCCGCCAGCCAGTTTTGCCCGGTGCCTTTTTCCACGAGAATCGGCACGTCGTGTGGCAGCGGCAGGGCGGATTCCATGATGTGGAGGATTTTGGGGACGAGTTCGGCTTCCTCGTCGGGGTGGAGGTCGAAGACGAGTTCATCGTGGACCTGGAGGAGCATTTTGGTCTGGTAGGGCTTTTTGCGGAGCAGCTCGTCGATGCGGATCATGGCGATCTTGATCATGTCGGCGGAGGTGCCTTGGATGGGCATGTTGATGGCGGCGCGCTCGGCGTTCTGGCGGAGGCCGGCGTTTCCTGTGCTCAGGTCGGGGTAGTGGCGGCGGCGACCGGCGAGGGTCTCGGCGTAGCCTTTATCACGGGCGACGGCGACGGTGCGATCCATGTATTCCTTGATGGCGGGATACTCGCGGAAGTAGGCGTCGATAATTTCGGCGGCTTCGCCGCGGGGGATGGCGAGGCGCTGGGAGAGGCCGAAGGCGGAGATGCCGTAGATGATGCCGAAGTTGACCATTTTCGCGCCGGAGCGCACCCCGCGGGTGACTTCCTCGGGGGTGACTCCGTGGACTTTCGCGGCGGTGATGGTGTGGATGTCCGCACCGTCCTGGAAGGCGGAGATCATGGTGGGATCGCAGGCGAGGGAGGCCATCACGCGGAGCTCGATCTGGGAGTAGTCGCAGGCCAGCAGGGTGCAGCCGTCGCGCGGGACGAAGGCTTGGCGGATTTTTCTGCCGGCTTCTGAGCGGACGGGGATGTTTTGGAGGTTGGGATCGGAGGAGGCGAGGCGGCCGGTGGCGGCGAGGAGCTGGTGGTAATGGGTGTGGATGCGGCCGGTCTCCGGGGCGATGTGGTTGGGGAGGGCGTCGAGGTAGGTGGACTTGAGTTTGGATGCCTCGCGGTAGGTGAGGATTTCCTCGATGATGGGGTGAATACCGAGCAGGGTGGAGAGGGTTTGCTCGTCGGTTTTGTACTGGCCGGTTTTGGTTTTCTTGGGCTTATCCAAGAGCTTGAGGTGATCGAAGAGGATCTGGCCGAGCTGTTTCGGGGAGGCGATGTTGAACGGGGTGCCGGCGTGGGCTTGGATCGATTTCGCGAGCTGGTCTATGGTCTGCTGGAGGTCGACGGCTATGGTTTGGAGGGCTTCCAGATCGATGGCGATTCCCTCCATTTCCATGCGGACGAGGACGGGGAGGAGGGGCGCTTCGATTTCGAAATAGACTTTTTCCTGGCCACTTTCCTTGAGGAGAGGCCGGAGTTTCTCGGCGAGCTGGTAGGTGACGTCGGCGTCCTCGGCGGCGTATTCGGCTAGGATTTCCAAGGGGATGGAGGCGATATCTAGATCTTTGGACTTTTTGGATTTTTTCTCGGCGTGGGCGAAGAGGTCGTCTTGGGCGGAATCGTCTTCGGGTGCGGTGGCGATGTCGGCGAGCTTGACCGTGGAATAGCCGAGGAGGATTTCCGAAAGGTAGTCCATGCTGTGGCGGCGCTCGGGGGCGACCAGGGCATCGGCGAGCATGGTGTCGAAGAACGGGCCGGCGACGTGGATGTTGTGAGAGTGGAGGACGGAGAGGTCGTATTTCAGGTTGTGCCCGATCTTCTCCGAAGATGCGGAGAGCAAAGAGCGGAGAGGTTGGAGAAGATCCTCTGTGTATGGGAGATACCAGCCTTCGTGGGCTTTCCAGGAGAAGGCGATTCCGAGGAGTTTTGCGGAGTGGCGGTTCAGGGAGGTGGTCTCGATGTCGAAGCAGAAGGATTTCTGGGCGGCTAGTTCGGTGAAGAGGGATTTCTGGAGATCCGGGGTGTTGGCTAGGGTGTATTTGTGCGGGACGTCGGCGATGGTTTTGAAGGTGTCGAAGAGGGTTGGGGTTTCTCCGGTTGTTGGCTGCGGACTAAAGTCCGCGTTCCGTTCTTCGCCGAAGAGGCGCTTGGTGAGGGAGCGGAATTCGAAGTCGATGAAGAGCTGTTTGATGGCTTCGTCGTCGCGCTGGGAGACGAGCAGCTCTTCCCATGTGACTTCGATTGGGCAGTCGAGGATGATGGTGGCGAGGTCTTTGGAGAGAAGTGCTTGGTCGACGTTGGCCTCGACGTTTTCCTTCTGCTTGCCTTTGAGCTTGGCGGTGTTTTTCAGGAGGTTTTCGGTGGAGCCGTATTCCTTGATGAGTTTCTGGGCGGTCTTGGGGCCGATGCCGGGGACGCCGGGGATGTTGTCGGAGGCGTCGCCCATGAGGCCGAGGAGATCGATGATCTGGTGTGGCTCGGAGACGCCCCAGATGCTTTCGAGCTGCTCCATGCCGATGATTTCGTATTCGCTGCCTTTGCGGCCAGGTTTCCACATGTAGGTGGTGGGGGAAATGAGCTGCGCGAAATCCTTGTCGGGGGTGACCATGTAGGACTCGAAGCCGTCGGGCTCGGCGCGTTTCACCAAGGTTCCGATGAGGTCGTCGGCCTCGAAGCCGTCGATTTCGAGAACGGGAATGGCGAAGGCGCGGCAGAGGGCTTTGACGTGGGGGATGGAGGCGGCGAGCTCCTCGGGCATTTCGTCGCGCTGTGCCTTGTAGGCGGGGTATTTGATGTGGCGCGGGGTCGGCGCGGAGGTGTCGAAGGCAACACCGAGGTGGGTGGGTTTTTCCTTTTCCAGGATGGAGAGCAGGGTGTTGATAAAACCGTAGAGGGCGGAGGTGTTGACGCCTTTGGAGTTTCTGATCGGGTTGTTGATGAGGGCAAAGTGAGCCCGGTAGATCAGGGCCATGCCGTCGAGCAGGAAAAGGCGTTTCATGGGGAAACTCTAAATTTTAAACTCTAAACTCCAATGAAGAATTGCCGGGATTGACCACTTCTTCTTCTGGGGGATTTCAGCTTGAATTCGGGTGTATCACCGGCATGTTGAATTGATAGATTCGAGGGGGTTGTTAAGTATCCCTTCACTCCTGCATGCTGCCTATGAAATATCGTTTTTTTCAAATGCTACCGCTCTGCGCAATGCTTTCCGGGTGTGGTAAAGACCCGATCGTGTTTGAGTTTCTTGCTGAGGAAGCTCCTGCGGGAAAAACGATGGTTCTGCCGAAGGAGGTTTCTTTCAATGAGCACATTCAGCCCATCCTCTCCGAATACTGCTACCAATGCCACGGCCCGGATGCGGAGGCGAGGGAGCCTGAAAAGGAGCCGCTGAGGCTCGATATCGAGGAGGATACCTTCAAGGTTCGCGATTTCGGCGCTCCGGTGATCGTGAAGGGCAAGCCGGAGGAATCCGTGCTGATGGAACTGATTCGCTCCGCTGACAAGGACGAGGTGATGCCACCGCCGGAGAGCCATAAAACGATGGGTGCGCGCGAAATCGCCCTGCTGGAGAGATGGATAGCCCAGGGTGCGGAGTATGAGGGTCATTGGTCCTACGAGCCCGTTGTGAAGGCAAGCCCTCTTGCCAACGATTGGTCGGACAAGCCGATCGACGGCTTCGTTTTCGAGAAGCTTGCGGAAGCCGGCCTCAAGCCGAACCCGTCGGAGGATACGAGGAGATTCCACCGCAAATTGTCCTTCGACCTGACTGGCCTGCCGCCGGAGCCTGCGGATACCGATGCTTTCGTGGCAGCATACGAAAAGGACGCGGACGCGGCGGTTTCCGCGGAGGCGGACAAGATGCTCTCGACGACAGCCAACGCGGAGCACTTCGCCCGGCATTGGCTTGATGCGGTCCGCTATGCGGATACCCACGGCATCCATATCGACAACTACCGCGCGATCTGGCCGTATCGCGATTGGGTGATCAGCGCTTTCAGTGAGAACATGCCGTGGGACAAATTCACCACCGAGCAAATCGCCGGCGATCTGCTGCCCGAGCCGACGCTTGACCAGAAAGTGGCCACCGGTTTCCTCCGCTGCCTAGCGACCACCGGCGAGGGCGGGGCGATTCCCGAGGAATACGATGCCATCTATGCGACCGATCGGGTGGACACCATGGGCGCGATTTGGCTCGGCCTGACGGCGAGCTGCGCTTCCTGCCATGATCACAAGTTCGATCCGTTTTCCACCAAGGAATTCTACCAGCTTACCGCGTTTTTCCGGAACAACACGATGAGCGCGCTGGATCGGAACAACGCGAATCACCCACCGTCGATCTTTGCAGCTCTTCCGGAGGACCGGGACGCTTTGGTTGCCATTCAGGAAAAGATAGCTGGAGTTGATAAGCGCATCGCCGAGAGGAAAATCGCGGCGCAGGGAGATTACGAGAAGTGGCTGGCAGGTTATTCGGACTCCGCTCCCAAAGAGTCCGATCCCACGCTTTCGGTTCATCTACCCTTGGTCGCAGCGAAAGGCAATCTCACCGGTACCATCGACGGGGAGGCTCGCGAATGGCCGGTTTCCCCGGAGCGTATCGACGGCCCTCTCGGCAAGGCGGTGGTCGTTTCCGGCAGCGAGATCGTTCTCGGTGACGTCGGTAATTTTTCACGCGAGGATCAGGTCAGTTATGGCGGATTCATCTGGTATACGAAGAATTCGACAGGCGCAGTGATCTCAAAAATGGATGTGTCGAACCGCTACCGTGGCTGGGACATCTGGTTGGATAAGGGCAAGCCCGGAGCTCACATCATCGATTCCTGGGACAAGTCAGCTAACAAACTGATCGTCCCCGAGAGGCTGGAACCAGGCAAGTGGCAACACGTAATGGTGGTGTTTGATGGCACGAAAACCTCCGACCAGGCGATGGTGGTATATGTCGATGGCAAGCCCGCGGGCACATTGCCCGTTCCGAACTCGGTCGGCGCCAGCATCGAGACGACATCCCCCCTGATACTTGGATCGCGGGGTGGAGGTGACTCGAAGGTGAGTGGGAAAGTGGCTCTTCAGGATTTCCGTTTCTACCGCCGAGTCCTCAGCGACGGGGAGATTGCCCACCTAGCAAACCAGCAGATGATCGAGCACTGGGCGGCCATTCCGAAAGCCAAGCGCACCGCTGAGCAAAACAAGGCACTGTTCGAGCATTTCATCACAACAGTCGACCAGCCTGGGGTAGCTTTGTTCAAAGAGCTCGCCAAGATGAAGGCCGAGGAGAAGGCGTTGCGCGACCGTGGCTCGATGACCTTGGTGTATGAGGAGAAAAAGGACAGCGAGCCCTTCGCTCACGTCCTGATCCGCGGTGCCTACACCTCCAAGGGCGACAAGGTTTTCCCGGATACCCCGGCCATGCTCCCGGCCATGCCGGAGGGTGCACCGAAGGACAGGAACGGCCTCGCGCAGTGGCTCAACGATCCGAAAAATCCGCTGCCTGCGAGAGTCACCATGAACCGCTTGTGGTCGTACATGTTCGGCACCGGCATCGTCGAGACCAACGGCGACTTTGGGATTATGGGCGCACGCCCGACTCATCCCAAACTCCTCGATTGGCTGGCCTCGGAATTCATCGCCAGCGGCTGGGACTACCGCCACATGGCCAAGACGATCGTCACCTCCGCCGCTTACCGGCAGGCAGGTATAATTTCTCCAGAGAAGCTTGAGAAGGATCCCGGCAACCGCCTGATTTCGCGTGGGTCGAGGACGCGCCTCGATGCGGAGCAGATCCGAGACCTCGCCCTGGAAAGCGCCGGGTTGCTTTCGGAAAAAGTCGGTGGCCCGCCGGTGAAGCCCTACCAGCCGGAAGGGATCTGGGAGGCGGTCGCCATGCGGCAGTCGAACACCAAGAACTACAAGCGTGACACCGGCGATTCGCTCTACCGGAGATCCCTCTACACTTTCTGGAAACGCACCGCCGCACCGCCGACGATGGAGATTCTCAACGCTCCGACAAGGGAGACATTTTGTGTTGGTAGGGAAACGACCAACACCCCTTTACAGGCGTTAGCGATGATGAACGATCCGCAGTTCGTTGAGGCGACCCGGGTGCTCGCCACCAAGGCGGTCAAGGAAGCCGAGGGCTTTGACGCGCGGCTGGATCTGATCACGCTTAGACTTCTCGGGCGCAAATTGGATGAAGATGAAAGATCCTATGTGAAGACCACCTTCGACGAGGCGATCGCGCATTACACGGAGAAACCTGAACAGGCTCGCAAGGCGATCGCCGTCGGCGAGTTGAAGCCAGACGAAGAGGCTCCGGCCGTGGAACTGGCCGCTTGGGCCTTGGTTGCCGGACAGCTGTTTAACCTCGACGAAACAATCACCAGATAACCGTTATGAATCCTCTAGAAGCTTACAACAGTGCCCTAACAAGGCGTCAGTTTTTCCGGAAATCGGGCACTGGGCTCGGAATGGCCGCGATGGCATCGCTGGTCGGCGAAAAGGGCTTTGCCGCAGCACAACCGATGGGCAACATGAGCATCCCGCAGTTCGCCCCGAAGGCGAAGCGCGCGATCTACATTTCACCAATCGGCGCCCCATCCCAACTGGATACTTTCGATTACAAGCCGGAGCTTGAGAAGCGCTTCAAGGAAGACCTGAAAGACTATCTTGCCAAGGAAGGCGAGCGCCTCACCGGGATGACCTCCAAGCAGGCGGCATTTCCGCTCGCGCCCTCGCGCTTCAAGTTCTCCCAGCACGGAAAATCCGGAACGTGGATCAGCGAAGCGCTGCCGTGGCACGGCAAAATGGCGGACGATATTTGCGTGATCAAGTCGATGCACACGGATGCGATCAACCACGAGCCCGCCAATCAGCTCGTCTGCACCGGCTCGATGGTCAACGGCAAGGCCTCGATGGGTTCCTGGCTGTCCTATGGGCTCGGCTCGATGAACCAGGATCTTCCCTCGTTCGTCGTGCTCCACGCGACCCACAGTTCTCCCTACTCGAACGTGCAGGCGATTTCCTCACGGCTTTGGGGCTCCGGCTACTTGCCCGGGAAATACGCAGGCGTCGACCTTCGCTCGAAAGGCGATCCGGTTCTTTTCCTTGAGGATAGCGCCGGTGTCCCGCGTGAGATGCGCCGCAGCATGCTCGATGGGCTTTCCAAGCTGAACATGAAATCCTACGAAGCGGTCGGCGATCCGGAAATCGTGACTCGTATGCAGCAGTATGAGATGGCCTACCGGATGCAGACTTCGGTGCCTGAGTTGACGGATCTCTCCGGCGAGCAGGAGCACACCTACGCGATGTACGGCGAGGACAGCAAGACGCGTGGCACCTTCGCGAACTCCGCGATCATGGCGCGCCGTCTTCTCGAAAGGGGCGTTCGCTTTGTCCAGATCTTCCATCGTGGCTGGGATCAGCACGGCAATCTGCCGCGCGATCTCGCATCCCAGTGCAAGGACATCGACCAAGGTTGCTATGGCCTCATCCAGGATCTCAAGCAGCGTGGCATGCTCGAGGACACGCTCGTCGTTTTCGGCGGCGAATTTGGCCGGACGGTATATTCGCAGGGGAAACTCACGGAAACGAATTACGGACGCGACCACCACCCGCGCTGCTTCAGCATCTGGATGGCGGGCGGCGGGATCAAGGGTGGGCAAGTCTACGGCGAGACCGACGAGATGAGCTACAATATTACGGAAAACCCGGTCCATATCCGCGATCTCCATGCAACGATTCTCCACTCCCTCGGCATTGACCACGAGCGCCTCAACTTCAAGTTCCAAGGTCTCGACCAGAGACTAACCGGAGTCGAACCGGCGAAGGTCATCACGGATCTTTTTGCGTAGCGTCCTCGTCGAGATCGCGGCGCATTAGTTCGTCTAGCGAGCGCACGTATTCCCGTGCCGGGCTGACGTATTCCTTGTCGTCGTGGCGGTGCTTCGCCATTTCGCGCACCATGCGCTCGTCGTTTTCCTTGTAGCGTTTCGAGATTCGTTCGGCCTTCCCATGGGGCATGCCCAGATCCGCCATGATGTCCGCGCTCATCGCCAGCGAGGAATCGAGCGTTTCGCGATAGACCTTTTCCTCACCGAGATCGAGGAATTCATATGCCTCCAGCCGGCTGTGGGCGCGGAGGTATAGTTTGAGGTGCGGGAAGCTGTGGCGAACCGTATGGATAATTTGGGAAACAACGTCCCCGTCCTTGAGCGCCACCACTAGGATCTTCGCTTTCGCCGCACCGGCCGCCGCGAGCAGATCCGGGCGCGATGCATCGCCGTAAAAAACCGGGATTCCGATGGAGCGGAGCAGATCAATCTGATCCTCGTCGCGGTCCAGGACTGTGCAGGCTATCCCCTGTGTCCTCAGCAAGCGCCCGACGGTATGCCCGTATCTTCCGAAGCCGCAGATGATCACTGGAGAGCTCTCATCCACAACATCGGATTCCCGCGCACTTCCTTGCTCTTCCGTTTCTCTGCGGCAGGTAAGGCGCTGGCTGATGATGATGAGAATGGGTGTAAGCGCCATCGAGATCGCCACCACCGCTGTGAGCGTGCGCCCGGTTTCCTGATCGAGCACCCCTCCGGTGAACGCGATGCCGAGCAGCACGAATGCGAATTCCCCGCCCGCCGCCATCGAGCAGGCGAAAAGCAGCGATTCGTCTTTCCGTATGCCATTGAGCCGCGCAAGCAAAAGCAGTAGTAGGCCTTTTACGACAAGCAGCCCGAGTGTCAGGCCGATCACTAGGAAAAGGTGCGCGGCGATGTGGCCGAAATCGATTCCGATCCCGACACCGATAAAGAAGATCCCGAGCAGCAACCCTTTGAACGGTGCGAGGTCGCTCTCCAACTCGTGCCGGTACTCGCTGCTGGCAAGCACGACCCCCGCGACGAACGCGCCGAGCGCCGGGGAAAGCCCGACCATGGTCATCAGGATCGCCACGCCGATGACGAGAACGAGTGCTGTCGCGGTGAATGCTTCGCGCTGGCGGGTCGCGGCGATCATCCGGAAAAGTGGCCTTGAAGCCCAGCGGGTCAGCAGTACCACCAGCAGCACCGCACCGATCGTGGCCAGCGCCCGCGCCCAGCCGGGCAGGCTATCGAGAAGCATAGGCCCGTGGCCGCCGTGATCCGCGTCGGGCAGCGGCAGGCTGGCAAGCAGGGGCAGGGCGGCGATGATGGGGATCACCGCGATGTCCTGGAAAAGCAGGACGGAGAAAGCGCCTTTTCCCGCCTCGGTTCGCATCAGCCCGCGCTCGCTGAGCGTCTGCAGAATGATCGCGGTGCTGGAGAGGGAAAGGATCAGCCCGATGGCCAGTGCGGGCCGCCACCCGAGCCCGAAGGCCATTGCCGCGCCGCCGATCAGCAGGGCGGTCAGCAGTACCTGCAGGCCGCCGAGACCGAGGATTCTGCGGCGCATTTTCCATAGCCTCGCCGGCTCCATCTCGAGGCCGATGAGGAACAGCATCATCACCACGCCGAACTCCGCGAAGTGCATGACATCCTCGCTCTGCTCGCCGATCAGTCGCAGCCCCCACGGGCCGATTGCCATGCCGACCAGTAGGTAGCCGAGCACCGCACCGACCCCGAGCCGCTTGCCCAGCAGGATGGCAAAGAGGGCGGCGACGAGGTAGATGAAGGCCTGAAGGAAGAGGCTTTGAATATCCATAAAGGCGGAGGGAAAGATTTCCTCCCGCAGTCTGTCGAGGAATGCCAGAGGATCAACGGGCAATTGCCGCTTCTTTTCCGCATGGATATGCGGAGGGTTTCTCATTCCCTACGGCCTGCACCGGGTGTAGTGTAAGGCATGAAGAAGATCCTTGCTGCCGTCGATTTCTCCAATGCAACCACAGGCGTGGTTGGAACAGCTGCCGAAATGGCCAAGGCCTTCGGAGCCGAGCTCCATCTCCTCCACATCATCGAGCCGGAGCCAACCTACACCGCATACGGTTTCACGCCGGATGAATTCCCGGCGATCCACACCTTCCACGCAGAGACCCGGAAACGTGCCCAGAAAACGCTGGATGACGCGGCGTCCGTTTTCCCGGGTGCGTTCACCCACCTCGGCGACGGCAGCCCGCTGCATGTCATTGAGGAGAAAGTGAAGGAGATCGGCGCCGATCTCGTTATCCTCGGCTCCCACGGCCACGGCGTCGTCGCATCACTGCTCCTCGGTAGCGTGGCGGAGGGGATGATTAGGAAATCCCTCGTGCCGACGCTGGTGATCCCAGCTGGAAAGCCGGAGTGAGGCTTTCCCTGTCGTTGGCTCATGGTTTTCCGGAACCGGTTCCAATCCGAGTGCCGGCGACCGAAGATCGCCGCTACTTCAGAAAGTGCTCTCCGGGTGGAGCTCGTGGTATTTGATCGCCTCCACTGCGACGGCAGCGGCGGTGCCGAAGATGGTCTCGACGGAGGCGGTGCGGGGGAGCTGGGCAGCGGGGCGGGAGAGGCCGAGGATGAGCTGGCCATAGTTCTGTGCGCCGCCGAGGTGCTGGAGGAGTTTCAGCGAGATGTGGGCTGCGTCGAGGTTGGGGAAAACGAGGACGTCTGCGGTGTGGCGTGCCGTGGCGTCAGCGAGTTTCGTTTCGGCGGCTTGGGGATCGACGGCGACGTCTGCCTGCAGTTCACCGTCGAGATCGATGTCGAGCCGCTCCCTGATGATGCGGTCTTTCGCGATTGCCGTTGCGGCCACAACTTTCTGCGCATCCTTGGTGGCGGAGGAGCCTTTCGTCGAGTGGCTGAGCAGGGCGACGGTCGGAGTGCGACCGAGGAAATGGTGCGCGATTTTCCCGGTCTCGATGGCGATGGTGGAGAGCTGTGTGACATCCGGCTGGGGGATGAGTCCAGTATCTGCGAGGAACAGGATGCGGTCATCGCCGAGCAGCGGGAAGTGCGGGGCGACGAGTATGGTCACTCCGAAGATCCGGTCCACATTCGCTTGCGGCTTGATGTTGTGGAGGAGGGCGCGGAAGTAGGCGGCGGGGATCGCCTGGTTGCCGCCGACGATCGCATCGGCATGGCCGTATTGCACCATCATCGAGCCGAAGTAATGCGGGCGGATAATGGTTTCCTCGGTATCGACCTGATGGCTGACCCGGTAGCGTGCCATGTTCTGCGCCCGTTTTACGAAAAGCGGGAGATCCGAGGAGGTTTTCGGATCGATGATCCCCACGAAATCCAGCGAGATGTGGTTTTGCCCGGCCATCGCACGGATCCGCTCGGGGCGACCCAGCAGGATGGGGATGACGGCTTCCGCAGCAACAAGACGTGCGGCGGCCTCAATGACACGAAGATCCTCGCCCTCAGTGAAAACCACCCGCTTCGGGTGGCGGCGAAGTTGGCCGATAAGCTGCCGTGTGACGTTGTTGTGGGCCGCTGGGGTGGATTCGGGCATGAGAGAAATTCTGGTGAGGCGTGGGTGGGATGCTGCGCTTTGGATGCTGTGGAATCAAACTTCAAATCTCAAGGAAGAGGGAGATTCCGGAGGAGGAGCAAGGTAAGGAGGTCTTTCAACCGGTATTGTCTGCCTTAGAATTTGAATTTTGAGAGTTGAGTTTTCACCGCTGGTTGAAGCGGGACATTTCACGCTGGGCCTCGCGGAGCTCGACCTTTTTCTTCAAGGCGTGGCGCTGGTCCGAGTGGGTCTTGCCCTTGCCTACGCCGATCTCGACTTTCACGCGGCGACCCTTCCAATACATCCGCAGCAGCGGGAGGGTGCAGCCCTTGATCGCCGTTTCAGAGGAAAGCTTGAGGATTTCGCGCTTGTTCAGCAGCAGGCGGCGCGGGCGTTTCGTCTGGTGGTTGAACCATTCGCCGGCGGTCTGCCAGGGCTGGATGTCACAGCCGTAGAGGAATACCTGATTCCCTTCGACACGGGCGAAGGCGTCGGAAACATTGATTTTCCCGGCACGGATCGATTTGACCTCGGTGCCTTTCAGTTCCAGTCCGGCCTCGTACTTGTCGAGGATGTGGAAGTCCCGGCCGGCCTTGCGGTTGGTGGCAATCTCGGCGCTCATGGGCAGAGGTCGGGGAATTTCGATGGGCGGCGGCCGGGGGATTCCGATGTGCGCCCGGTCGGGTCGCAGCGCTTACTGAGGGAGCGGGCGCTCGATGAGCTTGATCTTGCCCTCGATGATCTCAGTGAGCGCGATGTCAGCTGCGCCCATGCTGGGGCGGGTCGGGATCAAAGGGGAACGGCCGCTGTTGAGCTGGCGAACCCTTTGGGAGACAAGGTTAACGAGGACCAGAGGGTCGGTGACGATTTCAGAGGCCTGTTCGACAAGATCGCTTTTCATGGTAGAGCCGGGAAGTTGCGAGGTTGACCTAGCTTGACCGAAAGAGACGACGTTCTCAGGTTCGGTTGGCAGGGCACTTTCGCTCAAAATTAGTTATGGTGGACGGTGACGGGCTGGATGTGAAACCAGAGAACCGAAGAAAATGCAAGTCCAAACTGGCTTGTTTTGACGATTTCCCCAAGGAATTCCGGAAAATCTCCTATTTCGGCATGAGATCGATCCCGAATTTTCGCAGGAGGATGACGGTGATCCAGAAAAAGCCCGTGGTCAGGACGCAGTTTGCACCGAGAGCGGACCAGAACGACCAGCCGCTGCGGAGCATCCAGGGTAGGATCAGGAACATGGGGAGGGTCGGCAGGACGAACCAGAAGGTGCCTTCGGCGTGCCCGGCGATCTTTCCGGACGGTTGTCCGCCGTGCCACATCCAGATCATTGCCAGTAGAGATGTGAGCGGCAGGGCGATCAGTAGTGCGGAGAGTTTGTCGCTGAAGAGTTGGATCTTGTTGACGAAAAGGATGATGACTGCGGTGAGCAGAACTTTCACCAGATCTGAGGGGGTGAAGGAGAGGAGCTTGCTCCAGGGGATGTTGTTCATGGTGGCGATTTTCCGCCGAGATGGCGTACCATCAATATTAAACGCGCGAAAGTTGACCCTCATCGCCTTTCCGCTAGAGTAAGCACATATGACCGCCTCCGAACTTGCTGCAAAAATTCTCGACTCCATGCTCGGGCACCTCGGGATCGCCTCCGAGATCGAAGCCCAGGAGACTTCGGACGGGACGTGCCTGCAGATATTTTCCTCGGAGAAGGAAACCATCATCGGCAATAACGGCGACCGTCTCGACGACATCCAGTATCTAGTAAACCGTATCCTACGCCGCCAGATGCCTGACGCCGGTCGGGTGAGGGTGGATTGCGAGCATTTCCGCTCGATGCAGGAGGATCAACTTCAGGAGGAGGTTCGCGAACTTGTCGAACTGGTGAAATCCCAAGGGAAAACCTACAAGATGAGGCCGCTCAACGCCTACTATCGCCGCCTGGCCTACAACGTGATCGCCGGGGAGGAAGGAATATCCGCGACCTCGCCTTCCGGCGATGACCGCCTGAAGCGCATCAGCATTTCTCCGAAATAACACACGCCCGGTCTCCATGAAAAAATTCCTCTTTGATTGCGGCACCCGCGATGCCACCGCCTCCCTCGGCCTGCTTTTCCTTCGCGTCTGCACCGGGTTGATGATGTTGCTCGGCCACGGTATCGGCAAGATCGAGAAATACGGAGCCATGAAAGACGGTTTCCCGGTTCCTGATTTCTTCCCGCTGAAATACATGTCCCCGCCCATCAGCCTGATGTCAATCATCGGGGCGGAGGTCGGGTGTTCCGTGTTGATCATCTTTGGTCTCGCGACCCGCCCGGCGGCATTTATCTTCGCATTTACCATGACTGTCGCGGCCTTCAACATCCATGGCTCGAATCCGTGGTTCACACCGGGTGGCATAGGTCTGAAGGAAGGCCCCATCCTCTATCTCATCCCCGTCGTCGCGATCCTACTCGCTGGAGCCGGGCAATACTCCTTCGATGCGGCCATCCTCAAGGAAGGTCGCCGCAAAAGGTGGTGATACCGGATTCTCTTGCTTGGAGTTTAAAGTTTAGGATTTAACGTTTTGGAAACCCACCGCCTCGTCCTCCCCGGTGACCTGAACCACTACGGTTCCCTCTTCGGCGGGCGGTTGCTCGCCTGGATCGATGAGGCCGCTTGGATTGCCGCTTCGGCTGAGTTTCCGCACTGCCAGTTCGTCACGATAGGCATGGACAAGATCGAGTTCCGGCATGGCGTGGAAGACGGGACGATCCTGCGCATCCACTGCGAAAGGACGAACAAGGGCAGGACTTCGATCACCTACAAGGTGTCTGTTACGGATGTGAAAAACGCGCCCGAAATTCCTATTTTTCAGACCGAGGTCACGTTCGTCTCAGTGAACGATCAGGGCGCGAAGGCGGAAATCTGAATTTTTCGTCGGATCCGGTCTCTCACGGTATTATGAAAGACAAAATCCACGAATTCGATGCGGTGATCGTTGGCTCCGGCACGTCCGCTTACTGCGCGGCCGATGGCCTGAGAAAAGCCGGCCGCAAAATCGCAATCATCGACAACGCAATCAACGAGATTCTCGGGGCTCACATCGCCCGCCACAACGCTTCGGAGGCGATCAACATCCTCGCGCTGGCGATGAAGCATCATATCAAGGCTGCGGATCTTGCGGATTTTATGTGGGCGTATCCGACGATCACTTCGGATTTGAAATACATGGTGAAGTAGGTAACTGGATTCGGACTCGCGCGGACTGCTGGCTTTCTGCATGTTCCGTCCGGCATGATCCACACCCTCGATATCGTACTCCCGCTTGGTCGCTCCGAAAGCGATGAAGCGCGGAAGGCCGAGGTGGCGCGGATGCTGGGCGTTTCGCCGGATCAGGTGAAAGGTCTGCGGCTACGCAAGCACTCCATCGATGCCCGTCAGCGGCAGGTGAAAGTGCAGCTGCGCCTGGAGGTGGCGGTGGATGAGGATTTGCCCGAAGAGGAGAAACCGATGTGGTCGGCTCCAGCGCTGGCGGAAAACGCGAAGCGGGTGCTGATCATCGGATCGGGGCCGGCGGGGCTTTTTGCGGCGCTGAAATGCTTGGAGATGGGCGCAAAACCCATCGTGCTGGAGCGGGGCAAGGATGCCTCGGCACGGCGATTCGATCTCGCTCCCATCCTCCGTGAGGGGCGGGTGATTCCGGAATCGAACTATTGCTTCGGCGAGGGCGGAGCCGGGACGTTTTCCGATGGGAAACTCTACACACGGGCGAAGAAACGCGGACCGGTGGCGGAGGTTTACCGAGTGCTGGTGGCGCACGGTGCGCCGGAAAAAATCCTGACGGATGCGCACCCGCACATCGGTTCGAATCTTTTGCCAAATGTGGTGAAAGCGATGCGGCAGTCGGTGATCGACCACGGCGGGGAGGTGCACTTTCAAACGAAGGTGACTGACCTGCTGATTTCCGGAGGGGAAATCCGGGGCGTGACGACGGCGGACGGCGGCGAGTTCCTGGCTGATGCGACCATTCTTGCCACGGGGCACTCCGCGCGAGACATCTACCGGCTGATTGCCGAAAAGGGCATCCTGATGGAGCACAAGCCGTTCGCGATCGGGTTTCGGATCGAGCATCCGCAGCCGTTTATCGACCGCCAGCAATACCATATGCCCGAGGGCGCGCCGCGTCCCGACCTGCTGCCCGCCGCTCGCTACCGATTGGCGACGAAGATCGACGATCGGGGGGTACATTCCTTTTGCATGTGCCCGGGCGGCTGGATCGTCCCGGCAGCGACCGAGGACGGGCAGGTGGTGGTCAACGGGATGTCGCTCTCGCGGCGTGACTCGCCCTTCGCGAACTCCGGACTGGTGACGACGATCGAACCGGAGGATATCGGGCATCTGGTTCCGGAGCACGGCATCATGGCGGGCATCGTTTTCCAGGAAATGATCGAACGCTCCGCAAAGATCGCGGGTGGAAACGCGGTGCTGGGCCAGGTGGCTCCGGCGCAGCGGGCGGTGGATTACATTTCCGGGAGGATCTCGGCAGATCTACCAGAAACATCGTACTTCCCCGGGGTGAATCCTGCGCCGTTGCATGAGCTTCTTTCGAAGGGGATCACGTCGCGTATGCGAGAGGGGCTGAAGCTGTTCAACCGTCAGATCAAAAACTATGCTTCATCTGAGGCCTTGCTGTTGGGATTTGAAACGCGGACTTCGTCTCCGCTGCGGATTCCGCGTGACGGGGTGACATTGGAGCATCCGGAAGTTTCCGGGCTTTTTCCCTGCGGAGAGGGAGCGGGATATGCAGGCGGGATTGTTTCCGCGGCGCTGGATGGATTGAAATGCGCGGAGGCGGCTTGTGGATCGCGGCTTTGAAAGCCGCTGGATTCAATGGGTTCGTGGCCGAATAGTGAGCGGAGCGTGAGAAAGCGGCTTTGAAAGCCGCGCTCCATGCTGGCTTGACTTTTTCGGAGAACATCATAAATTTGTGATGTTATGAAAACAGCGACAGTCCGTGATTTGCGTTACGATTTCCCGAAGATTGAGGCTTGGTTGGAAGGGGGGCAGGAAATCATTATTACAAAGCACTCAAAGCCGATTGCGCGGATTCAGTCGGAGAAGACGGTGGCGAAACCGATGCCGGAATTGCCTGATTTCAAGGCGCGGCTTAAGGAGACATGGGGAGATAGGTTTTTCACCCAAAAGGAAGTCGATGAAATGCGTGCTTTCGAGACGGGCGAGCCATGATTCACTACCCGGATACGAGTTTCCTTTGCTCAATATACAGGCAACAGGATCATACCGACCGCGCAGTGGAAATCCGCGAGAATCTAAGTGAGTTGCTCCATTACACGGCGCTGCTTGAATTTGAATTCTTCCAAGCCACAGAGCTACAGGTTTGGCTGTATTCCAACGATAAAACGCGCGGCTATTCGCGCAAAGAGGCGAACACAATGATCCGAAACTGGGAAACGGATGTTGCTGCGGGGATTAACCGGCAAGTGCCGTTCGATATGGACGCCGTGCTGAGGCTTTCGAGGTCTTTCTCAGTCCAGATGACCTCTTCGGGCGGACACAGAACCCTAGACATTCTCCATGTGGCAACGGCGGTGCATCTGGGGGCGAAGAAGTTTTTAACGTTTGATGGCAGGCAGAAGGTGCTGGCTGAATATGCGGGGCTGGAGGTGGTGGGGTAGGGAGCGCGGGTTTTTAACCCGCTTTCGGAAGGCTGGATTCAATGGGCTCGTCGCCGAATGGTGGGCGGAGTATCAGACAGCGGTTTGAAAAGCCGCGCTCCATATTTAGGGGTTTTTGCCCCGTTGCAGCTTTGCGTAGTGGGCGTTTAATTCCAGTAGCTCCTCGTGCGTTCCGCTCTCGACGATTCTTCCCTCATGGAGGACGCAGATGAGATCCGCATCACGGATGGTGGAGAGACGGTGGGCGATGACGAAGGAGGTGCGGCTCGCGCGGAGGCGGTCGAGGGCTTGCTGGACGAGTTTCTCGGTGGTGTTGTCGAGGGCGGAAGTCGCTTCGTCGAGCAGCAGGAGGGGCGGGTTTTTGAGCAGGGCACGGGCGATGGAAAGGCGTTGTTTCTCACCGCCGGAGAAACGGATGCCGCGTTCGCCGGCGACAGTGTCGAGGCCTTCGGGGAGGGCGCGGATGAACTCGGCGGCGTTGGCTGCTTCGAGGACTTCCCAGAGTTCGGCGTCGGTGGCTTCGTGTTTGGCGAGGGTGAGGTTGTCGCGGAGGGTGGTATTGAAGAGGAAGGGATCCTGGGTGACGAAGCCGATGTGGTCGCGCAGCCATTCCTTGGAGAGATCGGAGATGGGATTTTCGTCGAGGAGGATTTCGCCGGAGTTGGGTTCGTAGAAGCGGGCGAGGAGGTTGAGCAGGGTGGATTTCCCAGAGCCAGTGGAGCCGACGAGGGCGATGGTCTGGCCGGGAAGGGCGGTGAGGTTGATCCCGCGGAGTGCGGTGGTTTCCGGGTTGTAGGAAAACGTCACGTCGCGGAGTTCGATTTTTCCTGTGAATGTGGAGGGGCGTTCGCCCTCGGTGAGGTGGGTTTCATCCGGGCTGTCGATGATGGCGAAGACGCGTTTCGCGGAAACGAGGCCTTTGGTGAAGGTCTGGGAGAGAGGGTTAATTTTTGAAATTGGCTCGAAAAGGAAACCCCATGCGACCAGGAAGGCGATGACCGTGCCGCCGGTGGCGGGGAGGTTGCCGTTGAGCGTCCACCACGCGCCGAAGGCGACCATGAGTATGATGCCGGCCTCGGCGATGAAGGAAACGCTGGGCCAGACGATGGCCTGGCCTTTCATGACATCCATTTGCTTGTCACCGGCGCGCTGCGAGGCTTCGTCGAAATCGGAGAGCGCCCGTGGCTCGACGGTGTAGGCTTTGATCTGGCGGATGCCGGCGAGGTTGTCGTGGAGTATGGCGTTGAGCGCGGAGGAGGCTTCGGACGACGCCGTCCATTTCGGCTCCGCCTTTTTCGACCACCAGATGGTGATGAAGCCGATGAAGGGAAGGGGAGCGAGGACGATGAGGGTCAGCTCCCAGGAGTGGTAGAGCATGTAGCCGAGGACGATCAGGAACTGCAGAACGGAGGCGATGGCTTGATCCAGCCCCTCGATAATGACGCGGTTCGTGGCCGGGACGTCGCTGGAGACGCGGGACATGATTTCCCCGGAGGAGTTTTTATCAAACCACGGGATGGGGAGGCGCTGGAGCTTGTCGTAGAGCTCGACGCGGATGACGTGGGTGAGCTTCAGCTCCAGGTGGTTGTTCAGGTAGGAGCGGAAGGTGAAAAGAATCTGCCGGGCGAGGATCGCACCCGCACCGATCAGGGCGGTGGAAACGATGAGATCCGGTCGGTTCTGGCCGATGATCACGTCGATGAAACGCATGGTGATGCCCGGCAGCACCAGAACGAGCGAGGTGCAGGCGACAGCCAGCAGCAGGGAGAGGCCGCTGAGAAAGGGGAAGCGTAGGGTGTGGCGGATAATGCGGAGCATCGCGGTGACAAGTGTCCTCCGGTGCTGCTGGAATGACAAACCACTTGTTTGCCCCCAGGTATTCTACAGACGAGCGCTCAGGTATCGCACAGCTATTCCGAGGAACGCCTCCGCGCTCATCGCCTCAATGGGCACCACTGCGGTTTTTCTTTTCGCCGTTTCCGGAAGGTCGCATGAACGAACTACGAAAAATCTGGTAGTCGGGAATGGTCAGCCAGCCTCCAGTTCCTCTCGTGGACCGAAGAACTCGATGGCCGTAGAATCACCGTGCCAGATACCGGTGAGCTTCGGAGGCTTTTTGCAGAACAGCTGCGTCGCCCCGGCAGCCAGTAGCCCAATCCACTCACGCCACATAAATACCTTCTAACGCCGCCCTGCGGCGTCCAATCTCCCTGCGGATGCCGGACGACCCGCAAATACTCATCATCGCGCTCGTCGCCGCCGTTTGCATCGGCCTGGCGAAGGCTGGGTTCAGTGGGATCTCGATGGTGTCTGTGGTTTTGCTTGCAGATATTTATGGAGCGAAGGCTTCCGTCGGTCTTGCTCTGCCACTTCTTATCGCGGCGGATCTAATGGCGTATCCGGCTTTCTTGAAACACGGGTCCTGGAAGCCTGTTTGGAAGCTCCTGCCCGCCACCCTTGTCGGCATTCTTCTTGGCTGGTGGCTGCTCGGTGAAATCGACGACACAGTGGCGCGGCGGGTCATCGGTGGCTGCGTGCTTGCCATGGTCCTGATCCAGGCTTTCCGGAAACTGAGGCCGGTCTTTTTCGATAGGCTTTCGGAATCGCACGGCTTCGGGATCGCAGCGGGGGCATTGGGCGGTTTCGCCACCATGCTTGCCAACGCAGCCGGGCCGGTGATCCAGCTCTACTTCCTTGCCCGCCGCCTCCCGAAGATGGAGATGATAGGGATCGGGGCGCGGTTTTTCCTGCTGGTGAACCTCATCAAAATCCCCCTCAACGCCCACCTCTCCCTCATCACTTCGGAAAGCCTTTTGGTAAATCTGAAGCTCCTGCCGGGCGTCGTGCTGGGGATCATCGCCGGGCGCTGGCTGATCGGCCGGGTGCCGCAGGCGGTCTTCGAGTGGATGATCGTCGGGTTCGCCTTCGTCGCCGCGCTGCGGCTGCTCTGGACCTAGCGGTAAGAGACCTGTTGGAGCGCCTTGTAGGATTCGTAGGCCATCATGCCCATGAAGATCGGGAGCAGGTAGCTTTTGGTTATCGTGAGACCAAGCAACCCGATGCCTACCGCGACAGCCATGGAAATCTTCAGGGTCAGCCGGATCCGTTGCGGCCCCAGCAGGCTTTCCATGATCCTGCCACCGTCCAGCGGGAGGACGGGAATAAGGTTGAGGATGGCCCAGAAGAAACTGATGCCATAGAGGATGCGCAGGAAGTACATCGCTTGAGGGCTCATTCCGTCGAATTGACCGGCGAACATCAGCACCACGAAACCAAGCAAGACCTGGATTGCCGGCCCCGCGGCAGTTATAAGTAAGGTTTTCTTTCGGCTCAGGGGGGCGCCGCCGCTGTATGCCGCGTAGCCGCCGAAGGCCTGAAGCACGATCTCGACTCGCTTCCCGAAGTGCTTTGCTGTTAGGGCGTGCCCGAGTTCGTGGACGAGGATGGATATGAAGCCCGCGACCAGAAACAGAAGGATTTTGAAAAGCGCCTGTTTGGTGTCTGCGCCCAGGGCACCGCCGATCAGTGCCATCGTGATCCAGAACCATGGCTGAACTCGCACCGGGATATTGAAGATAGAGAAGGAAATCATTTGCGCCACTGCTACGGCACTTCGCGGCGACGTGCAACCGGTATGCGACGACCCCGATGTTAATAATTTTACGGACCTCGATCATCTGAAATGCAGTCTTTCGGGTCGAAATCTGAATTTTCGGAATGAATCTATCCAAGAAAGCACAAACTTGCCGGAATTTCGTTAATTTTCGATTGTTATTCTTGTGGTTTTGCAGTAAGTATTCGCCTCTAGCCCCAAATTACATGAGCAAGCAACAACTCGACGGCGCACAGGCGCTCATCAAAACTCTCGATGACCTCGGGATCGAATACATCTTCGGTTACTCGGGTGGCGCGGCCATTCCTATCTTTGATGCGCTCGAGACGGTCAAAACGAAGATGAAGTTCATCCTCGTCCGCCACGAGCAGGGAGCGGTTCACATGGCCGATGGCTATGCGCGTGCAACCGGCAGACCCGCCGCTGTACTGGTCACCTCCGGCCCCGGTGCGGGCAATACCGTCACTGGTCTGATGACGGCGATGATGGACTCCGTGCCAATGATCGTGATCTGCGGCCAGACGGTTACGTGGATGCTCGGCAAGGACGCTTTCCAGGAGGCGGATATTTTCGGCATCACCATTCCGGTGGTGAAGCACAACTGGTTGGTGAAAGACTCCAACGCCCTTCCGCGCGTCGCCCGCGAGGCCTACCATGTCGCCACCACGGGTCGTCCCGGCCCGGTGCTCATCGATGTGCCCAAGGATATCTCGCAGGGGCCGTTCAGCGGTGAGATGGAACCGGAGATCAATCTCCCCGGTTACAATCCGGAGAAGGACTTCGATATCTGCCCGGAAGGCGTGAAAGCCGCCGCCGCTCTCATCGCAAATGCCAAGCGCCCGGTGATCCTCGCCGGACAGGGCTGCATGATCGCCCGTGCCGACAAGGAGCTCATGCACCTTGCGACGACCCTTGATTGCCCGGTCACTTCGACCCTGCTCGGAAAAGGCGTTTTCCCCGAAAATCATCCGCTCTCGCTTGGCATGCTCGGTATGCACGGCACTGCTTATGCGAACAAAGCGATGGTCGAGTGCGATCTGCTGATCAATATCGGCTCACGCTTCGACGACCGCATTATCGGCCAGCCCTCGAAATTCTGTAAGGACGCGAAAATCATCCATATCGACATCGACCCCGCCGAGGCAGGGAAAATGATCCAGCCGGATGTGATGATCGTAGGTGATGCGAAAGCTGCTATCGCGGAGATCAACGAGAAGATCGCACCTGCGAAACATCCTGAATGGAATGCGAAGCTGGACGGTTACAGAAAGAAATTCCCTCTCGGTTACAAGAAGCAGGGCGGCCTCCGCATGCAGCAGGTGATCGACGAGCTCTACAATCTCACCAATGGCGAGGCCATCGTCTCCACCGACGTCGGTCAGCATCAGATGTGGGCGGCGCAGTTTTACAAGAACCACGAATCCTTCCATTGGCTCTCCTCCGGTGGTGCCGGCACGATGGGCTTCGGTTTCCCCGCCGCCATCGGCGCACAGTTTGCCTGTCCGGACAAGACCGTCATCTCTATCTCCGGCGACGGCGGTTTCCAGATGACCCTGTTCGAACTCGCCACCGCGGCTATCCATAAGCTGCCGGTGAAAATCGTCGTGCTCAACAACCACTACCTCGGCATGGTCCGCCAGTGGCAGGAGCTTTTCTACGAAGACCGCACCTCCGGCGTGGATCTCGTAGGCAACCCGGATTTCTGTAAACTCGCCGCCGCCTATGGCATCCCCTCCGTTTACATCAAGCGCCCGGCGGATGTCACCAAGCAGCTTGAGAAAGCCCTCGCCTACAACGACGGCCCCATCCTCATCCACGCCGAGTGCGTCAAGACCGACAACGTCTTCCCGATGATCCCCGCAGGCGCCGCCCTCGAAGACATGATCACCGAGGCCCCGAAAACCAAGATGGCCAAACCCGTCGGTTCCACCTGATCTTGCTTGGGATTTAAAATTTAAAATTTAGAGTTTCAGAAAATGATTACCACCACAGACACTCCCGTCGCGCCGAACCTCGGCGGCTCCGGCCATACCCTTTCCATCTTCGTGAACAACGCGCCCGGCGTGCTCATGCGGATCTGTCAGGTCTTTTCACGTCGCGGCTTCAACATCGACTCCCTCGTCGTCTCGCAAGGCCGCGACCCGTCCTTTTCCCGGATGACCATCGGAATCACCGGCGATCCTGCGGGTCTCGACCAGATCATCAAGCAGGTCAACAAGCTGATCGATGTCATCCATTGTTTCGAACACACCAGCAACAACTCCGTCACCAAGGAGATGATCCTCATCAAGATCCTTTGCTCCACAGATGATCGCTCCGCCGCTCTTCAAATCACCGAGCATTTTAGCGGAAAAACCGTGGACCTCACCCCGAGCTCAATGGTCGTTATGATCACTGGCGACAGCCCCAAGCTCGATGCCGCCGTCATCATGTTCTCCCAATACGAGATCATCGAGACCGTGCGCACCGGCAAGGTAGTCATGGCCCGCGGCGAGCAGCCGACGTAAGCAAGGAGAGGCTGCATCCTGCTGCCCGGCAACCCTGGCGCTTTCGGAAGCTCTCCAATTCTCCGTCCATTTTAACCCTACAATCGTGGAATACAGATCCACGATTGTAAGGATGTTTCCCGGATGGCTATCTTGCAGGATCGCGACCCGAAAACCATGAGATGGCGCGAGGAGTTTTTGAGAAGTTGTCTGGAACGTGATATCCCGCAGCTTGGCTCGCGGATTTCCGCCGAAACCTTGCGACAGTTCTGAACCATGCTGGCTCAGGAGCAAGGTGGGCTTCTCAACGTAGGGAAGCTCGCCCGCAGTCTCGCGGGTATGCTGGAGATTCTTGCGGGCGCGTGAACTGCGGCATCCGGCTTTGACCTATGACCCGATTACCTGCCTGGCGATTTTTGCGGCCTCCTCCGTTTGCTAACATCGGCTGATGTTGGATTGAATATGTTAGGATTTTTTTTGACTAAAAACGAAGAATTTCACAAAATCTGCCGTATAAAGTCACAAATATTCAACCTATGAAAAAACTCCTCTCCCTGCTGTTTGTAGTTTTCGCCCTGAGCCTCGGTGCCGCCGAGCCTTCCAAGCCCAACGTGATCCTGATCATTTCCGATGACCAGGGTTTCGCCGACTACAGCTTCATGGGGCACGATAGGATCAAGACCCCGCATCTCGACAAGATGGCGGCGGAGAGCTTGCTCTATACGCGCGGCTACGTCATGCCCGTCTGCTCACCTTCACTGGCGTGCCTGCTCACAGGCAAACTACCAAGCGAGCATGGCATCACCGGGAACGACCTTTCCGGCAAACGCTCGCAACCCGGCCATCGCGAGGCACTTGCCGAGCAGCTTCTCGGAAACTCCCTGACGCTTCCCAAAGCCGTCACCGAGGCCGGCTACCTGACTTTCCAAACCGGGAAAATCTGGAACGTCACCTACAAGGACGTCGGCTTCACCCATGGCATGACGGGCACCGCAGGGCGCCACGGGGATGCAGGACTAGAGATCGGCCGTAAAGGCATGAAGCCGATCTACGATTTCATCGAAACCGCCAAGGCCGAGGATAAGCCATTCTTCATCTGGCACGCGCCATTCCTCCCTCACACCCCGCACAATCCGCCTAAGGAAATATTTAAGGAATACAAAGGCAAGGGACCGACCAAGGCCGCCGAGAAATATTACGCGATGTGCGAGTGGTTCGACAACACCTGCGCTGAGCTGGACGAGTATCTTGAGAAAAACGGATTGAAGGAAAACACTGTGATCCTCTACCTCGCCGACAACGGCTGGGATGCCGAATACGCCCATGCACACGACCGCTCAAAGCTTTCCCCCTACGAGCTAGGCATCCGCACGCCGATGTTCGTCCGCTGGCCTGGAAAAGTGAAGCCACAGCGCGATGACGAAACGCTGGCCCACATCCTCGACTTCCCGAAGACCATCCTCGACATCACCGGCGCAGAGAACCCCGGCGATCTTAAAGGACTGAACCTGATGGATCAGAAAGCACTAAAGGCGCGCGACACCGTTTTTGTAGAAGCTTACACCCACGACATCGCAGACCTCAAAGACCCTTCGAAGAGCCTGATTGCCGACGTGGTGATCGAAGGCTGGTGGAAACTCATCGTCCCCGGCCCTGTGAAACCCGACCGTAAGTATTCTGGAGTTCCCGCAACGACTGTCCTCTACGACCTGAAAAACGACCCTCTTGAGAAAAACGACCTCGCGGCTAAAAATCCGGAAATCGTAGCGAAACTCAAAGCCAAACTGAAGAAATAGCTATCGTCTGGGCAATGCGCGCGTATTGCTTTTTACCGGGATCCTGCGACTCAGGTAAACTGTTCGGACTAACTTACACTCGCCATGTTTTTCCGAGATCACATTCGCCTGACTGTTCTGACTGTTTGCGTGCTTCCTCTGCCACGGGCACCGATCCCGAGCACCGCGGAGGGGAGCTACGCTTGGATATCAGCGAGGAAGCCCTCGCACTGCGCGACGAAGGCCCGGCCATCATCCCGGGAAAGCCGATGGAGAGCGCGATCATCAAGCGCATCCTAGATACCGATCCGGACAATACCATGCCGCCTCCGGAGGCTCACCTCGTGCCGCTCAAATCGGAACAAATCGAAACCCTCAAAACATGGATCGCCAACGGTGCGGTCTATGAGGATCACTGGGCTTTCGAAACTCCGGTGAAAGCCCCGTTTACGGAAAAACTTACTACGAATCCAGTAGATAACTTTATACGTGCCCGTTTGGCAAAGGAAGGTCTCGCACCCAGCCCCGAAGCTCCGCTGGAAATCCAGATTCGCCGCCTTTTCCTAGATCTCACGGGACTACCGCCGACTCCTGCACAAACCACCGCGTTTCTCGCGGATACCTCGCCGGACCGTTGGGAAAAGCGTATCCGTAGCCTCATGGAGTCGCCACGATCGGGCTCTCCGTGAATCGGCTGGTTTGAATCGTGTCGTGTGCGTTATAGCCGCCAATTTGAGGCGAATTATTGCTCGTAGGAAGTCGACTCTCCAATGCTTAACTATTGCAAATCAATGGCTTCGACACTCCTTTAAAAAAAGTGAGGAAAAGGCCAGAAACAGATTGACCCGTCCGGTGATGCGAGACTAGAGTCTCCCCGTCGTCACGAAAGCGGGCGGCGCGAGAGACTGACGGTCGATGGCGGTAAGTGATTACCCTATCGGCTTTTTAGTCCCCTCGATACAAGCTCTTTGATAGTGTGACTCAGCGCAAATCGTGCCAGCCAGAGAATTCATTTCCTCTGATGGCGGCCTTAAGCCGGTTAGGTTTTCGTTGAGATGAAGAA